>CACWIO010000001.1 GCA_902760855.1 uncultured Eubacteriales bacterium
GCAATCCTTGTTACATTATAAACCAGATTCTCTGCGAAATGTTTTCTTCTTGCTTCCAGTTTGGTAAATACAAGTCCTATGGCTGCCATCCCTCCATTTGGATGCCAGTGGCAGCTGGCTACGAACTTTCCTTCAGCATCTTTCCAAAAATACAAGCTCCTGTTTGCCACAGATTCAACTGCCTGCTGTCTGTATTTTTCTTCACTTTCTTTATCAATATCAAGTTCATTATGAAAGGCATTCTTGAATTCAACTATTGCCTCAATATCGTCCTCAGTACACAGATGCAGTTCACCTTCAGCCTTCACATGCGGTTCGATAATTTCAGGGCAGTCATAGGCAAACATGTTAGTTTTTATGGAAAGCTTCTGCCCTTCCTCTGCCGCCCTCTTTATAAAGTAATCTGCCAGACTGTACTTAATGTTATAGGTATAACCCTCGCCCAGCGGACAGCTCTCGGTTGTCAGCTTAAAGGCTCTTTCCATCTCTTCATCTGTCGCATCATCAGGAGTCCATACCCATGTCGGAAATGGATTTCCTGTATGACATATGATCAGTCTCTCATGATCTGTGAGAAGCACTCTGCACTCACCTTTAATAATCCTTTTCAATACAGAAAATGTATACTTATCTGTTTCCAGTAATTTAAAATCTCTTTCATCTACAAAATCATCCATGTTCTCCTCCTGTAATTTCATTTAGTCAACTAAACAGCCTTACTTTGTCCACTTATAAAGCTGTGAATATATTCCCTGCTTTGCCATCAGCTCATCGTGAGTTCCTGACTCCTCTATGCCCTTTTCTGTAAGTACCAGAATTCTCTCAGCATTTCTGATGGTTGAGAGTCTGTGTGCTATAACAAAGGTTGTTCTGTTATGAGCCAGGCGCTCCAGGGATTCCTTAACAATATTCTCACTTTCATTATCCAGAGCACTTGTGGCTTCATCGAAGATAAGTATCGGCGGATTCTTCAGAAAAACTCTTGCAATAGAGAGTCTCTGCTTCTGGCCTCCCGAAAGCTTTATGCCACGCTGTCCGATATCCGTATCATAGCCATTTGGAAGCTCCATGATAAAGTCATGTGCATTTGCAAGCTTCGCTGCTTCTATAATCTCTTCCCTTGATGCATCCGGCTTTCCGTAGCTGATGTTCTCATATACCGTTCCTGCAAAAAGATATACATCCTGCTGAACGATACCTATATTCTGTCTGAGACTAGAAAGAGTAACCTCTCTTATATCCCTGCCATCAATACTGATGCTTCCCTTTGTAACATCATAGAATCTTGGGATCAGGCTGCAGAGAGTTGTCTTTCCACCACCGGAAGAGCCAACCAGCGCCACATAGGAACCTGCCTTTACATCCAGATTAATATGTCTCAGAACTCTGTGTGCAGTATCCTTATACTTAAATGAAACGTCGTCGAACTTTATATCGCCCCTTACATTTTCCAGAGGAACTGCTGTCTCGCTGTCCTTGATATCCGGCTCTATTGCAAGTATCTCGGCAAATGTCTGGTTGGATGCAGTATCTGCCTGAAGTTCTCCACAGTCCGCGAGGAACTTCCTGAACGTTGAAATATCAACGCGTTTATTCCTCAGGCGCTCCACCTCGGCATCAACTTTATCCTTCTTTTTGAGATAGCGTTCGTAGCGCTCATCCGTGACAAGCCCGTACTCTCTTCCTATCTCCGTGAGCCTCCTGTCCGCATTGTCCTGACGGAGGAGCAGGCGGTACTCGGCTCTCGAAGTCATTATCCTGTATGGCTCATTTGTGCCTTTGGTCACGAGGTCATCTATCAGGACTCCGATGTAGGCCTGGTCGCGCCTGAGCACGAGCGGCTCTTTGCCCTTGAGCTTGCACACTGCGTTGATTCCTGCGATGAGCCCCTGAGATGCGGCCTCCTCATAGCCCGAGCTTCCGTTGAATTGCCCGGCGCAGAAAAGATTCTCTATCGCTTTGTTTTCAAGGCTTGGCTTGAGCGAGAGGGGATCTATGCAATCGTACTCTATGGCATAGGCGTGCTTGACTATCTCGGCATTTTCAAGGCCGGGGATGGTCGAGTAGAATTTCTCCTGCACGTCGCGGGGCAAGCTCGAACTCATGCCCTGTATGTACATGAGATTTGTATCGAGGCCCTCCGGCTCTACGAATAGCTGGTGGCGAGCCCTGTCTCTGAATCTCGAGACCTTGTCCTCGATGGAAGGGCAGTAGCGCGGTCCGACGCCCACGATATTACCCGAGTACATCGCTGAGCGCTCTATATTATCCATGATAATCCCGTGGGTCTCCTCATTAGTGTAGGAGAGCCAGCAGGATATCTGGTCTATATCATATTCCTTGTCTTCGTTCAGGAAGCTAAAAGGCACGATCCTCTCGTCTCCCTTTTGCTCCTGCATCGCTTCGTAATTGAGGCTTTCCGCAGTCATCCTGGCAGGCGTGCCTGTCTTGAATCTCCTCATCGGAAGGCCCTTGGCTCTGAGATTTTCTCCGAGCCGCGTAGCAGGGGAGAGGCCGTCAGGTCCTGACTCATATACCTCATCTCCTATGAATATCCTGCCTGCGAGGAAAGTTCCTGTGCAAACTATAACGGCTTTTGCTTCATACGTCTCTCCGTTCGAAGAAACAACTCCGCAAACCTCACCTTTCCCGCCCAGGCAAACGTCAACTATCTCAGCCTCTATCAGATCGAGATTCTCCTGATTTTCCAAGGTCTTTAGCATCTCTTCGTGATAGCGATGCTTATCCGCCTGAGCCCTCAGAGAGTGGACGGCCGGGCCCTTCGATGTATTGAGCATCTTGGATTGAATGAATGTCTTGTCTATATTTACACCCATCTCGCCGCCAAGTGCATCGACCTCGCGCACGAGATGGCCCTTGCCCGTGCCTCCGATTGATGGATTGCAAGGCATCATGGCCACGGACTCAAGATCCGTACAGAAAACAGCCGTCCGCGCACCGAGGCGGGCAGCCGCAAGTCCGGCCTCGCATCCCGCGTGCCCGGCACCTATTACGATTATCTCAAAGTCCTTATTCTTCATCATTATATCTATTACTTACCTAAGCAGAACTTGCTGAAGACTGTGTTAAGTATTTCGTCTCCGACATCCTCTCCGATAATCTTACCCAGTGAGTCGTAGGCGTAGTGGGCCGAGAGCTCGGCCACCTCCATAGGCTCTCCGTTTTGGAGCATGCTTATGGCCTCGTCGAGATTCATCTCGGCATTCCTGAGCATCTGCACGTGTCGCTCATTCGTGACTATATTCATCTCGGATGTGTTGATGCTGCCGAGTTCAAAGATTTCTCCTATGGTCTCGGACACCTTTATCGCAGCATCCGTCGCGGCGCTACCGACGAGCGAAGTCCTTATAACTCTGACGCCCGGGAGTTTCTCCCTGACCGTCTCTTCGCTAATCGAATTGCCGAGGTCTTCCTTGTTTATGACTACCAGCATATGATCTGTGCTCATGTGCTCTACATACTCGAGCACCTTACTGTCCTCATCGTCGAGCTCGCGGCTTCCGTCCAGCACGAGCAGCACCATATCGGCTCCGGCTATGGCCTGAGTCGTGCGCTCAACTCCAATCTTCTCAACCTTATCTCCGGTCTCCCTGATCCCGGCGGTGTCTACCAGCACGATAGGAACTCCGCCAAGCGACGCGCTCTCCTCGACAGTATCCCTGGTCGTTCCCGGCACGTCCGTGACTATCACTCTGCCTTCTCCGAGCAGGGCGTTCATCAGCGAACTCTTACCTGCATTTGGCTTTCCTGCTATGACGACTCTCACTCCGTCTCTGGCAATCCTTCCAATGGACGCAGTGTCGAGCAGCTCGTCGACATCCGCCATCACCCAGCGGAGTTTGCCCACAAGCTCCGAGTTCGCTCCCTCAGAATCAATCTCGTAATCCTCATCGGGATAATCGATGTCGACTGCCATCTCGGCAAGTATGTCGAGCAGTGCCTCTCTGATCTCGCGCACCTTATCGCTCAGGCGGCCTGAGTGCTGAGCCTCAGCTATTCCAAGGGAGAGATCGCTCTTGGCCTTTATGATATCTATAACAGCCTCCGCTTGAGAGAGGTCCATCTTACCGTTTAAAAATGCGAGCTTGGTGAATTCTCCGGGCTCTGCCATGCGGATATTTGCTATGCCGCTTTCGAGCACGGCTCTCAGGATACTCTTAAGAGATGCGGTGCCGCCGTGGGCCTGGATCTCGAGCATATCCTCTCCGGTGTAGGAGGCGGGGGACTTCATGTAAACGAAGAGGGCCTTGTCTATAGGCTCAGCCTTCGCGTTTGCATCAGCCATGCCGGCGCTGCTTGAGATCGCGCTGCCGAGGTACATGTGGCGTGGCTCGATCTCCGCCGGGCAGTTTGCCATGACCTTTCTCATGATATCCTCGCTGCCCGGGCCGCTCACTCTGACTATTCCTATTCCTGCTTCTCCCGGCGCTGTTGAAATCGCCGCAATTGTATCCGACATTTTTGACTCCTTTTTTCCGCCATTTCAATTTCAATAAATTATACATCAGCATCTTTCTCTCGGCAAAAAAAAGCAACCGCCCATGTCATAGTTGTCGGTTACTTAGTAACTTATAACTCGGGCTGACCGTCTATCGGTAGCACCTTTTGTTATCCAAAGGTTATCACAGGGGGTCAAAGAATGTCAAACGCTTTAAAAATCAGCTTTTTGCAGTTATAATATATGTGTAAAAAATTGCTTAAAAACAAAAGGAGTGTAAGGATTATGGATATTAAAAAGATACTCAGCTATGTGGATCACACCCTGCTCGCACCTGCTGCGACATGGGAGGAGATCAAGGCAGTAATTGACGACGGCATCAAATACGAAACTGCCACTGTCTGCATTCCGCCATCATATATCGCACAGGCCAGAGAATACGCAGGCTCCAAAGTGAGGCTCTGTGCGGTAATCGGATTCCCTCATGGCTACAACACCACAGCCACCAAGGCTTTTGAGACCAGCGATGCTCTGGACAACGGTGCAGATGAAATCGATATGGTCATCAATATCGGCTGGGTCAAGGATAAGAAATGGGATGAGATCGAAAATGAGATTCGCACGCTTAAGGACATCTGCGGAGACAACATCCTCAAGGTCATCATCGAGACTTGCATGCTGACAGAAGAAGAGAAGCTCAAGATGTGCGAGATCGTAACATTTGCCGGTGCAGACTTCATCAAGACTTCCACAGGATTCGGAGGCGGCGGTGCGACATTCGAGGATGTCGAGCTCATGGTCAAGAACGTAGGCGAGGGCGTACAGGTCAAAGCCTCGGGCGGAATCTCAGGACTTGAGGATGCAGAGAAATATGTAGAGATCGGAGCCAGGAGACTCGGCACAAGCAGAATAGTAAAGGCTGTGAAAGGTCTCGGAGATGACGGCAGCTATTAGGATTGCCGTAATAAGAATACGTTAATACAATGTGTTGAGAAGAGTAAGGAGTAGAAGATGGTAGATTATACAGAAGGCGGCGGCTATCAGTATCATGTAGGGCTGAAGCCGGGAGATGTAGGTGAATATGTAATACTGCCGGGCGATCCGCATAGGGTTCCTAAGATTGCGGCGTATTTCGATAACGCTGAGAAGGTAGCGGACAGCCGTGAGTATGTCACATACACGGGATACCTCGACGGAGTAAAAGTAAGCTGCACGTCGACAGGTGTGGGCGGACCGTCAGCGTCGATTGCCCTTGAGGAGCTTGTAAACGTAGGCGCGAATACCTTTATCAGGGTCGGCACCTGCGGCGGCATGGACATCGATGTCAAGGGCGGAGATATTGTAATTGCAACGGGTGCGGTTCGTATGGACGGAACTTCCAAGGAGTATGCTCCTATAGAATATCCGGCCGTAGCGGACGTAACGGTGGCATCTGCACTTGTCAGAGCGGCTCAGCAGATGGGCGTGACTTACCACCAGGGAGTCGTGCAGTGCAAGGACGCTTTCTACGGACAGCACATGCCTGAGGCTCTGCCTAACAGTCACGAGCTTCTGGAGAAATGGGACGCATGGCTGAAGATGGGCTGCAAGGCTTCCGAGATGGAGTCTTCGACTCTGTTTATCGTCGGCGCATACAGAAGAGTGCGCGTGGGCTCGGTATTCCTGACGGTTGCCAACCAGGAGAGGGAGAAGGCAGGCCTGCCTAATCCGCAGGAGCACGATACGGATCTTGCAATCAGAGTTGCAATCGCGGCAATTAGGAAAATGATTAAGCATGAGAAAAAGGGAGAATAATATTCTCGAGGAGATATCGCAATGAAAAGAGTTTTTTGGATAGTACTGGATAGCGTGGGGCTTGGCGGCGCGCCGGACGCGGCGGACTTCGGAGATGCCGGGTCCGATACGCTCGGCAGCTGCTACAAGAGCGGGAAAATGAACGTGCCGAATATGGAACGTCTCGGTCTCGCTAATATAGACGGCACGTCATTTTGCGCGCCGCGTGAGGACGTCGTAGGCTGCTACTGCCGCATGCACGAAAAATCCTTGGGTAAAGACACTACGGTAGGCCACTGGGAGATGGCCGGCATGGTATCTCCTGCTCCGCTTCCGACTTACCCAAACGGCTTCCCTGAGGAAGTTCTTCAAAAGCTAAGGGAAGCGACAGGTAGGGAGATTCTCTGTAATCTTCCTTACTCCGGCACTGAAGTAATAAAGGATTACGGCGAGGAGCATGTAAAGACAGGCGCTCTCATCGTATATACAAGTGCAGACTCGGTTCTTCAGATAGCGGCTCACGAGGATGTGGTTCCTATCGAGCAGCTCTATGAATACTGCCACGCTGCCAGAGAGATTATGCAGGGCGAGCACGGAGTAGGACGCATAATCGCCAGACCTTTTGAAGGCGAATGGCCTTATCAGAGAACTGTGCGCCGTCATGACTACAGCCTGCAGCCACCTCGCGAGACAGTGCTCGACGCGCTGAAGGCAGAAGGATTTGTGAATATAGGAGTAGGTAAGATCTACGACATATTCGCAGGCAAGAGCGTCATGGTCAGCTATCCTAACAAAGGAAACACCGCGAATATGGAGCGCGTGCTCGACATCGCTGACTCGGATTTCGAGGGCCTTTGCTACATCAACCTCGTAGACACCGACATGATCTACGGACACAGGAGAGACGTGCCTGCCTACACACAGGCTCTCAATGACTTCGACGTTCAGCTCGGTCAGCTCACGGAAAAGCTGAGAGCGGATGACCTCCTAATAGTCACGGCCGACCACGGCTGCGACCCTGGATACACGGGCACAGACCACACGAGAGAAGATGTGCCTTGCCTCGTTTACGGGGAGAAGTTCAAGAAGGGCATAAACCTCGGCACGAAGGACTCCTTCGCAGACATGGGCGCTACCATAGCCGACTACTTCGGCATCAGCTACAGAGGCGACGGAGCGTCATTCCTTTCAGAAATCGTTTAGAGTCACGTCCAATCATTAATAATTGCATTAAAAAGACGTGAGAATGTGAAGCGCAGCCTTCGCATCTCACGTCTATTATTATGAAAAGGGGTCTATTAGACGTGAGATTGCAATTCCTCTAGAAACTCGGATGGATGCTGTACCTTTATAGGGCTCTTGCCAAAGCCTCTTTTATCCCGTGTAACTATGCAATCAGAATTGCTGTCAACGGCACATTGAATTTGCAGCGAGTCTTCAAAATCAGGATCATAATCAGCCTTTATTGCTTTCTCAATACTGTCATTATTTATATCTACAACTTCACAGAGGCCGCAGAAATTCATGATTGCAAGTTTTATTTGTTGATGAGTTAGGCTCTTTCTTGCAATATATGAAAGATTAGTAATGGAATGTGCAGCCGTCAGAAGATCAATCTTTCCCTCAGTTGATGCTTCAAAAATATTGTCTGCGTTGATTCCGTCTGTTCCTCTTTCAAGCAAATAATCCAATAGAATATTGGTATCCAGAAAGACTCTCTTGATATTAGATTCCGTATTTTTCATCGAAGTACTCCTCCAATTCTTTTTTATAGTCCGTGCTTTCACTGCTCTCACCTTCGTGTTTCAGCACACTCGCACGCAGGGCTCTGAGATTCTCAAGCGCTTCTTTTCTCCTCTCAAGAGTCTTGTCTTTTCTGACCATAATGGCATCTCCTTCCACACTTATTTCAACAGCGTCATTCACTTCCAGTCCGACCTGTTTCAAAGTTGCTTTAGGTATATATAAACCTTGGCTATTGCCCCACGCTCTGACAATCGAATTCATAATTTCCTCCAAAATAAAATGTATATACATATCGTATATACATTTTATTTGTATATTTTCTTGTTGTCAAGATGCTTTTATCTCATGCCTTTGTCGTAAGGGATACCCTCTGCCTTAGGTGCTCTGGAGTTCTTGGATGTGAATGCCAGAACGATCAGTGAGATGATGTAAGGCAGCATGTTATAAACCGTGCTCGGGATGTGAAGTGCTGCGAGAAAGCCGATACCTGTGTATACATTGGACAGGGCACGGAACATTCCAAAGAGCAATGCGGCAAGCGCAATCTTGGTCGGTCTCCACTGACCGAAGATCATAACCGCGAGAGCCAGGAAACCGAATCCGGCAACTCCCATCTCGAATTTCCACTCAGATACTCCGGCTGTGATATATACGATGCCTCCGAGTCCTCCGAGGAAGCCCGAGATCAGTACGCCAGCCCAACGCATCTTGTATACGTTGATACCTACGGAGTCTGCAGCTTGCGGATTCTCACCGCAGGCCTGGAGCCTGAGACCGAACTTCGTCTTATACAGCACGAAGTACGATACCACAAGCAGTACGACAGCCATCAGCATGAACCAGTTGAATTCAAATCCTCCGATATACTTGAGGAATGCTCTCTTCTCCTGGATGTATTGGATGGTGCTGGATACGTTGTCCGGGTTGCCGGCAGTATTCATAGCTCTTACGAATACGGTCGCCGCAGCGGTTGCCAATAAGTTCATAGCAGTACCGATCAGAGTCTGGTCAGCTTTGAAGTTGATTGACGCCACCGCGAGCAGGCAGGAATAAAGCATTCCTACGAGAATTGCCGCAAGAGATGTAGCCAGTACGATTACTAACTTGGATCCGTCTCCCGGGAGCAAGTACATAGTTACCGCTCCGCCGAGAGCTCCCATTACCATGATTCCCTCAAGTCCGAGGTTGATTACGCCGGAATGCTCAGAGAAGCATCCGCCGAGCGCCACGAGGCAGAGAACCGAGGCGAATATAAGTGTGTATTGTAATAACAGTAACATTACTTATCACCTCCTTCGATAGCCTCACCTGTAACTTTTGAAATCTCTTTTTTCTTCGTGCTCTTGTCAATCCAGTTGTTGATAACGAACTTGAAGAAGAGTACGAATCCGCAGAGATAGATGATGAGCGATGAGATCAGGTCGGAGATCTGTGAAGGATATACCGACTTGTCTATCAGCGCACCGCCGTCGGTGATGGACTGAATGAAGAAGGACGAGAATATCGTTCCGATCGGATGCAGTCCTCCGAGGAAGGTAGCGGCAATTCCGTTGAAGCCCATGCCCGGAACTGATGTCTGAGTCGTGGACCATTCCTGATATCCCGTGAGGAAGAGGAATGCGGCGCCGATACCTGCAAGCGCACCACCTATAGCCAGTGTTACGATTATGTTTTGTTTCTCTTTCATGCCCGCATACATTGCTGCATCTTTATTATATCCTGTGGCCTTGAGCTCATATCCGAACTTGGTCTTGGAAAGAATTACCCAGATCAGTATCGCAAAGAGAATTGCCAGAGGAATCGCCAGCGTAACTGTCTTGTTATTTGCGAACATCGCATTCAGACCGGCATTAGGAATGAGCGCCTTTGGGTTCGCAGCCGACAGTTTGAGCGTGTATGGGCTCGCAGGATCCTTGACCTTGGCCAGCAAAGTGTTGGACATATACAGCATGATCCAGTTGAGCATGATTCCCGAAATAACTTCGTTTACGTTTCTGTAAGCCTTGAGAACTCCGGAGATAGCGCCAATCACGCCGCCGGCAATTCCCGCAATCAGCAGGCAAACCGGCCATGGCAGCTGCCACGCAAGCGCTGCGTATAATCCGAAGCATGCTCCTGCTTCGTACTGACCCGCGGCTCCGATATTAAACAGGCCTACTTTGTAGCAGAAACAAATCGACAGGGCGCACATCAGAAGAGGTGCGGTCTTAGCCAATGTGTTTCCGAGTGCTTTCACCTTCGCAGCCTGCGATGATCTCGACAGGAAGTTGATAAGCACTGTCTTGATAGCTTCTCCGGCTCCGGCCGGGTTGATGAGCAGCAGGACTATGTATCCGATGAGCAGTCCGAGAATAATACAAATCAGGGACGTCATGATAGCCTGCACGGAAGGGTTCTTCAAGAAGCTTTTCTTTTCTGCTTTTTCGTTCATTATGCTTCCTCCTTCCTTTCTCTCTCAACATCGACAACTTCGGATTCCTCAATCTCGCTTGTGTTGGCATCAACCGTGAGATTTCTCTTGGCGCCAGCCATGTAGAGACCGAGCTCCTCAACTGTAGTCTTCTTAGGATCGAGTTCTCCGACCAGCTCTCCCTCGTACATAACGAGTATCCTGTCCGGTACGTTCATTACTTCTTCGAGTTCGAGTGATACGAGGAGAACCGCTCTGCCGTTATCTCTCTCGGCAATCAGATTTCTGTGGACTCCCTCGATAGCTCCGACGTCGAGGCCTCTTGTCGGCTGAACCGCGACGAGGAGTTTATGTTCTTTATCTACCTCACGAGCGATAATAGCTTTTTGCTGGTTACCGCCGGACATAGCACGGGCTATAGTGATAGGGCCCTGTCCGGATCTTACATCATGCTCAGCCTCAAGTTTTTCGGAGTATTCACGGATTTCCTTTCTCTTCAGGAAACCGGCTCCGGATGTGAAATCAGGCTCGAAATATCTCTGGAGCACCATGTTGAACTCGAGAGGATAATCGAGAACGAGGCCGTGTTTATGTCTGTCCTCAGGAATATGCGACATACCGTGGGTGGCCCTGTGTCTGATGGATGTCTTGGTGATGTCTTCTCCGCAGAGAGTAATCTTACCGTCGACCAGCGGCTCAAATCCCGCAAGGCCGTAGACAAGCTCAGTCTGGCCATTGCCGTCGATACCCGCTATACATACGATCTCACCCTCGCGCACTTCGAAGCTTACATTCTTAACTGCGTTGTTGGAGTGAAGCTTGGAGGCGACAGTCATGTTTTCAACTTTGAGAATTGATTCTCCCGGTTTGGACGGCTCTTTATCTACTGACATCTGAACGTCTCTGCCGACCATCATTTTGCTCATCTCTTCTTTGGAAGTAGTCGCAACGTCAACGGTTCCGATGTACTTACCTCTGCGAAGAACAGAAACTCTGTCTGCAACCTCTTTGATTTCGTTTAGTTTGTGGGTGATAAATAGTATTGATTTTCCCTCTGCCGCAAGATTCTTCATGATAATCATGAGTTCGTCGATTTCCTGCGGAGTCAGGACAGCTGTCGGCTCATCGAAGATAAGGATTTCATTATCTCTGTAGAGCATCTTCAGGATCTCTGTTCTCTGCTGCATTCCGACCGTGATATCTTCGATCTTTGCATCCGGGTCTACCTGCAGGCCGTACTTTTCGGAGAGCGCTATTACCTTCTCTCTGGCCTCATCCATCTGGAGCACACCATTTTTGGTGGTCTCAACTCCGAGGATGATGTTCTCGAGTACGGTGAAACATTGAACGAGTTTGAAGTGCTGATGAACCATTCCGATGCCGAGGTCATTAGCATCATTAGGATTGTTAATCTTGACCTCTTTTCCATCCTTCTTAATTACCCCTTCTTCGGCTTGATAGAGTCCAAAGAGTACGGACATAAGAGTGGACTTGCCGGCACCATTCTCACCAAGCAAGGCGTGAATCTCGCCTTTCCTTAATTGCAAGGTGATGTTGTCGTTAGCAATGATGCCGGGGAATCGTTTGGTGATGTTCACCATTTCTATGGCATATGCTGTGTCCATAAGTGCAATTCCTCCGTCTCATATAACAAGAAAAAACCTATTTATATATGGCATAATTTTAACAGAAAAACGGCTCTCTAACAATAATATCCATGCCCTTTCAACGCTGATTAAGAGAATAAAAAGCGGCCTCTGATGAGACCGCTTTGGGTATCAAATGTGGCTGTCTGAGTTAGCCTTTGATTGTTCCCTGATCATCTACAGTGATCTTAGTAACTGCAGGAATGCTCTCGATTTCGCTTGAAACTTTTCTTGTTCCATCGAAGAGTTCCTTAACCAGTGTGTTGTAGTCAGCTTCCTGGAAGCCGTCAGCCCACTGAGTTGTTGTCGGCAGCTGTACATAGTTTTCAGCAGGTGTTTCGGATACGAGACCGAGGTTCTCGATCTTACCCTTGTAGTTATCCCAATTGCCCTCGCTGATAGCACCGAGGAGAGTCTTAACTGTAGGAGCGAGACCCTTCATAGCTGAAGTAACTGTCATGCCCTCTCCGTAAGCTCCGTCGATGATTCCGGCCTGGTCTACGTCTACTCCGATTACCTTGCCGCCTGTCTTAACAGCAGCCTCAGCTGCGGATGTGTAGATTCCGCCGCCGCATGCGAATACGCACTGTGTACCTGCGCCGTACCATGTGTCCATCTTAGCTGTGATATCAGCATCTCCGAAGAACTGTCCGCCGTATACGTACTTAATCTCTACGCCGTCAACTTCTCCCTCTGTAGCAGCAGCCTCAGCGCCCTGTACGAATCCGTGTCCGTATCTCTGTACAGCAGGTACTGCCATTCCGCCGAGGAATCCGAGCTTGGTGTATCCGAGCTTAACAGCAGCATATCCTGCCATGTAGCCGGCGAGCTCTTCCTGGTATACGGCACTGTATACGTTAGCGCCTTCGAATTCTCTTGTTCCGTATGCAGTCAGGTCACCCTCACTTACGTCGAGAGCTACGAACTTAACATCCGGATAAGTAGGTGTTACATCATAGATAGCCTGAGCAAATGCGAATCCTGGCATTACGATTACGTTGTAACCTTCCTCAATAGCCTCTTCCATTGAAGCCTCTCTGTCAGCGTCAGCATCGGATGCAGGTTTCTTGTATGTGAACTCGATTCCGTTTGCTTCGCAGAACTCTTTGCAAGCTTCGTAAGTTGTCTGGTTGAATGACTGGTCGTTGATGTCACCGTAGTCAGTTACCATTGCAACCTTTACTTCTGATGCAGCTGCTTCCTCTCCGCCTTCCTCTGCAGGGGCCTCAGCTCCACCTTGATTTCCTCCTCCACAAGCTGCGAGTACGAATACCATTACAGCTGCGAGGAGCATCATAAGAAATTTCTTCATCTTGATCCTCCTAAAACATAAGTTATTCTAGAAAAAATGATTCGTGGGCTTGGATTTCCCTCGAATACCCGTTGCCCCAATTATAGACCATGAACACTTAAAATAAAAGAAATAATCTCCAAAAAAGCATAATCAAAAGATGCAAAAAAGCTACCAATAATTGATGATAGTGTATAATAATCTTGCACATATTAATTGAAAGGAATAGACATGGCTAAACTATATTTTAAGTACGGGGCGATGGGATCTTCGAAGTCCGCTCAGGCCCTGATTACGAAGTTCAACTATGAAGAAAAGGGCATGACAGTCTGGCTGATCAAACCCGGCACCGACACTCGCGACGGAGCGGACATCATCAAGAGCCGCATAGGTCTCAGCCAAAAGGCTCAGATAATCTCGCCTGAGCAGGATATCATAGAGGCTTATCATGAAGTCGGCAATTACGATGTCATCATCGCAGATGAGGCGCAGTTCCTGACGCCGGCTCAGATAGAGCAGCTCAGAAAACTCGTCGATGCCGAGGATATTCCGGTGCTTTGCTTCGGCCTCAGGACGGACTTTCTCACTCATTTCTTCCCGGGCGCACAGAGACTTATGGAGCTTGCCGACTCGATCACCGAGATCAAGACCATATGCGAGTGCGGCAGGAAGGCTACTGTAAATGCGAGATTCGATGACAGCGGCCGCATAGTGACTCAGGGAGACCAGGTCGTGCTCGGCGGAAACGACAGATATACCGCAATGTGCCATAAATGCTGGACTGACAGAATCAAAGAACAGAAATTGGGGCGTTAGTATGGATAAAGATAAATATGTAGTTGTCATCGGAGCAGCAAACATAGACATAGGAGGCACTCCGACCAATCCGCTTATTCCGGCGGACTCAAATCCCGGGCGCATCTCAATTAACTACGGAGGGGTTGCCCGCAACATCGCTCACAATCTCTGCTTGCTCGGAGTGAATGTAAAATTCATAACGGCAATCGGAGGAGATGTGCTAGGCGCGGATCTGATTAAACATTGCGAGGATGTCGGCATGGATACTTCGTTCGTGCTTAAGATTCCGAGTGAGACTTCTTCCATGTACCTTTATGTAAATAATGAAAACGGAGACATGGACGTGGCCATAGACCACATGACGATTTGCAGCAAAATCACGCCGGAGTATATAGATTCGATTGCCGATGTATTTAACGGAGCAGAAGCAGTAATAGCAGATGCAAATTTACCTTTCGAATCTTTTATGGCTCTTAAGAAAATTTGCAAAGTCCCTATTTACATAGACCCTGTGTCTACAGCTCTCGCAGAGAGGATAAAGCCGGGGCTTGAAGGCATCGACACCATCAAACCTAACACCCTCGAGGCTGAGCATCTGACCGGCATGACAATTAAGACCGAAGCTGACTACAGGGCAGCGGCAACTGCCATATTGGACATGGGAGTCCGCCGCGTCTTTATGTCGATGGGAGACGAAGGAATGATCGCAGCCGACCGTAACAATATGTATATAGTCAGCGAATATCCTGCTGATGTGGTATGCACGACAGGCGCCGGCGACTCGGCAACCGCCGCAATAGTCTGGGCATCGACTGTGCTCGCAGATCCTCATTCTCTGGTCGCAGCCGCCAAGGCCGCAAATGTTGTAGCCTCCATGACAGTATCGGTACAGGAGACAAATAATCCTCATCTCGATCACCAGACGGCACTCGATAAAATAATAGAATCAAATATGACAGTAAAAGAAATTTAGAAAGGCACATATATGAATAAGTTCTTAGATATTAAAGATGAAGTAGCAGAGGCTATAGCAAACGGAAGACCGGTGGTGGCTCTTGAATCCACAATTATTTCGCACGGCATGCCTTATCCGCAGAACGTAGAAACCGCTCTTAAAGTAGAGCAGGTGGTAAGAGATAACGGCGCAGTTCCCGCAACTATCGCAATTATAGGCGGCAGACTCAAAGCTGGACTGACAGAAGAGGAGATAGAATACTTCGGAAAGAAAGGACCTGAAATTCTCAAGGCTTCTCGCCGCGACCTCGCAGCTATATGCGCACGCGGACTCGACGGTGCATGCACGGTAACTACCACTATGATGATTGCCCACATGGCAGGTATTAAGATATTCGCCACGGGCGGAATCGGAGGAGTTCATCGCGGAGCCGAGACTACTATGGATATTTCTGCGGATCTTGAAGAGCTCGCAAAGACTCCTGTTATGGTTGTTTGCGCGGGATGTAAATCAATACTCGATATTGGTCTTACTCTTGAATATCTCGAAACTCACGGTGTTCCTGTTTTATCTGTCGGAACCGAAGATTTCCCGGCATTTTATACATCTAAGAGCGGCTTCAAATCTGACTACAGAGTGGATACTCCTGCGGATCTCGCCGCAATTTATAAGGCTTCGAGAGATATGAATCTCAAGGGCGGAATATTGGTCGGAAATCCTATACCTGATGAATATTCTATGGATCCGGATGTAATTAATCCGGCAATCGATGCGGCAATCGCAGAGTGCAATGCTCTCGGAATAAAAGGAAAAGAGACCACACCGTTCCTGCTCGCAAAGGTTAAAGAGCTCACAGGCGGAGACAGTCTCGATTCAAATATCCAGCTGGTATTCAATAATGCGAAAGTCGCAGCGCAGACCGCAGTCGAACTTTCAAAACTTTTTTAATTCATTCTAATAGGAAGAATTAGATAATTATATTTGTCGCCTTTTAGAGGACTTATGATGCATGGGCTTACGCTATCTTTGAAGTTTATCTTTATTTCTTCTTCATCGATTACGGAAAGTGCATCCTTTAAGTATTTGGAATTGATTCCAATATTAAGGTCCTCTCCCTCATTTATTATTTCAACCTTCTCTTCAATATTTCCTTCTTCATTTAGTGATGTGATATACATCATATCCTTTTGAATATTGAATCTGATGAGATTATTGTTTTGAACTGATGCCAGAAGTGATGCTCTCTCAGTGCTCTTGAGAAGATCATCTCTTTTAACTCTAATGTTAATTTCTCCTACTCTGCTGAGAAGTCTTTCATAATCTATGAATTTGCCGGAGAATGTATTGATAGTAACTTTGTTATTATCGAATTTCATAATAACTTTATTATCTACTATTTCAAAGCTGAGTTTATCCTCTCCCTCGGCATCCATAATCTTGGCTGTTTCATTTATAAGCTTTGCAGGAATGATAACTCTTACATCCTGATTTTCATTTACTTCTATTTTGTATGTGGCAATTCTGAACGGATCTACTCCTACCATTCTCATAAATCCATCTTTTATCTCAAGAAGAACTCCGGTAAGTATGAGATTTATATCATCTGTAGATGCACTGAATGCTGTCTTTCTTATAAGAGTCTTAATATCTTCTTTACTTAGAATGATTTCATTATGTCCTTCATTCAATTTTATTTTAGGATAATCGTCTCCTCTGAAACATATGAGCTCTGAATTAGAACCTGCACATTTAATATTGAGTTTCCTGCTTTCATTATTGAAATCAAGCATTATATCTTCATCAGGAAGTTTATTGATAATTGCAGAGAAGAGTTTGGCCGGTACTACAAATTCACATGCCTCATCTGATTGCACTTTTATATTAGTTTCGATAGTAATATTGGTATCTGTTGCTGTGAGTTTCATATTATTATCCAAAACATTTATAAGAATTCCTTCAAGTATATTAGAAGTAGTTCTTACAGGAACAGAATGAGATACATTGTTAAGTGCTTTGTTTAGATCATTTCTGCTGCAATAAATCTTCATGATGATGCCTTTCTATTATTATTAAATAGTTAGTAGTTATAGTAGATATTGTGGAATATGTGGATAAGTCATGAATGATATGAAAAATTCACTTTTTGAGAGAATTTTTTAAGTTAATATCTACCCTTATAAAAAATTAAAAAGATGTTGATAAAACATTTAGCTTCTTTCTTAAATAATTATTTCTTACTTTGAAGCTTAACTTTTATAGTCTCTATATTTTCGGCAAGCTCATTATCGTATTTGAGAGCTGCTTCTATCTTTTCAACTGCATGAATAACTGTTGAATAATGTCTGTTTCCGAAAATTTTACCTATCTTAGGTAAAGATAAATCAGTGGTTTCGCGGCAAATATACATTGCAACCTGGCGCGGAAGTGTGATTTCTGCGTTACGCTTCGGTGAATCCATATCGCCTATTTTGATTTTATAATGATTGGCAACTATAGATCTGATGCGCTCAGGTGCAATTGCCTGCTCATTATCGCTGATAATATCCTTTAGAATATTTTTGGCATTTTCTATAGTAATCTTCTCATCAAGAAGCTGTGATAATCCGATTACTCTGTTATATGCACCTTCGAGTTCTCTTATATTATCTTTAACCTGATCAGCAATCAGTGAGAATACATCGTTGATTTCCGGTGTAATTTCAATATCCGATTTCTCTGCCCAGCTCTTTAAAATTGCAAGTCTGGTTTCGAAATCAGGCGGCTGAATATCCGCAACCATATTCCATTGGAATCTCGTAATAAGTCTCTCATCTACACCATGTAGTTTAATAGGTGAGCAATCACTTGTAATTACTATCTGTTTATTATTCTGATACAGAGCTTCGAATGTATAGAAGAATTCTTCCTGTGTACTTTCCTTACCTTCCAAAAATTGAATGTCGTCTATGAGAAGTACATCGAGCTTCCTGTATTTATTTCTGAATGAACGAGTCTTATTATCTTTGATTGCTGAGATAAGTTCATTTGTGAACATCTCGGTAGAAACATAAAGGACTTTTGCTTCCGGGTTATTCTTAATAATATGTACACCGATAGCCTGCATCAGATGAGTCTTACCGAGACCGGAACCTCCGTAAATAAAGAGAGGATTATAGACACTTCCCGGATCTTCGGCAACCGCGACAGATACCGCATGCGCATATTTATTGGAATTGCCGACTATAAAATCGTCGAAGTTGTATCTTGGATTGAAGAGTTTCTCCTGAGTAACCGGGCTCTTTTTCCTTGATGTATCTATCTTGGTAGTTTCGTATTCCTTATCCTGCTTAATGATAACGCGGTATTTTTTATCCATGCAGTTATTGACTGCATTTTCGATCTGATTGACGTAGTGATCTTTAATATGATTAATAAGACTTGCCTCGTTGGGCCAGGCAAGATAAAAGATACCTGAATCTTCCTCAATGTGATGAATGTAGAGAGGAGCTATCCAGGTAGTGTAACTCAGATTATTAGTTGCGTCTTTGAGGGAATTAAGTATGGTCCCCCATATCTTGTTCTTATCCAAAATTACTCTCCAATGGTTTGTGAACACATTTTACATAAAATTATCCACATAGGTAAAGGCTAATTTTTATTGAAATTATAGATAGTAGACTTGGTCAAAAAAATAGTTATCCACATATTGTTGATAAAATTGTTAATAAGTTTTAGGCAACACTATATATTGTGTATAACTTCCTTTTTGCATCTTATGTATTTTTTTATACACCAGATGAGAGGCCAAACTTGAGCCGCGCATGCAAAAGACTTATTGACTTGCCCAATGCCTTAAATTATAATGTTTTGGTCTATGTGCTTTTGGAATTTAGAGAGCACAAAAAGAATTACTTACATTATATATCTATATATTTTGGACAAGGAGAAACAGAGATGAAAAGAACATATCAGCCTAAAAAAAGGCAGAGACTCAAGGAACACGGATTCCGCAAGAGAATGGCAACAGCAAGCGGACGCAAGGTACTGAAGAGAAGAAGAGCCAGAGGCAGAAAGTCCCTGACTGCATAATCTGACAGCCGATGAGAGATCACAGCGAGCTTACTCTTAGAAATCAGAAGGACTTCTCCCGCGTATACAACAGGGGCAAGTCCAAAGGAAGCAGATTTGTGGTCGTATTGTACAGAAGAAACAATCTCGATTTCACAAGGACGGCCTTTGTGTCCAGCAAGAAAGTAGGCAATGCAGTTGAGCGCAATCGCGCCAGGAGACTGATGAAGGAAGCTTATCGCTCAATCAAAAACAAAGTAAAGAGCGGATATGACATAGTCTTCGTTGCAAGGAACACCATAAGCGGACATAAGGAACAGGAAGTAGAGCAGGTGCTCGAAAAAACACTCAAGGCTTGCGATCTCATAGGCGGCCACTCAGATAAAACAAAATGAAAAAGAAAAACATAATCCAGCGCATTCTCATACTAATGGTGAGAGCATACCAAGTGGGGATATCCCCATTTCTCGGAGCTCACTGCAGATACACACCGACCTGCAGTGCCTACTTCATCGAAGCAGTAGAGAAATACGGAGCTCTCAAGGGAGGCTGGCTGGGCATCCGCAGGATACTCAGGTGTCACCCGGGAAGACCCGGCGGATACGATCCCGTACCTTAGTAATCAGAAGAGTTTGAAAACGGAGATAATTGATGACAATTTTCGCAAAACCTATCGGATATCTGTTGATGGGAATATACAACGTAGTAGGCAACTACGGTATATCGCTGATTATTCTGACTTTAGTCGTTAAACTTGCGCTCTATCCGCTCTATGCTAAGCAGCTCAAATCATCTGCAGGAATGCAGGAGATGTCTTCAAGAGTTCAGGACATCCAGAGAAGATACGCAAACGACAGAGAGAAGATGAACGAAGAGATGCAGAAGGTCTACGCTGAGACGGGCTTCAGCCCAATGAGCGGTTGCCTTCCTATGCTCATTCAGTTCCCTGTAATCATGGGACTCTTCGCCCTGCTCAGAAATCCGATGAAGTACATGCCGGCAAGCGCTACAATGATGTTCGCGAACCACGAGAGCTTCCTTTGGATCAAGGACCTCGCGCAGCCTGACATGTGGATTTTGCCTATTGCCGCGGCAGCCTCAACATTCTTTGCATTCAGCATGAATTCAGCAATGACTATGCAGGCACCGGGCACGCCTGAAGGGCAAGGTAAAGCAATGAACGCTATGATGAAATACTTCTTCCCGCTGAGCATACTTTGGCTCGCCAGGTCATACCCGGCAGGTCTCGCGATTTATTGGGCGGGCGGTCAGTTCATGCAGATTTTCTTTAACCTCAGAATGAACAAAGTAAGAGAGAAGATGAAGGAAGAGCAGGAACAGAAAAAACTGGTAGAGAGAGCCGAGAGAGAGCTCGCAAGGAAGAAGAGAGCCAGAATGAAAGGAAGTTACCAGTAAATGAAGCAATCAGAGAAATGGGGAGTCGATGTGGACACCGCCGTCGAGCTCGCACTCAAGGAGCTCGGAGCAGATAGAGATGACGTAGAAATCGAAGTTTTGGAAGAGTCATCAAGCGGTTTCCTCGGAATAGGCTCCAAACTGGCCAAGGTCAGAGTGAGCGTCAAGGAAGCAGAGGACGCATTTGAGACAAACGCTAACGCAGCTAGAGAAAAGGGAAGCTTCGACGACATAGATGCAATACTTGCCGGTTTGCCGGAGAACACATCTCAGCAGCTCCCGGACGAAGTAAGAGCGGACTACGACAAGTTCGAGGCGGAAGAGATAGCGGACGCTGAGGCAGCTGAGGCAGCCCACGCGGAGGAGCGAAGCAAAGCCAAGAGAGAAAGAGGCAATAGAGGCCGTAAGAAATTCAAAGTGTCGATTGAGGACACTCAGCTCGAGGAAGTCAAGAAACTCGAGGCTGTAGAGGGCCACGTACTCGAAGGATTCCTGAGAGGCGTAGCGGAGCAGATGGGCGTAGAGCTCGACTTCGAAGTCAAGGCCGGAGATGACCTGGTATTTGTGGAAATCACAGGCAAGGACACAGGCACAATCATCGGCAAGAGAGGAACGACACTCGACGCAGTTCAGTGCCTCGCAAGCTACGTTGTAAACAAAGACGCAGACCACTACATCAGAGTCGTGCTCGATGCTGAGAATTACAGATCGAAGAGAGAGAAGACTTTGATCAACCTCGCCAACAGACTCGCAGGTAAAGTTGAGAGAGGCGGAAGACCCGTCACACTCGAGCCTATGAATCCGTACGAGAGAAAGGTGATTCACTGCACACTGCAGCAGCACCCGGGCGTTAAGACCAGAAGCGAAGGCAAGGACCCTTATCGCAAAGTCGTGATCGAAAGTAAATAAAGAATAAAAATAGAGGCTTCCCGAATCGGGAAGCCTCATAGTTTTTTGAGAATTATTCAGCTGAGGTGAATGTCTGAGTCGCGAGGACTTCGTCTCCGAATGTGATGCTGACTACCATTTTCACACCGCTGATTTCGGTTTCATCCTCGATGCTCTTGCAGAGCTGTGCGAAGTTAGGCTTCATAGCATCGAGAGCCTGCACGAGTGTCTCCTGAACTACAGGGTCTTTGACAGTCTCTTCGCTGGCGCCTTCTGTCTTGGCCAGATCGAATTTGAAATTAACGGTATTCTTTTCGATTGTTACTTCCATACTGGCCTGCTCAGCAGTCGATTGGATCTGCTCAGAAATATCTGTATTGCTCTTGATAACCTCCTCGAGGGTACTTGCTTTCTTGGCGCATGAAGGAAGCATGATGCCGAGCGCCAGGGCCATTGTTAATAATAATGCGATAATTGATTTTCTTTTCATCTTAAAGTACTCCTTTCGGTTTAGTTACCGTCGTTGTTGTTTCCGAAGATATTGTTCCAGAGGCCTCCCGAACCCTCGGTTCCGTCCTCTGCGTCGGTGAGATTGTTGTTCTTATATCCGTTAGCGTCTGTGCCATCAGTGCCGGTGTTTGTGGTTCCGTCCTGATTGTAATTGCCCTGATCGCTGCTGTTACTGTTACCATTGCCGAAAATGCCGGAATTGCTCTGGTCGTTTTGGTTGCTCTGGTTATTCTGATTGTTTTGCTGATTGGCTCTGCGAGCTTCCTCAGCCTCTCTCTTAGCAGCCTCGAGCTCCTTCTCGGCCTTGGTCTGAATCTTCTCGGCTTCACCTTTGAACTCGTCGATTATTTCATAGACTTCTTTACGAGTCTGCGCTGTCTCGAGATCCTTTGTTACATTGTTGATATGTACCTGAAGCTGAGCGGCCTCCTCGGTGTCATAGTCGGCAATGTCGAAATCCTTCACTACCTTTTGTGCGTCGCGCACGGCCATCTTGCCGTCTAGAATGCGGTAGCCGTAAGCACCGCCTCCTGCTGCAATCAGCATGAGTATAAGCACGAGCAGAATCTTGCCGCCGACTCCTCCTCTTTTATTGTTCATCGTCATGTCCTTTCCTTCACAGTGTTAATACGCGCTAATAATACCATATTAGTAGTCGTGAGTGTAGGTTTAGAAAAAGAAACTTACTAATAAGAAGAGATAGTGGTATATAATGGACGCATGAAAATTAACAGCTTGGTACTTGAAAATTTCAGAAATTATAAGAATCTCGAAATTGACTTCGACGAGAGCAGGAACATTCTCGTGGGTGAGAACGCTCAGGGTAAGACCAATCTCGTGGAGGCAATTTATCTTACTGCGTTCGCGAGATCGTTTAGGACGAATAACGCCGCCGATATGATTTACTTCGGGGAGGCGGCGGGCAGAGTCAGCGCGGATGTGGAGAGTGAAGAGATTGACAAGAATATAAATATCACTCTGCGCGCTGACGGAAAGAAGATGATACAAAAGGACGGCAAGGCCGTGAAGCGGACTGCCGAACTTTTGAACACCGTCGTCGTTATTGTATTTACTCCGGACGATTTGCGGATTATCAAGGATAGTCCGGAGAAGAGGCGCGCGTTCATAAACCGCGAGCTTTCGCAGATGAGGCCGCGGTATTATGAGCAGCTGCGTCGGTACAACGATGCTTTGAAGGAGAAGAACGCGCTGCTGAAAGGTTTTTTCAATGTAAAGAAAAAAACCTTTACGCGCGTCGACAATTTAAGCCTGAACGACGACGCAGGAGCAAATCCATACGACAATTCTCGCAGGTACAACGAGGACCTGCTCGATGTCTACGATCGCCAACTCGCGGATGCAGGCTACGAACTTCTGCGCTACAGGATGGAGTTCACCGAGCAGCTCTCAGAGGAGGCCGCGGAGATAATGAAGAATATCTCGGACGGCAGAGAAGACCTCGAAATCAGATACAAGACATCATGCAACTACGTGACCGCAAGTGAAGGCAGGGATCTTCTGTACAGCCAAATCAGACATAACAGAGACAAAGACATATATAACGGGAGCGCGTCTCTCGGACCGCACAGGGACGACATCGAATTCTATATAAACGGAAACGATGCCCGGAAGTTCGGCTCGCAGGGCCAGCAGCGTACTATCGCGCTCTCGCTGAAATTCGCAGAAATCAGAATCGCCAGGCAAACTCTCGGCGAGGCGCCGGTGCTGCTGCTAGACGACGTTCTCTCAGAGCTGGATCCGGGCCGCCAGAGATTCCTGATCAGCGAGATAGACGACGTCCAGCTCTTCATCACGTCGGCGGAGCTCGCGGACGAAGTCCGGAGCGCCCTGCGCGGAGGCACCCTCTTCCGCATCGAAGACGGCTCCGTCACCCGCGTCGACAAATACTGACATCGATTCAAACAATGCGAGACTGATTGTTATCATCGACTTCGCCAATTGCATTATTCTTTACGCTTTTCATTAAAGGCATTCAGCCGTGCAGTTATGGACAATCACCGCAGGCCCATGGATAAACGCATGCACAGAAGAATCGCACACAAGATCTTCTGCACACCCGCTTACCCACAGGCCTTTAATAGTTATCCGCATCGGTGATTGCGCACAGCCTGCACAGCTGCTACGACTACCTTCTGAACAACAATAACAGCATCAGCATTTTTCTCTTATACTTCTGCCCCTATCTCGTCCCCGTAATAATATTATTTTTCATCATAATATGGCTTTATCGTAGTAGCAGTGGCGGTGGATTATGTTGATAAGCGACACCAAGCAGATAGGAGCGGTGGATAAGTCGGAGGATAGAAGAACATTTGCTGATTCCATCGCAGCTATCCTTGGACTTATCCATGGCTCCTCGCTTATCCACATAATCCATGGCCATTTCACCTATACTGAGGCATGCTCCACAGACTGTGAAGCATATGATTTTGAAGAGGACTTTTTTGAGTTTGTATGCATATTGTGGAAATTTTTGCTAATATGCATATTTTTCTTTTTAATTTGCTGTTTTCATGCTAATAATAGGTATAATTTAATTGAAATTAGCAGATAATCGCAGAATCAAATAAAAAAGTATGCATATATGAAAATATCTTGGAAATATGCATACGATTTAAAAAAACTGCTCTTTAATCTAAAAGTATTATTAGCGCTGAAAGGGTTTATACATTCTATATAGAACATCAGATTGCGAGGGTAAGCATTTATGATCCATAGAAAAGAACTGGAGAGAATTCGCTCTATTATGATTGAGAGCAAGAATGATATTGAGTCAGAATTGAGAAACATGCCGGAAGGTGAACTATATTGCATGCGCAAACCAGACAGATGGGTATATTATCAGCGCTTTCCAAAGAAGGGCAACAGGAAAAAGGAGAAGCGGGTTGGTATCACGAAGGACAACGAGAAAGTGTTTTCACTTGTGCGCAAAGAGTATCTGACTAAAGCCATCGCCATAATTGAGAAGGACATAAGGACTATAGACATGGCTATCAAGCATTATGCCAATTATGATGAGGAATCGGTGATGGCAAAGTTTCTTGAGAAGCATCCGGAGCTGAGAGAAGGCATATATCACGGAAAGCAAAGCGATGAAGAATGGGCAGACAGCTACGATCAGCAACAGAATTTCTATGATGAGAGCCGCAAACACACATCCGCCATGGGTGTGAAGATGAGATCTAAAAATGAAATATACATTTCTTCGCGACTGGATCATTACTCGATCCCTTACAGATATGAGGCGTCTATAGCGCATCCTGATGTGGCCAGAGTTCCAGACTTTACTATCAGGAGACCGAGAGATGGGAAGATCATATATTGGGAACACTTAGGAATAACTGACAGCGAAGATTACTTGCTGGGAAATGGAATTAAGTTCAGGGAATACAGAGATGTAGGAATAGTGCCATGGGATAATCTTATTGTTACATATGATGATGCAAGTGGTAATATTGATGCAAAGATTATCGAAGCTATGATACAGGGCTGGTTGCTTTAGGAAAGCACTTGAGGCGGTAGCCATTTTAGGCAATTGAAAAAAGGAAAAACAAGTTGAGCTTAGTGAATGCAATTAAAAGAGAATACGGGGAGGGCGTGGAGATAGCAAGCCGAAGGGCTGTGAGCGGTGGAGACATCAGCAGCGCTTACGAGCTTGAGCTTTCAAACGGCATTCGTGTTTTCTTGAAGATAAACAGCGCAGCAAGGGCAGATCTCTTTCGCGCAGAGGAAGAGGGCCTCTCGGCCATGAGGGAAACGAAAAGCGTGTCGGTTCCGCGCGTAATTGCAAGAGGAGTAGATGGAGACGAGGCTTTTTTGCTTATGGAGCAAATTGAAGCAGGGAGAGCCGGAAAAGAATCGTCCGAGAGACTTGGCAGAGAGCTCGCCTTTATGCATATGGCAGATAGCTCAAAGTTCACTCCCGGCGGCAAATACGGATTCACTTCAGATAACTATATTGGGGAGTTTGCCCAGATAAATACACCAAAAGAAAAGTGGGCGGATTTCTTTGCGGAGTGCAGACTGCGCCCGCAGATAGACATGGCAGCCTATTACTTCAGTTCAGAAGATATGAGGAAGTTCGACACGCTTCTCGACAAGCTAGACGAGTATTTACCGGAGCCCGAAAGACCTTCGCTTCTCCATGGAGACCTATGGTCAGGGAACTATCTCATAGATACAAATGGCAAACCCTGGCTAATCGACCCTGCGGCATATGTGGGGCATGCCGAGGCGGATCTTGCAATGACCGAGCTCTTCGGCGGCTTCGATGAACACTTCTACGGGGCGTACAAAGAAGCAGTCGGCATCGATAAAGGCTATGCGGAGAGAAGAGATCTCTACAACTTATATAATCTGATAAACCATCTCAATCATTTCGGCACCGGCTATCTCGGAGCTGTAATTAACACCTTGAAAAAATACACTTAAGCGGAGCTATTGAGAAGCTGTCTTACGCTGAAGCAGAATTGTCTTTTTCTTGACAAAGCGTTTAGAGCCACATAGAATTAAGTCACAATTGAATAGTTTGTAATGTATCGAAATTCGGATATACTTACAGGACGAGAAACCCGATCGAAATTCGAAGAAACTAAGGACGTGAAGCCTGATCAAAAATCTTCCAAACACAAACGGGACGAGAAACCTGATTCATTACCAACAAGTTCTTGTCTACGATTGTGTTTTTTGTTTTCAGTTATTGTTTATGAAAGCGCCAAGTTCAATTACTCTACGCAGATCCATAACATAATGAAAGGAGGACTTTCTATGGGAAGAACCGTTGAAGAGCTCAAGGAAAGGATTAGAGCGGGAAGTTCGAAGATTCCGTCCGACAAAGTCATTCGCGGAGGCATGCTGGTCAACGTGATGACTAAGGAAATCTATCCTGCGGATATCGCAATCTACAAGGATATGATTACCGCTGTCGGGGATGTCGACGATTATGTCGATGAGAACACGGAAGTAATCGATGCCGAAGGTATGTATCTGACGCCGGGTCTTATAGACGGGCACATCCACAGCGAATGCAGCAAGATGAGCATTACAAGCTATGCGAAGGCCGTCGTTCCGCACGGCACGACAAGCATGATTTCCGGCATGGATGAGTATCTGTCAGTCTCGGACCTTGATGGGCTGAAAGAGATTCAGGCGGAGGCCGATGCGAGCCCGCTAAAAGTCTTCTGGGGAGCGCCTTATACCTCGCCATACACCGTACCGAAATCCACCATCAACTTTAACATGACCAAAGAAGTGCATGAGGTCGTTCAGAAATGGCCGGAGTGCTTCGGCGTCTGGGAGACGGTAACGGAATTCGTGCTGGAAGAAGACGAAGACACTTTGGGCGCCATGGCGGCTGCCTACAACAATCGCCTGCCAATCTTTGGCTGTGCACCATTTGCCAGAGGCAATCGCCTCAATGGCATCTTATGCGGCGGCGTGCGTCTCGATCACGAAAGCTACGACCATGAAGAAGTCGTGGAGAAAATGCGTAAAGGCATGCATATGCTGATTCGAGAGTCATGCGTCACTCATTTCTTGGCGGAAAACATCCGCGCAATCACAGAAGTTAACCCTTATTTATCAAGAAGAACAAGCTTTTGCACCGACGATGTAACTGCGACTGACATAGCTAATCGCGGGCATTTGGATAATGTCGTGCGTCTGGCGATCAAAGCAGGCATCGAACCTATAACGGCAATTCAGATGGCTTCGATCAACAGCGCCGAGGCGTACCGCATCGATCACCTTATCGGATCGATTTGCCCGGGCAGAATCGCGGATATTCTTTTCGTTACTTCACTAGAAGAGTTCGAAGTAAAGCGCGTCATGACCAACGGTAAGATGGTTGCGGAGAACGGAAAGATCAGCTATGACCTCAGGCCTCCGAAACACAGCGATATTTTCGTAGGCGAGCTTAAGTGCAAAATGACTACAAAAGAGGATTTTGAATACAAAGTCCCGATCAAGGACGGAGTGGCTAAAGTGCTGTCGATTAAGAGCGAGGGCCCGTTCGTGCGCAAGCGCCTTGATGTAGAACTCGAGGTTAAAGACGGCATAGTGCAGCCGAGCACGGAGAAGGATTGCATCATGGTGTCCGTACTGGAGAGATTCGGAAAGAACGGCAATCAGTCGCTTGCCTTCTGCACCGGCTGGGGACTGCACGGCGCAATGGCGTCGACCAACGCACCGGATGACAACGACCTCATCGTTATGGGATCCAGTGCCGAAGACATGTCGGTCGCGGCCAACCACCTGATTAAAATGGGCGGCGGCCAGGTTGTAGTGCAGGACGGAGAGATACTCGAGTTCCTGCCGCTTCCTATCGGTGGCATTGTAAGCGATCTCGAGCCTGAGGAAATGGTTGCAGCAGAGAAGAGAATTGATGACGCAGCCAGGAAGATCGGTTCAGAACTTCCGGATCCGATGATGTACATGTTCTTCCTACCTATAACAGCAGTTCCGGACTACGCCATTACAGACGCGGGGCCGGTTGATTATCTGAATTTATGCACCTATGATCCGGTACTGGAGTTGAAAGAGAGGTAAGAGGGATGGAAAAAGATAAACTGAAAAAACTAATCGATGTAGCTGCCGGACGCGAGAAGGCAGATGTCCTGATCAAAAACTGCAAGGTAATAAATGTATTTAGCGGAAAGATTCAGGACGGAGAAATTGCCATCGTAGGAGATATGATAGCCGGAATCGGAGCGCCGGGTGACTACGATGCACACGAAGTTGTCGATGCAGAGGGCAAATACGCATCGCCGGGATTCATCGACAGCCATATTCATATCGAGTCCTCATATGTGTCTCCGGAGGAAATCGGAAGACTGCTCGTGCCGCACGGAGGCACGACGATAATTGCCGATCCGCATGAAATAGTCAATGTCTGCGGCTTCACGGGACTTCGATACATGATCGAAGCTGCCAAGAACACAAAGCTCGACATACGCTACATGCTCCCAAGCTGTGTGCCTGCAACTCCGTTTGAGCATGCAGGGGCTGTAATTGACGCAGAGAAGATGAAGGAAGTAATCGACTCCGATGAGATACTTGGACTCGGAGAGTTCATGAATTTCCCGGGCGTGATTTCCGCGGCTGACGAAGTGCTGGATAAGATCGTCCTCGCACAGGAGCACGGTAAGATTATCGACGGACATTGCCCGTCTGTAGAGGGCTTGGGCTTAAACGCCTATGCTGCAGCGAGGATAAAAGGCGACCACGAGTGCTCGACTCTCGAGGAGATGAACGACCGCCTGGATAGAGGTCTATATGTGCTATTGAGACAGGGCTCGGCTTGCCACAACCTGCGCTCGCTGATACCGGGAGTCACAAGCGAGAACAGCCGCAGGCTGCTGCTTTGCTCGGACGACCGTCAGCCCAAGACGATGATTGAAGAAGGCCACCTCGACAATCACCTGCGTATCATGGGCGAGTACAATCTGGATCCTGTAATGTGCATTCGCATGGCGACCCTGAACGCCGCAGAGTGCTTCGGCCTGGACGATCTCGGAGCCATAGCCCCGGGCTACCGCGCCAACATCGTACTGATGGATGACCTAGAAAGCTTCCGAGTAGCCAAAGTCTGGATAGATGGTGAGCTTTGCGCAGAAGACGGGGAGTATTTGCCGGAGTTTAAGAAAACTGACATCACGCCGGTGAGATCGAGCGTTCATCTGAAGGACTTCTCCGAGGGCAAACTCAAGATGCATCTTAGCTCAGACAAGGTGCACGTCATTCAGATCATGCCGGGCGGCGTAGTTACTGCGAAGGTCGTAGAGAATGTAAAGGTCGGAGAGGACGGAGACTTCGTACGCGATCCTGATGTAGATATTGTTAAGGTTGCCGTTGTAGAGCGCCACCAGGAGACGGGTAATGTCGCACTCGGTCTGCTTAAGGGCTACGGAATCAAGAGCGGAGCTGTCGGACTTTCGATAGCGCACGACTCTCACAATCTCGTTGTAGTTGGCGTCGACGACGGAGAGATTGCCGCCGCTGTCAGAGCACTTAAAGAGATGGAAGGTGGCATGGTACTTATAAAGGATGGACAGGTGATAGAGAGCATGCCGCTTCCGATTGCCGGACTGATGAGCGATCAGAGCGGTGAATGGATCTCGGACAAACTCACGGCACTTCATGAGAAAGCCTATCATGAGCTGGGTGTCAACGAGGATGTCGAGCCTATCATGACGCTGTGCTTCATGTCCCTTGCGGTTATACCTGAAATAAAGCTGACCGACATGGGATTGTTCGATATCATGAAGTTTGATTTTATTCCGCTGGAAGCTAATTAGAGAGGAGGAAAGTATGAACGAAAGGAAAATTGTACCGTTTTTTCAAAGAGGCGATATCGGAGGTTTGACTTACCTTATTACCAACAATATCGTAAACTACCTAATCGTTATTTCGACGCTGATTTACGTATGTGAGTGGCCGGAAGATATGGTGTATGGCTACGTCATCCCGGCTATGTCAATCGGACTTCTGGCAGGATGCCTTTATTACGCATGGATGGGCTACAAGCTTTCGAAAGAGACAGGCCGCACTGATGTAACGGCGCTGCCGTCCGGCGTATCCACACCGGCGATGTTCGTCATACTTTACGGTGTAATCACGCCGCTTCACTACGCACTGCACGACCCTCAGCTCGAGTGGGCTGCTGCGACTGCAGCTTGCTTCATCGGCGGATTTGTAGAATTCCTCGGCGGATTCATAGGCCCTTGGATGAAGAGGAAGATTCCTCGCGCTGCACTCCTCGGTACCGTAGCCGGTATCGGATTTATCTGGATGGCAACTCAGGGCGTATTCGATATACTCGGAGACCCGATGATAGGCCTTCCTGTTCTGCTGGTAGCTGCAATCGGACTCTTTGGAGGATACCTCTTCCCTAAGAAGATTCCGCCACTGGTAGTGGCAATCGTCGGAGGAATTGTTTACGCACTGGCTCTTGGACGTACAACGCCTGATTTCTCAAGCGTAGGATTCTATTTCCCGAACCCTGTTAACAGCATACAGTCGCTGATCAACGGCTTCGCAGTCGTAGTGCCTTACCTGACAATTATCATTCCGGTAGAGATTTACAACTTCATCGAGACAATGGATAATGTCGAGGCCGCGAACGCCGCAGGCGACGAATACAATGTACGCGAAGCTCAGTTTGCCGATGGTATTTGCACGATGATCTCCGCTCTCTTTGGCGGTGTAGTTCCGAATACGGTATGGCTCGGACACGCAGGACTCAAGAAATCCGAAGCCGGCATAGGCTATTCTGTGGTTTCCGGAATCGTTTTGGGATTTGCCGGAATATTCGGTTTGTTCTCACTGCTCAACTCTTTAGTTCCGCCGGCAATCTGCGCAATTACATTCCTGTGGTGCGCTGTTGTCATGGTCGCACAGGCATTCAAGGACAACGAGCTCAAGCACTATGCCGCGGTCGGAGTTGCCATGGTGCCATCCATTGCCGACTACCTGTATACCCAGGTTACGGGTGCGGTCAGCGCAGCCAGCGACTATGCAATTGCAGTTGAAGTTCAGGCAATGGGACTTTCCGATTACAGCGCGGACTTCGTGCAGTATCTTAAGGATGCGGGCGTTATGTGGAACGGCGTTCCGGCAGTTAAATCCGGTGCGATTGTTGTCGGAATCCTGCTCGGAACTATGGTGACCTTCATAATCGATCAGAAATTGGACAAGGTCGGCATTACGGCATTCATCGGAGCAGTTCTCAGCTGCTTTGGATTCATTCACAGCGCTGCTCTTGGATTCTATCCTATCTCTCCGTTTACTATCGGATATGTAATATGCGGAGTGCTGGCATTTGTACTTCATCTCGGAAGAGACAGCTGGTTCAAAGCACCGGACGACTTCGATTACGTATAGCAGATACGGGATTGAATTATAGCAACTTGATTTAAACACTGCCTCTTGTGCAAGACATGACACTCGGAATGTCCTGCCAAGAGGCATTTTCCATTTTATATCCAAACTATCCAAAACGCTTGACAATTGGATAGAAAATGGATAATATTATTTTGCAAAGATTATAGTTGCTTTTCAACGATCAGACGGGACTAGAAGAGGAGGGCGAGACATGAAGATTGAAGATTTGATAGAAAGAAAAAAAGAGCTCGGATATACCAATGAAATGATCTCTGAGAAATCGGGAGTGCCTCTCAGCACGGTCAACAAAATCTTCGGGGGCTTCACAGAAAGGCCGAGATATAACACCCTCCAAAGTTTAGAGTGTGTACTTTTTCCGGAGCTACACAGTCCTAAAGAAGCCGCGCTTTATAAAGATATAGTTGAAAATCTTGCGTTGGACTGGGGCAGTAGAGCAAGCGGTGGACTGGCGCTGGATGAGTATTCTGCTGAGACACCAAAGAAAGTTACTCAAGATCATTATGAAAAAGTGATTTCGTGGAAGAAACCCGGAGAATTCACGGTGGAGGATTGGCTGAGTCTGCCGGGATGGATGAATATGGAGCTGATAGACGGAGTACTTATAGATAGGAATACTCCGACAACGAAGCATCAATTCATAGTCACCTACCTGTGCACAGCGCTTAACAACGCTATAGAAGCCAGCAAGAAAAAGAATAAAGATTGCATAGTCCTTTCTGCGCCGACAAGCGTGCAACCGGATAAGGACGACGATAAAAACGGTTTCATTCCGGACGTTCTCATGGTTTGCGATAAAGAGAAATACAGAGGAACCGATATAATACTGGGGCCTCCGGATTTTATAACAGAGGTACTTTCTCCTTCTACCGAGAAGTATGATCGCATAGTTAAGCTTAATAAGTATTGGATGGCCGGAGTTCGTGAGTACTGGATTATAAATATAGAGGAAAACGAAATCTATGTATATCATTTCGATAAAGGAGCTTCGTTTAAGACATACAGCTTCGAAGATGTGATACCACTGGGCATATCAGGAGGTGAAATCACTATAGATTTCAATGCCATCTATACCCGTCTCAAATCCTTCTTTGGAGAATAGATAATCTTGTATTTTTGCGAATCGGCGGAGAACATGGAAATACTGGCTTTCGTGCGATGAATGTCGGATTGGGGGCGAAAATTGTCGATTTGAGGGATTTTTTTTGAAAATACAAGATATTGTGTGAAAACTTGCAAAAAAATCGCTTATATGGTAAAATTTGGGCGTGAATTAGGGATGCTGCGCCCGTTTTTTTCATGTAAGGGCTTTTTATAAAAGCCGGGTGCGGATACAGGGCAATCTTGTATTTTTGCATCTCAGATAAAGAACTATTCTATATATATAAAAGGAAGAAAAGAGGAAGAGACATAATGGCTCAAAAGCAAGAATACGGCGCAAGTCAAATTGAAGTCCTCGAAGGTCTTAAGCCGGTAAGACTCAGACCGGGTATGTACATCGGAAGCACAGGCCCTGCGGGCCTGCACCACCTGGTGTATGAGATCGTCGACAACTCAGTAGACGAAGCGCTGGCAGGTTTCTGCAAGAACATAACGGTCACCATCGAGCAGGACAACTCGATTACCGTATCCGACGACGGCCGTGGAATGCCGGTAGACATCCATCCTAAGATGGGCATCCCTGCCGTGCAGGTAATACACACTCAGCTTCACGCCGGTGGTAAGTTCGGTGGCGGAGGATACAAGGTATCCGGCGGACTCCACGGAGTAGGAGCCTCGGTAGTTAACGCGCTTTCAACTCATATGGTAGTTCAGGTAAGGCGTGACAACAAAGTATACGAGCAGGAATACTTCAAGGGAGAGAGCGCCACAGAGCTCAAGGTAGTCGGAGAGTACAAGACAGGCAAGACAGGTTCCAAGACTCAGTTCTGGCCTGACCCTGAGATCTTCGACGAGACGGTCTACGACTACGACACACTCCAAAGGCGACTCCGCGAAATGGCCTTCCTTAATAAGGGGCTTGCCATCTCGCTCGAGGACAAGAGAGTGAGCCCGCATAAGAAAGATCACTTCTGCTTCGAGGGCGGCATCAAGGAGTTCGTAGACTACCTCAACAAGAACAAGGAGCCTATCAATCCGACGGTCTTCTACTACGAGGCCGAGAAGAAGGGCTACTCGGTTGAAGTTGCCCTGCAATACACAGACAGATACAGCGAGAATATCATCTCGTTTGCCAATAACATCCACACCAACGAGGGTGGATTCCACGAGGTCGGCTTTAAGTCTTCGCTGACGCGTACAATCAACGACTACGCGAAGAGGAACAAACTCATCAAAGAAAACGACGATTCGCTGCAGGGAGAGGACGTGCGCGAAGGCATCACAGCCATCGTATCCGTCAAGCTCACCAATCCGCAGTTCGAGGGTCAGACCAAGGCCAAGCTCGGTAACGCGGAGGTTAAGGGCTTCGTCGAGACCAATACTTCAGAGCACCTGACTTACTTCCTCGAGGAGAATCCAAAGCAGGCCAAGGTAATTATCGAGAAGTGCCTCAAGGCGCAGAGAGCTCGCGAGGCCGCACGTAAGGCCAGGGAAATCACGCGTAAGAGCTCGGTGCTCGAGACCACATCTCTTCCTGGTAAGCTTGCCGACTGCTCAGAGAAGGATCCGGCGCTGTCCGAAATCTTCCTCGTCGAGGGAGACTCCGCGGGCGGCTCCGCTAAGCAGGGACGCGACAGAAATCGCCAGGCCGTACTGCCGCTCAGAGGTAAGATACTCAATGTAGAAAAGGCGCGTCTTGACAGAGTGCTCTCCTCCGACGAGATCAAGAACATGATTACGGCGTTCGGCTGCAACATCGGAAATGAGTTCGATATCGAGAAGCTCCGCTACCACAAAATCATCATCATGACGGATGCGGACGTCGATGGAGCCCACATCAGAACGCTCCTTCTGACATTCTTCTTCAGATATATGACGCCACTCGTAGAGCAAGGCTACGTCTACGCGGCCCAGCCGCCGCTCTTCCGCGTCAAACAAGGTAAGCAGATTTGGTACACCTACTCAGACGCAGAGCAGGAGAAACTCCTCGCAGAGCTCAAGTCCAAGGGCGGTAATAACAAAGTGGAGATTCAGCGCTACAAAGGACTCGGAGAGATGGACTTCAACCAGCTCTGGGAGACCACGATGGACTACGACAAGCGCACACTCGTCCGCATCACAGTCGAGGACGCAGAAGCCGCAGACGAGATCTTCACCACACTGATGGGAGACAAGGTACCACCGCGCAAGGCCTTCATCGAAGAGAACGCGCGCTACGTACAGAATCTGGATATTTAAGAGATAAGAAGGAATTAAGAAATGGCTAATTTGCTAGACAACAGCAACATAATCGAGCACGAAATATACGATGAAATGAAAACCTCGTATATCGACTACGCCATGAGCGTAATCGTCGGCCGTGCTCTTCCGGATGTCAGAGACGGACTCAAGCCGGTTCACAGGAGAATACTCTACGGCATGCACTCCCTAGGCATCACCCCGGACAAACCACACAAAAAATCCGCCCGTATCGTCGGAGAAGTAATGGGTAAATACCACCCGCACGGAGACTCCTCCATCTATGATTCGATGGTTAAGATGGCGCAGGATTTCTCGACGAGATATCCGCTCGTTGACGGACACGGCAACTTCGGTTCCGTGGACGGAGACGGCGCAGCGGCTTCGCGTTATACAGAAGCTCGCATGTCACCGTTCTCACTTCAGATGGTCCGCGACATCGAAAAGGACACCGTTGACTTCATCGACAATTACGACGGAGAAGAGCAGGAGCCTGTAGTACTCCCATCGAGAGTGCCCAACCTCCTGATAAACGGATCTAACGGAATTGCCGTCGGAATGGCTACATCAATTCCGCCTCACAACCTCGGCGAGACCATAGACGCCTGCGTTAAGAAGATCGACGAGCCGGATGCGACTTCCGCAGACCTTGCCAAGATCATCAAAGGACCGGACTTCCCGACGGGCGCGGTCATACTCGGTAAGAGTGCAGCGAAAGAGGCCTACCTCACAGGGCAGGGCAAGGTAAATGTCCGCTCGGTCTGCGAGATCAGCGAGGGCAAAGGCGGCAAGATGCAGATAGTTGTCTCCGAGATTCCGTACCAGGTCAACAAGGCAAGGCTCATCGAGTCGATGGCGGACCTCGTAAGGGATAAGAAGATCGAAGGCATCAGCGCAATTCGAGACGAGTCGAACCGCGAGGGAACGAGAATCGTAATCGAGCTCAAGAGAGACTCGAACCCGAACGTAATTCTCAACAGACTGTATAAACACACCGCTCTTCAGACATCGTTCAGCATGATCATGCTGGCACTTGTCGACGGAGAGCCAAAGATACTCAATCTCCAGCAGATTATCGAGGAGTATCTCAAGCACCAGAAGACTGTAGTCACAAGGCGTACGAGATTTGACCTTGCTAAGGCAGAGGCCAGAGCTCATATCTTAGAAGGACTCATCATAGCGCTGGATAATATCGACGAGGTCATCGCAACCATACGCTCGGCATACAATGACGCCAAGGAAAAACTGATGGTACGCTTCGGACTTTCCGAGATTCAGGCGCAGGCCATACTCGACATGAGGCTTGCCAAACTGCAAGGCCTCGAGCGCGAGAAGATTCAGGCGGAGTACGACGAGCTCCAGAAGAAGATTGCCTACTACAAGAGCCTGCTCGCAGATGACCACAAACTCATGGGAGTTATCAAGGACGAGCTGCTCGAGATCAAAGAGAAGTGGGCAGATCCTCGCCGCACCAAGATCGTAGCGGACGAGGGCGAGCTCGATGAAGAGGCGCTCATCGACGAAGAGGATGTAGCGATTACGCTGACTCACCTCGGATATGTCAAGAGGGTGCCGGCAGATACATATAAGGCGCAGCGCCGCGGCGGCAAGGGCATAGTCGGACTGACCACGCGCGAGAGCGACTTCGTCAGAGACCTGATTATCACGAGCACGCACGACTACCTCATGTTCTTCACAGACATGGGCCGCGTCTACAAGATCAAGGCTTACGAGATTCCGGAAGCTTCCAGGACTGCCAAGGGCACGCCTGTTATCAACTTCCTCAATCTCAACTCGACAGAGCGCGTAACTGCGATGATTCCTATCCGCGAGTTCAGCCAGGACGAGTCGCTTGTCATGGTAACCCGCATGGGAACTATCAAGAAGACGCCGCTTAGCGAGTTCGATACAAACCGCAAGACCGGACTGATTGCCATCACACTGAAGGAAGGCGACAAGCTCATCTCCGTTGCACAGGCCACGGGAGACGATAACGTGCTCGTAGTCACCAAGCTCGGTAAGGCGATTGCCTTCTCCGAGAAGGACGTAAGACCTATGGGACGCAATGCCGGCGGCGTAAGAGCCATACTGCTCGAAAAGGATGACGAGGTAGTATCCATGGAGCTTGACTCCGAGCAGACCAGGAAGATGCTCGTAATCACTGAGAACGGATTCGGTAAGAGGACGCCTCTCACTGAGTACAGGCTGCAGACAAGAGGCGGCAAGGGCGTAGCGACTTACGATAAGACCAAGTTCGGAAAGACCGGACATCTGGTCGGCGCTACCATCGTCAAGGACGAGGACGAGGTCATGGTCATCAACTCCAACGGAGTCATCATCAGGATCAGAGCGAACGAAGTATCGACTTCGGGACGTACGACTCAGGGCGTTAAGATCATGAAGGTCGAAAAAGACAACCGCATTGTGTCGTTTGCCAAGGTCATCGATGAAGAGGATGCCGATAACGGCAAGTCCGCAAAGGGCGGTAAAGCCGCGAAGGACGAGAATCCGAACGTCGGAGCCGACGGAAGCGAACAACTGACCCTGACCACCGAGGAATAGATTGTGGGGACTTCAATAATGAAGAGAAAACTGACAATAGTTCTTGTAATCATCATGACGCTGACTTTTACTGCCTGTTCAATATTTAAAAGTGAATGGGATCCGCGCAAACACTCATTAGGCGAAATCAGCTTTGATGTCCCGGAAGGATATAATGCAATACCGAGCTTCGACAGTGTTGTGATTAAGAAAGAAGATGAAAGCTTTCGAATTATTGTCGAGAAGGTAACCGGCGAATCCTGGACTGAAGTAGAAAGCGGACAGAAGTCTATAGAGGATGCGCGACGAGAACACTATGACTCTATTGCTTCTTATTGGGGCTCCGAACCAGTAGAAATTGCAGGATGCGAAGGAGTTATTCGCAGAGATTACGGAGAGGATGGGCAACTATACGATGATTTCGCAATATTTATAACAGACAATGCGGTCTATTCCGTTCTCTTCCTCAATGAGGTATATGATGACGAGGAAGAAATGCCACAGGAAGTATTTCCTCTAACAGATGAAGAAGACGCCCTCTTTGACACCTTTATTGCATCAATTACAAAGGAATAACTAAGTTTAAAGGCCAGTAAAAAAGGCCTCAGAGATTAAACAAAGCTCAAGCTTCAAAAAAGCTTGGGCTTTTCTCATCTTCCAAGGGCCATGGATTATGTGGATAAGCGAAAGGCCATGGATAAGTCCAAGGATAGTTGCAAAAGCGTGCAAACAACTATCCTCCGACTTACCCACCACCTCTTTTCTTGGGGTCGCTTATCAACATAATCCACCGCCCCTACGAAGGCGATTATAAATAATAATAGTCATATACTTCTCCGAGGGAGAAAATGTCCATTTGAGAAGTATAAATCTCCTGAATTTCAACAGAATATACTTCTCATTTGGATTTTTTCTTATTTGAGAAGTATATTCGTCCATCGTTTTTTCCGGATGTACTTCTTATTTGAAAAATTTTTCATTTAAGAAGTATATTTCTTCAAAGTCAGGCAGCGGATACCCTCAGATATACTTCTATTTTTTGAAAAATATCATTAGAGAAGTATATCGCTTCAAATTTTTTCAAAATTATACTTCCCAAATCAGAAAAAATTTCATTTAAGAAGTATAAGTGTTCATAAGCTGGTACTCATAAAATGGACACGCAGCTACCGAGTTTAGCACTATAGTTTCTGGCTATTATTGCTATTCATAAGGCCGATCGAGTAGTCGTAGCAGCTGTGGAGGCTGTGCGCAATCACCCATTCAAGAATAAAGCAGGCCTGTGGGTAAGAAGGTGGGCGGCGCTTATTCTGCCGTCCACGGGCTTATCCATAGGCCTGCGGTGATAGGGCATAACTCCATAGCTGTTGAAATAGGGTAAAGTAATGCGGGCGTATATTTGCGGGAATTGTTAAAAAATGCGCAAATTTAATGCTTTATAGAGGGGTTCATGTTAATATGGTTTGAGACTTATAAGTCTAAACTGAAAGGAGAATTTATATTATGAAGAGTAAGTTTGTGAAGGCGGGGCTCCTGCTGATGATGTTTGTTATTATGACAGCGCTTAGCGCATGCGGCGGAGGCGCATCGATTTCCGAGACGACCCTGGATAACGAGGGTACAAATACGGAGGCTAATTGCGGTATAAGAGAAATAGTGTTTGCCATTCCGGATGGATGGAAAGTAGTTAATTCAGAGGAAGACCACTCTGTAGACATAGCAAAGGATGGGTCCAAACACAGCATATTTATCTATACAACAGATCAGGAAGATCTGAGCAATTCTGAAGGCGACATCTCAAAGATGACTATTGACGAGTTTTTCGACAAATACTGCAAGGTAAGTGAAAAAGCCGTAAAAGAGACGGAAATGGAAGCAAGTACAACAACCATATGCGGCTCGGAAGCTTATTACTGCAAGAGAAAAGCTGATAACGGATTTATCTCAGCAGATATCTGCTGGCTATATAACGACGTGATATACAGAATGACGCTCAATAATTATGAAAATTATGATGAAAATGGGCCGAAACCGGACGCCGTAGCTTACACTGATGAAGACATTGCAGCGTTTGAATACCTGATTGCCAGCATCAAGTCCGGAGACGGAAATGCACTGCAAAAGGAAGCGTTTAAGATAGACTCCGTTGCAGGATTGTCTTTTGATGCACCGGAAGGATATGAAGTGAACTTGAGCGCAATAGACTGGGTTGAATTTGCTAATCCTGACAACAATACAGTACTTCAAATAATGACGACTAATGCGGACACACTTGACAACCACACTAAAGGAGACGGGAGCAAATATGCTAGCGTAGAGGATCTTTACAAAGATATGATCTGGGACGATATGACAGACGTTTCAGTCGATGGCATCACGGCTAAGAAAAGTGTCTATGATGAGGACGGAAAGATTGTAAACGCAGAGCTAAAACTCTTCTATGATGATACTTACTACGAGATAGCGATGATGTGCGATGACACCTGGACGGAAGATGGATCGCTCAATCCTGATTCTAAAGGATTAAGCGAATCTGATGTTGCGGCGTTTGATGCATTCTGCAAGTCCTTAAAGAAGAAATAAGAAATAATTATGAAGTTTGTAATACAAAGGGTACGTCACGCGTCGGTGGCGGTTGAAGACAAAGTAATAGGGAAGATAGGACGCGGATATATGGTGCTCATTGGCGTGTCGGATACGGATGATGAGGCTATTGCGGATAAGATGGTCGATAAGATGCTGAAGCTGCGCATCAACATGGATGAAGAGGGGAAGACGAATCTCTCGCTCGCCGACGTGGGCGGAGAGCTGCTCCTCATCTCGCAGTTCACGCTCTACGCCAATTGCCGTAAAGGCAATCGCCCTTCGTTTATCGGGGCAGGCTCTCCGGAGCACGCCAATGCGCTGTATGAATATATCATCGAGCGCTGCAGGGAGAGCGTGCCGGTCGTGGAGAAGGGCGCGTTCGGCGAGGAGATGGCGGTCGAGCTTCTGAACGACGGGCCGTTCACGATTATTCTCGATTCCGAAATGTTCAACGAGCCGCGAGCATAAAATTGAGTGTGAGGGAGCAGTTTTGCTCTGAGACACTCAATAAAATGGCAGATTTCAGAAAAAATTGAGTGCGAGGGAGCGATTTTGCTCTCAGGCACTCAGTTTTGTTTATATGCTGCGGGTTTGTTTATTTGTTATAGCCTTCTGGGTTTTGGCTCTGCCAGTTCCAGGCGTCGCGGCATATCTCCTCGATGCCCCTCGAGGCTGTCCAATCGAGGAGATCGCGGGCCTTGTCTGCGTCGGCCCAGCTGTCCTGTACGTCACCGGCCCGCCGCGGTCCGATCTCATAGGCCACATCGTGACCGCATGCCGCGGAGAAGGCCTTGACCATATCAAGTACGCTGTATGGGGTGCCGGTTCCGAGATTGAAGACTTCCGTGCCGCTGCTCTTCGCTGCATATTCAGCGGCGGCTACATGTCCCTCGGCTAGATCCATTACATGTATATAGTCGCGGCGGCAGGTTCCGTCGGGTGTATCGTAGTCGTCGCCGAATACCGTGAGGCGCTCGCGGCGGCCGACAGCAACCTGCGAGATAAAAGGCATGAGGTTATTTGGGATGCCCTGCGGATCCTCTCCGATGAGGCCGCTCTCGTGTGAGCCTACCGGGTTGAAGTAGCGGAGGAGGACAACGGAAAGCGGAGCCTTCCAATCAGAACCCTTCGCGCTTGCGAATGCGGCATCCGCCAGCATCTGTTCCTGCATCCACTTGGTCCAGCCATATGGATTGGTGCAGGCGCCCTTGGTCATATCCTCCGTAAACGGCGGCTTGTGGTCCTCACCGTATACTGTGGCCGAGCTCGAGAACACGATCTTAGTCAGACCGAGCTCTCTCATGCACTCGAGTAGAGTGAGAGTCGTATCTATATTGTTCCTGTAATATTCCACAGGCTTATCTACGGATTCGCCGACAGCCTTGAGCCCTGCGAAGTGGATGATGCAGTCAGGCATTTCCCTCTGCAGAATATCCATCATCGAGGCACGGTCAGCCACATCCGCCTCGTAGAGATTCACGGATTTGCCCGTAATCTGCTCAACTCTCCGAATTGCCTCAGGAGAACTGTTCAAGTAGTTATCGACCACGGCGACTTCGTGCCCGGCATCGAGCAGGGCGACAGCAGTGTGTGATCCTATATATCCGGCGCCGCCGGTAAGTAGTACTTTCATGTCTTATAGTCTATTCCTTATATCGTTCGTATCGTCGCAAACGTTGTGCAAAATTGCGTTACATACTTATTAACACATAAAAAGAGACAGTTCAATAGCACGCTTGAAGATTGCCCGAAAACAGGAAAAGATTGCCCTGCAATTTTTAATTTATTAATTCTTTATTAATGCCGAAATGCTATAATCACTTGGATTTATAAGAGTAAAAAAGCGATGAAGAAAGAAGGTCTAATATGAGATTACTCGTAGTTGAAGATCAAAAGGATTTGAACGACATTATCGTGCGCAAACTCGAGCGCGAAGGCTATGCCGTGGACGCATGCTACGACGGAAACGACGCGGTGGATTTTATAAACAGCGCGGAGTATGACGGAATCGTGCTCGACATCCTGCTTCCGGGAGTTACGGGACTCAAGATACTGGCTGACATGAGAGCCAAGGGCAATTCCACACCGGTGCTGCTTCTGACTGCGCTCGGTGACGTAGAAGACAGAGTTGCCGGTCTCGATGCGGGTGCTGACGATTATCTCGTCAAGCCATTTGATTTCGATGAGCTTATGGCCAGGATCAGATCGATGATGAGAAGGAGCGGCGTGCACGCATCCGCAGTCCTCGAACACAAGGGCCTCAGCATAGACACTGCAGCCCACGTTGTGACCAGAGAAGGAGAGGAACTCGAGCTCACAGCCAAGGAATACAACATACTCGAATATCTAATGCATAACATAGGCAGGGTTATTTCGAGAGACAATCTCTCATCTCATGTTTGGAACTATGACTACGACGGAGGATCCAATGTAATCGATGTTTATGTCCATCATCTCAGGAAAAAACTCGAAAACGGGCCTAAGGGAGAGAAATACGCAAGAATCATCGAGACTGTGAAGGGAACTGGATACATCATCAGGTAATTAATGACCGGCGTAGAAAACAACGAAAATAAAGTAAAGAATAAGGGATCGTCATTTAGTATCACAGCCAGAATCACCATCTGGTATGCGATATTTTTAGTGCTCATATCCGCCTCACTTATGGGAGTTCTCTTCCATATGTACAACGAAAGAGGGCGCATGACTGCGGAGACCAAGCTCATCAAAGTAGTCGAGGAGGTCAGCGGCCTTATATCCGACGACGGAGACGAGTTCATCTTCGATGACAAGATCCAATACTACTTCAAGGAAGCCTACATCAGCGTATACAAGCGCGACGGCGAGATGATAGTCGGTCGCCTCCCGAGAAAAATCAATGCATTCCCTCCGCTTAACACAGAGTCCGTCCAAAACACAACGGATTCGACCGACACTGAATGGTACGTGTATGATGCGAACCTGAGAGTGGAAGGAAAAGACCTCTATATACGCGGCATGATGAGCAGCGTCGGGGATATAGGGGCAAGCTCTTTCGAGGTCATGATGTTCGCGGTGCTGCTGCCCATCATCGTACTTCTGGCGGCCCTCGGCGGCTACCTGATCACACGCCAGGCTTTCGCACCGGTCAGAGAGATCATCACGACCACAGATGAGATTTCCAAGGACGGAGATTTGAGCCGAAGGATTCCGCTCGGCAAATCCAGAGACGAGATATATGAGCTCTCGAGCTCGTTTAACGGCATGTTCGACCGTATCGAAGACATGGTCAACAGAGAGAAGCAATTCACATCTGATGTATCGCACGAACTCAGGACGCCGATTTCAATCATAAGGGCGCAGAGCGAGTTCGCGATGGAGGATAAGGAATACGCGGAAGAGGCTGCCGGCATCATAAACCGCGAGAGCCAACGCATGGGACGACTGATCAGCAACCTGCTGACTATAGCCCGAAGCGATTCAGGCCGCATGACTCCGGAGATCACGCATGTCGATGTGAGTGAGCTGCTCGAGGAGATTGTTGAAGCCAGGACGCCTGCTGCAGGTAAAGGCGGCACGAGAATCGAGCTGGATATCGAGCCGGGAATCGAGATGGATACCGACGAGATCATGCTCGCACGTATGGTTGCCAACCTGATAGACAACGCCATCAAGTACGGAAAGCCGGCGGACGGATCGGAAGGCATCATAAAAGTAAGCGTCAGACGCGACGGAGATCTGATGGTTTGCCGCGTGTCGGATAACGGAAAGGGCATCAAGGAAGAGGACAGAGAGAGGATCTGGGAGAGATTCTACCAGGCGGATGCAGCGAGAACGGAGGGCAATTCCAGCGGACTCGGACTATCGATCATCATGGCTTTCGCCAAGGTGCTCGGTGCAGAAGCGAGATTGCTTGAGAAGGAAGAATCAGAACTCGGCGGAGCATCGTTTGAACTTAGGATTCCGCTGAAATACGAAGAGATATAGAGATGAAAATCAGACAGAGAGTTTTATCCTTAATAATATGCGTGCTCTTGCTGGCGGGAAGCCTCTGCTCGTGCGGCGTTTTCAACGGAAATGCCGGGAAAGACAGATCGAACGCACATGCCACAGACTCTCTAATTTCAAAGGAAGAGGCGATCGGAATTGCCCTTAAGAGAGTGCAGGGTGCGACGTCAGAGGACCTCTTGAGATTTGAGATGGAGCAAGACGATGAGCATTGGATATATGTGGGAGACATCGTATACCAAGGCATAGAGTACAGCTTCGAAATCGAGGCCTGCAACGGGAATATCCTGCTGTGGGAAATCGATAAATAAAAAATAAGATACTTTTAATTGCTGATTAATCGGGTATTAATAGCATAATACTATACTGTAGATGTAACCTGACAAATTAAACAACATCAACCTTCACTACAGAGAGTCCCGATGACCGAAAGGCGCGGGATTTTCGCTTTGTTTAGAAAAGGTTTCAGAGATTTGAGAGCAAAAGAATTGACGATGAGATCGCTTATATGCCTAGTGCTGACTCTGGCTTTGACTGCCGGGCAATTTGTTGTGGCGCTTGCGCAGGATGAGGAGGAGACGGATGACAATCTCTACGTCTATGTAAATGCCCACTACGATAAAGCCGCCGATGTAATTTCGAGGATCAACTCCGAGAGACGCAGCCACGGAGTCTCGGCTCTGACGACGGATCAGACTTTGATGGACGCGGCGTTAGTCAGAGCGGCGGAGAATATACTTTACTTCGAGCATGCAAGGCCTAACGGCAGGAAATGGGATTCGGTCAGCTCCAAGGTCATGGGAGAGAATCTCGGGCGCGGAACGAGCAGTACTTCAGAGATTATGAGGCTTTGGATGAATTCTCCGGGACATATGGAGAACATTATCCGATCTTCATTTCGAAGCGTGGGCGTGGCCTGCATAGAGTCGGGCGGCACATACTACTGGGTGCAGCTTTTCGGCACATCAGGCGGAAGCGGTGCAGACATACCGGATAACGGCAGGGTGCCCGCAGCGCTAGACCTACCTACCGCAGAAGAGGGCGGCTCCTATCTGCTGGACTACAGAATCACCGCGGTCGGCGGAGGAAAGCTCATAGAGGCGGAATCCGAAGAAGAGGTCTATGATATTGCAAAAGGCACGAGCCTCCAGCTCGGACTGCTCGGAGATAATCTCGAATTTGATCCATCAAAGCTCAAATGGAGCGTCTCAAATTCGGAGATAGCCGAGATAGATGAGGATGGTGTCCTGACTATCACAGGTATGGGAACTACGAGCATATCGGCAGCATCCGGAAGCAGGGAAAGAGCAGCGATCGAGATAGATACAAGAGCGAATATAGGGGATATGTATATACTCGGGAAATTGCCGTTTATAAGCGTCATGGCTCCCGAAGGCTTCCTCGTAGAAGGCCGCGACTACATGATGAGGCGCATGGATTCTGACGGAGACGGCAGCAAGGAGACTGCGGAAATCAGAGGAGCAGACCGATTCAAAGGAATGGTCACAGTCGACTGATGAGGGGATTGCCGAGACGCAGATGATAAGAGGGCTCAAATCTTGCAATTTCAAGCAGAACAAAGGCCCTCTTTTTAATTGTTAACTCTTTTAAAAAACTATTAATATGGTATTATTATTGTGGAAAATAATGTTTTGCAAATCAATGCGAAACAATTTATTAATTAAAGCAATAAGGAGAAATCAAATTGGAAGAAAAAACATTGAAAGCCGTGAGCGCTGCTACTGAGGCCATAACGGAAGAAATGAACAAAGTCATCATCGGTAAGGATGATGTAATTCGCAAAGTCCTGATGTGCGTAATCGCCAACGGACACATTCTGCTGGACGACGTACCGGGAGTCGGTAAGACTTCTATCGCCGTAGCCCTCGGGCGCACACTCGGCATGAAGTACAACAGAATCCAGTTCACTCCTGACGTACTTCCGTCAGATATCGTGGGATTCTCCATCTTCAACAGAGACAGCGAGAACCTCGTATACGTACCGGGAATCATCAACGATACCAACCTCCTGCTCGCCGACGAGATCAACCGTACATCGAGTAGAACTCAGTCAGCTCTGCTCGAGGCCATGGAAGAGAAGCAAGTAACGGTAGACGGTAAGTCATATCAGCTGCCGGATCCTTTCATCGTAATCGCGACTCAGAACCAAGTCGGAACAGCCGGAACTCAGGTGCTGCCTCACGCTCAGATGGACAGATTCCTCGCACGCCTCACAATAGGCTATCCTGATAAGATGAGCGAGAGAGCCATCATACAGGGACGTCAGGTTGAGGATCCGTTTGCCCGCATCGCACAGGTGGCGAGCAAAGACGTCGTAAGATCTATGCAGGAAATTGCCCTCAAAGTCACGATGAAGGATGAGATAGTCGGATATATCGCGGACCTCGTGGAAGCGTCGAGAAATAACAATCTGATCGAGCTCGGAATCTCCCCTCGTGGAGCTATCGCCGTAAGCCATATGGCTAAGGCTTGCGCTCTGATGAACGGCAGGGATTATGTGACCGAGGAAGACGTAAGAGAAGTATTCAAGGACGTGTGCGCTCACAGAGTGCTGCTGACACAGAAGGCCAGAGCGGCCGGCGTATCCGCAGCAGATGTGATGGAACAGATCACGAGCAGCACCAAACCGCCGTACAGCGCATAGGAGCATAGGTAAGAGAGAATGATCAAGAGACGAATCGCTTGTATTCTGCTCATACTGGCTGCCTTTATCCTGTACTTCTTCGCTAACGAAACCCTGACTCTGGCTCTGCTGGCGGCTCTCATAGCGATGCCTATCGCATCACTCGGGCTACTGGCGCTGACCGGAAGGACGCTCAAGGTTTCGATGGACGATGCAGACGCCGTAACAGACAAGCCCGCAATGAAGCTGACCATAGAGAATCCGGGATTCATGCCGGTGGCTCTCGCGGAGCTTGAGATTAATTCGGAAAACCTAAGAACAGGTGAAACAGACAGCACGATAATACACATATCTCCGGGCCCTAAGAGCAAAAGGGAGATGGATTTTGAGGTGCTCGCAGGACACGCCGGAAGGCATATAGTCTATGTAAAGAGCGCCACAATTTGGGATCCGCTGATGCTCTGGAGCAAGGAAGTCCAATGCAACGACAGCAAATTCATTACGGTCATGCCGGAGCTCATCGACATGCAGCTCAGCTATGCGAGCGATGCGGCCCTGCTCGAAAATGACAGATCCGCCGACTCGAGGCGCGGGGAAGACCCGGGCGATGTCAGGGGCATCAGAGAATACGTGCCGGGAGACCCTGTCCGCAACATGCACTGGAAGCTCTCCGAGAAGATAGACAAGATGCTCATCAAAGAGCTCGGAACTCCGCTTTCGGACCAGTTCCTCGTAGTGCTGGGCAATGCCTCAGAGAGGGCAAACGACCCGGAGGCACTCGATGCAATCGCGTCGGTATTCGCGTCGCTGCTCGAGACACTCAGACTCGACGGCGTGAGCCTGACTGTGGCCTGGACGGATCCTCTTACGGGAAGACCTTTAATCAAGAAGATAGATAAAGAGGAAGAACTCACTGCCGCGGCGGACGAGTATCTGGCGACACCTGCATCACTACAGGGGGCGTTTGCCAGTATCAATAGAGATGTGGCGGATTCAAGATATGCGCATGTCGTGATAGTCGGAGATAAGGTGCCGGCCGGCATCGAGGCCATAGCCAACGGCTGCAGCGTAACGGTGCTGATGCACGGAAGCGAGGCGGCTACGACCGAGAACAACGTGAGGGTTGTGGGCTTCGATACCAAGACTTACGCAGATAATCTGGCGGGAATTGAAGTGTAAAAGCGTGCACAGTGCAACATTTCGCGCATAAGTGCACTCATATATATAGAGGAAGAAACAATTGGCGTTTAAATTTGGAAAACCCGAACTTAATATACGAAGGAAGAAAAAAGACGAGAAAGAGCGGATGCCTGATTCGGCTGCTTTTGGCGTCGGTGGATTCGGCGTCAAATTTGAAGAAGAGGACGATTCGGATTTCGAAGTAAATGTGCGAAATTCGGATGCAGGTATCAAACTGCTCGACCCCAAGGCCGCGGAGGGTCCGTGGTGGAAGAGAGAACTCTCGCATGAGATAGCGACAGGAGTCGCTCTCATGTCCGTTATAGTGTTCCTGCTCGCGGCGGCGTTTCAAAACAACCTGATACCTTACGCATTCGCAGGAACGATTGTCTACCTCGGCCTGGTGATACTCGGAGAGAAGTATGACGTGAGAGCCAAATATATCACGGCAGGCGCGATAATCGCCGCGCTGGTGCTCGCTGCTATTTTTATGAGACAGTATGTGGGCGGCGGCCTGGGCTCGATAATGAACATGGTCTACGATGCGTCAGAGGCGGAGCAGGCGTACATATACGACAGATTCAACGCAGATGCAGAGACCGAGATTCCGGAAAAGGCCATGACAGTCGGCGTCGTTTGGGCGTCCCTTCTCTTTGGAACAATAGGTGCTGTGCCTTTCGCTGCGATGAGGCGCTCTCTCGGACTGATAGTAGCGGCCGCTGCCATGATAGCCTTCGCTTACTACGGACTCGTGCCGGCTCTCGTGTGTGTAATCATAGTCATAGTGGCAATTCTACTGGTGCTGGCCAGAGGCGGCATGCTCTCGACCATACCGGTGCTGCTGCTATCGCTGCTGGTATTCGGCGCTGTTGTGATGATAAGCCCGGGTGAGAACTACGGCATATCCAGAGCAGATGAGAATATCAGGGACAGGCTGGCTCTTCGCTCTGCATATCTCGAGACCAACTTCGAGACCGAGACTCCAGAGCAAACACCGGACTTCGAGAATAACGAAGATCAAATCGAAAATGACGAAGAAGAATTTGAGATACATAACAAGCTGATTTTGCCGCTGGTAATCGCGGGCTTCGTGCTCCTGGCAATTGCCGCTGCAATCTACCTGCTGTACAGGCGATACATCAGGAAGCGCTATGAGAACAGAGAAGGCTTAGATTCAGAGGATATTCGCACTGCGATAATCTCGATGTTCCCGTACGCGGTCAAATGGCTGGGGACTATGAATATGGAAGTGAAGGATAAGCCGTTTGCCATGCTCGTGGAGCCGCTCAAGGAGAGGGTTTCCGACCAGTACTCGAATTACTTCAAGAGCATGTATGTGCTCTGGAGAGAGGCGGCTTACAGCGATCACGAGATGGATATGGAGAAGAGGACGGCTATGAAGGAATTCCTCGATGATACCACGGAGATGGCTCAGAAGGATATGGGCCTCAAGGATAAGATTGTGACTGCGCTTAAATACGCGCTGTAGTGAAGGAGGCCGGCGGGCCGGGGAGAGAACGCATGAAGAGGAATAGAATTCTTACAAATAAATATCTGCTGCTGGTAGCTGTGCTGATCGCTATGCTGGCTCTGTCCGGATGCAGGACGAGGATAACGAACAACAGCGAGGTCAGCAATGTCAAATACGACGAGGACGGCTTCCTCTCTGAGACATATCAGATGAGGCGCGACGAACTCGGACTTTCGATTGCCGAGAGACCGCTGCTGCCTGATCTCGGAAGCCCGGAAGAGGAAGAGAACAATGAACCGGAGATAGATGAAAACTTCAACGTAGTGCCGGAGGAGGACACATACGTAGAGCCACCTACTACCACTGAGGCACGGAATAACGCGAATAATAATACTAATACAAATACGCGAAGGAGCTCAACAAGCACAAGAACTCCAACAGACACACCGACGACAACTTACGAGATAACATTTAATCCCGGCGAGGGACAGCTCGAAGGCAAGTCCAAAGGTTCATATATAGTAAAGCGTATTCCGGAAGATACGGAAGTGGTGCCACCTAGCGCGAAGAGAGAAGGCTACACTTTAACATCGTGGAAGAATAGCGACGGAAGTATTGTTGTAAAGCCGGGAGATGCTTTCAAGGTAACGAAGAAAGATGTATTTACCGCACAATGGACCAAGAATGGCGGAGAAACACCAAAGCCTCCGGCGGTGCAAACGTATAAAGTAACATTTACTGACGGACAAGGCAATAAGTGGGAGCAGCAAGTAGAAAATGGAAAGAGCGCAAAAGCGCCAAGCGTACCTCCAAGAGAGGGCTATGAACATGTTGGGTGGGATGAAGATTTCAGCAATGTCACGTCCAATCTGACAGTCAATGCTAAATGGAAGAAGGTAGAAATACAAGTAATACTGGACGGAAATGGTAAAGCCGATACAACCAGTGAGGAAGCAGTAGACGGAAAACTAAGGCTGCCTACATTGAACGACATCCTCTACTATACTTTTGAAGAATGGAATACAGAGGCAGATGGTAACGGAACAGCCTATAAAGGCGGCAAAACAATCGAAGTAGACCAAAATACTACGTTATACGCTCAGTGGAAAGAGAAAAAAGGAAAAGACTACTGGAACGATAAAGTAACTGAAGAAGTTGAAAAAGGAACGGAAGTAACTTTCCAAATGGTAGGCGGTGAGGACTCAACTGTTGTCCAAAGCTGCGGAGCGAAGGTAGATACTGAAAATCCTGCATTCCTCATAAAAATTATTACTACCACCGACACTAATCCATGGCCTGCGCCGGACGATGCAAGCGCATGGGATACCGCATATGCAGGAATGGATACAACAAAGAACAGGATTCTGATCTCGAAGGCTACATACGACTCAACAGAAGATAAGCAAGCCTTGTTCAAGCTGTTACTCCTTAACGCTCTACATGGAGGAGCTACTCCGATAATAAGCGACGAACAGCTCAATGCGGCAGCTACAGAGCTTGGAATTAATATCGAGGATATACAAATCAACATGAGAGCCGGAGTGCCTGAATAAGAATAAAGATAGACCAGAAGGACAAATAAGAATCAGCCGAATCTTGCGACTCGGCTGATTTTATATTTCGCTTGGATTTGCTATGTTCTCTAATATGTATTCTTTGATATCTCTAGAACTTCAGGATTCCGAGTTTCCAGAGTGCGCACAATCCGATTATCAATCCGGCGACAAGCGCGATATCTGCTGCGATGAGCAGCTTAGAAGGCGTAACGCCGATTTCCTCTCCTATGGAGCTGTTAGCATTATTTGAATCAGGGCTTCCGAAGAGGTCTGCGAGGAGCGAAGGAACTTCGAGAGCATCCTCAGCAGCAGTTAGCTGATCTTCTGTAGGAGGGTTGTTTGCTGCAGTGTTATCTGTAGTTGTGCCTGCAGTAATGAATTCATCCCATGCATCAGATGACTGTGAGTTCGAATCATATGCCGGCGATACAGCTGACAGGACTTCCGATGTCTGTGGCTCCCAGTATCCGCCATCTATGGCGAACTCTCCCGGAATCGGATCCACGCTAACACTTGATGTTGCGTGATGGTCGACTATATTGATATCGAGAGACTCGCTTGCACCTGTGATGATGAGATTGTTACCGCTTTTAATCCATTGGCAATCCGCCAATCGAGCAACATCTGCTTTTTTAAGCTTTCGTGCCGAATCATAATCGATATCAGACAGGCTTGCTGTTGGCTCTCTTAGCTCCGCATTTTTGATTAACCG
>CACWIO010000002.1 GCA_902760855.1 uncultured Eubacteriales bacterium
TTTCGGAATAGCACCTACAAATGTATATCGATCGGAGAAACTGTCTGCATGAGGTTGAAACATCTTAGAAGTATAAACAACGGTCGTTGTATCATTGTCATTTTGGATGACAGTTAAGATGTTTTCTGCAGGATATCCTTTATCTCTAAGCGGCTTTAACAGTTTCTTAGTTTTCGGGATGTCCAGCATCATTTTGAGCAGTTCTTTACCAGAGGGTTTCATAATTGCCGCGGACTCTTTATTAAAGGCAAATGTTGTCGTAGAAGAAACAAAAGGAATTCCGAGTTTCATCGCTATGAGCTTTCCCCAGTATGCAACAGAGTCTGCCACTACTACATCCGGCCTTATCTCCGCCATATCTCTTTCCAGTTTTTCATCCATAGAAAGAGTGGCGTTTACAATAACCTGCGTGGATAAAACCATATCCTTTCCGATCCTTTCCGCCATGTCCCCTTTTTGTTCAAGACCAAGATCAAATTCGTCACAGCTGATAAAATGCGCACCGGCATCTTCAATGACATCTTTAAATTGGTTGAAGCTATAATAATATACTTCATGACCTCGTGAAACCAACTCTTTTACCACACCAATCGTTGGATTTGTATGTCCATATGCAGGAATGGAGAACCAGGCAATTCTCATTTTTTGTCACCGCCCTTCTTTTGCATAAAGGCAGCATCGAACAGTTCCGAAAACGCTCCGCTATTCGGGATTGCAATTCCACGATCCTCATCGCCAAGAATAAGTAATGTGTCCCCCGGTTTTATATTAAAAAGATCTCTGGCCTGCTTTGGAATCACAATCTGCCCCTTCTCTCCCACCGTAGCCGTCCATGCATATTTTCCTTTTGGTGTAGTCATGTTACTATCCTCCATAAGTATGATTTGTATAACTAATTATACTTAAAAGAAACTTACTGTCAACAAAAAGGGCGCTACCTTATTAGGAAACGCCATCTCGGTGGACTAGGTTTATTCGAAATATCGTCTTCTAAATCGTATTCATCTAATATGTTCACAGTCTCGACATGAATCGTACGACACCCAAGAAATACAATTTGCCTTTTTCAAAAATATGTCGTACCTGCCATGATAAATACAATCCCTTTTTCTTTAAACTCGGATCACCGACCACGCTTCTGTCAGTCTTTCCAGCGACCACTGTGCATTTGCGGGACTTGTTGACGGAAGACATACTGCTTCCCGTTTTATGACCGGCTCTATGTATTTTCTATACAGGTCGTGCGACTTGCGGCCGTTGCAATAAAACTGCTCAATGCTGCAGTTACTGAGGATGATACTGATATCATTAGCCTTAGCGTTCCTGATGCTGGCATCTGAAGAGCCATTGATCTCACAGCTTGCTATCGAGTCCCAAAGTGCAAGGTCATGGCTGATAATCAGTTCTTTCTTTTCTTTAATCGTTACAGGTACCGATTCATCGAATATAGATGCGATTACTTTCCAGAACCGGTTTTGCGGATGGGCATAGAAAAAACTCTGTTCCCTCGACTTTATCGACGGGAAGGATCCAAGTATCAGTATTCTGCTATGGTCGCTGTAAAGCGGTCCAAAAGGATGGTCTATTTTGCTCATTCCGCATTTGTGATAGCGCTACTTCTTCCTGATTGGATGTCTGATAACGGTCCTGAGTTTCTCCGGAGCAACCTTCCTTGCATCACTAAGATAGATTTCATGATGTCGGCGTTTATCCGTAATATCCAGCTCATATCCCCGCTGTTCCATAAATTCATGCATCATCTGCACCGTTGCCGGCTCATCATCATATGGCCCAATATGCATACACTGAACGCACACTCCCTCATCATATGTCAGAAATTCAACCTTTGAGAAATCTGTCTTTTTCTTCTTTGTAGCCTCCTCAATAGCCCAGTCAAAATCAGCTTTTGTGACGAAATCGGGAAGACGGATGACAGAAATCCACTCGAAGTTTTCTTTGTGAGCATAGTCAATCCCTGTTACACCATTCTGCCACCAGAATCCTTCAAGCGGAGGAACTACATAATCAAAGTAGCCTTCGATTTGATGATTGCCTTTTTTACTCATTTTGATGGTAAAGGCAACCCCATAAAGGAGCCCTATCGACTGTTTATATTCCCCATTCTCCTGATTCGGATCACCCTGTCCGCGAACAGCAATAAAGTTCATGCTCGGCACAGTAATTATCTCGGGCTTGTTCTTTGGCATGTAGAATTCCTTGTACTCTTTTTTGTAATCAAAAGCCACGTCATTACCTCCTGGATCAGAATTATGCTTGTCTCTTCAATAAGGCTGTCACCTCACATTACATCGCAGATTAGACATTCTCTCTGGCCTTTTCGTTTGCATTTTGACTTAGCTTCTCGATAGTACGAAGATAGTCTTCCTCAACTTGGCTAAGTGTTTTTTCTTGATACTTTCTGTATTCATCGAGCGCTTTATCTACAGCCTGCTCATGACTTATTCTTCCTGCATTATCAAGAACGGGATCCCCTTGAGCTTCCAGGATCCTGTCAAGCTGCTCGACATAGTCGCTCATGTGCATTACATTATGACGCATTGCCTGAATCTCAGCAAAATCAAAATATCCAGAAACGAGATTATTCAGAATCTTCAATTCATCCTCGGAAAGATAATTCTTAGCGATAGTAACATCTTTCTTTATCGGAGAATTTCCTGAAAAATTGGCGAGTCCCATAAAAGGCTTCTCCGCATCAGCTCTTTCATATATGACTTCCGCAGCTGTATGTCCATGAGCTGCATAATGAAGTTTATTCTGGACCATCTTAAAAAAGGCTATTGACTCTGCACTGTTAGGATCATAATCGACACTTGTAGCATACAGATCCAGAACTTGCCTATACATCACCTTCTCTGATGATCTGATATCGCGGATTCGTTCCAGAAGCTCATGCCAATAGTCCCCGCCACCGAGATTCTTGAGTTTCTCATCATTCATTGTAAAGCCTTTAATGAGATACTCTTTAAGATGCTCGGTTGCCCATCTTCTGAACTGTGTAGCTATGTGTGAATGGACTCTGTATCCAAGGGATATGATCATATCAAGATTATAATACGTAATATTTCGTGTTACTTCCCTTGATCCCTCATTTTGAACTGTTCGGATTTTCCGAACTGTTGATGCTTCATCAAGTTCTCCCTCATCGTATATCGATTTGATATGTTCACTGATATTAGCCTTACTGCTCTGAAACAGTTCTACTAGTTGCTTTTGCGATAGCCATACTGTCTCATCCTCAAATCTGACATCAACTTTTGTTTGCCCGTCTTCAGATTGGTAGATCACAATGTCTGTGTCATATTTGCTCATCATTTCTATCCCTCATTATCTATTATCTCACTCCAATTACAATTATAAATGTCGTCGCAAAGCGCATCAACAGTATCATTTTCATATCACCTTCTTTCTGAACTGTCGCAAATTTTGCGACAGATGAACCATCTAATTCCTCCGCTATCTTCCGTTTCAAACAAAATGATGTCCTTTTTCATATTTTTCTCATTTCTATCACTGTGAAACTATTAGTATTGATTGGTTATAAAAAAGCAGCAGGACCGCGCGCCTGAAATCACGCATATCCTGCTGCACTCCTACCTGCAACTGGGCCGATCGGAAAAGACCTAACATATTAAATTCACTAAATTATATCTGTGTTACGGCTAAAGAGCAAGTGTTTGCATTGTTTCTATTGTTTTTCTATTCTTGCTTTAGTCTGCCGTCCCGCGGTGCCCGGATCTAACTTCGCTTGTGCTCGTTCTCTCCGACCGCTCTGGCAAACTGTGTCTCTAGCTGATCAGACTTCGCCTTTGGCTCGCCTTCTCAGGAGACAACATGCTTCAACATGCGATGTCCACGGGAACTGGTCCACGGGTGTGGCTTCGATGAATTCATAGCCATTTCCCGTGAGGTATTTTATGTCGCGTGCGAGCGTGGCGGGATCGCATGATACGTAGACTATGCGATCGGGCTGCGCAGCAGCCACTGCGCTGAGTAGAGCTTCATCGCAGCCGGCACGCGGAGGATCCAAGATGACCACATCCGCATGGTCAATCCTTATTTCAGGCTCTCGCTTCACTCTCTCGTTTACCTCATTCCACTTCCAAAGCTCCGCAATTCCCATCATACCCGGCAACTCTTCCTCTGCCTTACCTGCAAAGTATCTCGTGTTAACTATATTATTGATGACTGAATTTCTGTTGGCATCTATTACCGCAGGCTTTACTGACTCGATGCCGATGACGCGAGTCTTTTCAAAAGCCTCTTCATCTCCGGCTCTCAATTCATCGAGCAGCCATATGCCTATGGTACCTGCTCCGCAGTAGAGATCGAGTGCAGTCTCGCCTCCCTCTAGCTCTGCATATTCCGTGGCCTTGTCATATAGTTTGACCATCTGCTCGGGATTCACCTGGAAGAATGACTGCGGGCCTATCTCGTAGCGCACGCTGCGTCCGTCCGCCTTCATGAGCTCTTCTGTAATTGTAGACTTGCCCGCGATGACATGGCACTTGCCCTTGTTAATCAGTGCCACGGACTCCAGGCTCCAAAACTCGTCACCAGAGTCCTCTTCAGAATAATTAAGGCTGCCAACTGCATCGTCCAGCATCTCAATCAAGCCCTCAACATCCGGAATCTCAAATTTGCTTCCGCCCGTAGGCTTCTTCTTTCCTTTTCCTTTTTTATATCTTTCGGCTCCCGATGATTCTGCCGCCTCAAATACGACCATTACTTCTCCCGTCCCGAAAGCGGTCTTAACTGTCATCTGACCTATGCCGAGGTTCTTTCCTCCATGCTCTCTGAGAAAAGACCTAAGTGCATCCGCACACACCATAGCCGCATCGCTTTGGAGCATGCAATCCTCTATATCCAGCACATAATTCGAGCGAGCCATTTTAAATCCGACTTCCCCATGCGGTCCTACGGCAAACACAGCCTTATTGCGATAGTACTTAAGCGTATCTGCGCCTATGCAGTCATTCACCTTCGGATCCTCGAGTCCGCCGAGCCTCGTTAGCTTCGCTCTGACCTGCTCCGTCTTGAGCTCGCACTGCGCTTCATACGACATCTCCTGCAAAGCGCAGCCCCCGCACTTCCCAAAGTGCGGGCACTCGGCCTCGATTCTCTCAGGCGAAGGCTCCACAATCTCAAGTAGCCTCGCTTCCGCAGAGTTCTTCTTCTCCTTTGTGATCTCAGCGCGCACCAAATCTCCAGGCACAGCCCCTACTATAGCGCTGCCATCCGAAAGATCACATCCGCCGCTAACAAAAACAGCAAGGCCCTCGCATCTTCCGAAAGCCCTAGCGTCATCCAACATATCCTCAATTCTAATATCTATTACATTACCCATCGTATTACTGTTGTTGTTCGGCAATCGCACGGATCTTTGCAAATCGTTTATTGACCGCGGCCTTGCCTACAGGCGGCGTAAGCGCCTCCCCGATTTCAGTGAGCGAAGCCTCTGGTCTTTCGAGCCTGAGTATAGCAACGTCCCTTAGCGACTGTTCCAGGAACCTTAGACCCTCACGATACATCCTCATAATCTCGTCGTAGTCCGCATCGCTATCGTCATCGATTAGGGACGGAATCTCGTGTCCGAGCTCGTTCTCGGCAAGCCTCTGAATCCAGGCAAGTTGTTCCCCTGCAGCAGTCACCGTGCGCCCGGTGTTCGCAACGTCGCAATTTATCATGCGGCGGACTTCCCCATGCATGCTCTTATTTATCCTTATGTCCTCAAGATCCAGCATGGCCTCCGTGGCTCCCATAATTCCGAGCATATCGCTTATGTATGCTGCCTTTTTCATATATACCACGTAATTGTCGCCGCGCCTCACCAGACCTGCCGACAAGTCCACAAAGCTGCCGATTAATTTCCTGAGATCCGCCGCGCTACGCTCTTTATCCAGCACGAATTCAAGGTGATAGCTCTTCCTCGGATCCGACATAGTGCCGCAGCTTAAGAACATCCCTCTCAGATATGACCTCTTGCAGCACTTCGACTTTACTATAGGCTGGTATATGCCGTCACTGAAGTAATCGTCACCTTCGCGTATGAGCATAATGCCCGTCTCGCGCAGTATCTGCACCGACTTCTCCTCGGGACCTATATTCAGATAGTATCGGTTCCTGACCTTGCGATTCCTGCTGCCCGGCCTCTGAGACTCGCCTATCTCCATGCTGACTTTATTTCTGAAATATGACTCAATCAGGACTTTAAAATGCCTCGCGGTCGCAGCGTTTTCCGTGGTCGCCACGATGCCGAAATTGCCGCCGCCCAGCAATTTAACAGAGCCGGACACCCTTAAAAATCCTGCGATTTCCGCGAGCATACAGCACTTCTTACTAAGCTCGACTCTTGCGAGTTCTCCTTTTACATCCTGCGAAAAAGACATCCCTACCTTTTATCCTGCAAATCCAAATCTCTGTGGCTGACATGCACTCTCATGCCGTCCTCCTCGAATCTTTCAGCCAAAGCGTTGGCCACGGCAACTGACCTGTGATGACCGCCAGTGCAACCAAGGGCAATGTTGAGGTGGTATTTGCCCTCGCTGATATATCCCGGGGCTATATCCCTCAGAAGGTCGTGCGTCGCATCTACAAACTCGCGGGCGATCTCATGCTTGAACACGAATTCCGCTACCTTTTTATTATTGCCTGTCAGTTTCCTCAGACTCGGCACCCAGAAAGGATTCGGTATAAATCTGACATCGAACATCACGTCCGCCTCACTCGGCACACCGTATTTGAATCCGAAGGAACTGATATTAATCGTAAAATTAGAAGCACCCCTGCTGCCGAACACCAAACGATCGAGCTCCGCATTCATTTCCGATGGTTTGAGCGTTGTGGTATCGAGCACGAAATCCGCCCTCTTCTTTATATCCGCGAGCTTCTTTATCTCCGCCTCGATTACCTTCTCGCTGGCCTCTCCGCCCGTCAGCGGATGAGCGCGCCTAACCTCATTAAAGCGTCTGACAATCTCGCGCACGGACGCCTCCATATAGAGCACAGTCAGTTCAACTCCGGAGCGAGCTCTCAGCTCATCTATCTTCCTGGCCAGAGTATCGAAAAAGCTTCCGCTCCTAAGGTCAGCCACGAAGGCCACCTTCTCTATGCGATTGGTGTCCACCGACGCCATCTCGAGGAAGTTGTCTATCAGCGCCGGCGGCATATTATCCACACAGTAATAGCCCTGGTCCTCAAACCAGTCCGCGGCCTTCGATCTGCCCGCACCGGACATACCCGTGATAATTACAACCTTCATAAGCGCCGTCCTTCCTCTCTGCTGTTTCTCTTCCGAACTTGTTCTATCTTTCCTCAATATTAACTATCCTGCTTACATCTATCCCCGCGGCAAACGCCAGCGCAAGGCTCTTAGCGTAGCGACCGACCTTGTCAGGGCTGTGCGCGTCGCTGCTGATGACAAATTTCACATCATGAGCTGCATATATCTTAAGATCCTCTGCATTCGGATGCCTGTGCCTCGCATTGATCTCTACGAGAGTATCGGTCTCCGCGCAGGCCTCGGCCACAGCAGCTTCATCTATATATGCTTTGTCGCCGGGATGCGTCAGTATCTTTATATTATTGCTCGTAAGTGCTTTGATTATCCTCTGTGTATTGTCGTATCTGAGCTCCTCGACGGTAGCCGCAGATCCCCTTCCTTGAAAAGCCAGGAAGTTCTTGACCATATTGCTGCCCGGCACGTAGTGATAACCCGCATTCACAAAATCAAATTCGGCGCTCTCCGAAGTGCTCACATCGAGGGCGTTTGCGCTGTCGACTATATCGGCTTCCACTCCAAGATAAACTTTCACATCCGGAAAAGCCCTCATCGCTTCCTCTATCTCAGCCCTCATCTTTGGGATGAGTTTAAGATCGAGTCCGTAAAAGTCGCTCGGTCCGTGGTCGGTAATCGCCACTTCCTTTAGCCCTTTCTCATGCGCCGCCCTCACATTATCCATTATTGAGCCCTTGCCATGAAAATACGGGCCCACTCTGGAGTAAACACTGTGGGTGTGATAATCAGCCGTTATTCTGTACTTCTCTTCTATTTCTCTTAAAGTCATTTTATAAGCTGCAATTCACGAAACGGACCTCAGGCTCGAGCATTATGCCCGATTTCTCATAAACCGTCGCCCTCACATGTCTCATAACAGCCAGCACGTCATCGCATCTTGCGCCGCCTTCATTAATCACAAATCCCGCATGCTTCTCGGATACGCAGGCGCCGCCAACTCTGTAGCCCTTGAGCCCTGCTTCTTCAATCAGGGCTGCGGCAAATCCGCCCACAGGTCTTTTGAAAGTGCTACCAGCGCTCGGATAATTCACAGGCTGCTTGTCATTTCTTTTTGCGGCCAGCTCAGATACGCGTGCGGCAATCTCCGTGCGATCGCCTCTCTTAAGTCTCATGGTAACTGAGAGAATTATTATATCTCCCACCTGAGCCCTGCTGCTCCTGTATCCGAACTCCATGTCCTCATTTCTCAGTATAAGAGGAGAGAATGGCTTGCTGACCATCATCGCCCGCACGCTCTCTACTATATCTTTCATCTCACCGCCGTAGGCACCCGCATTCATAAATGCCGCACCGCCTATGGACCCCGGGATTCCGCTGGCGAACTCAAATCCCGCCAGTCCTCGCTCAGTAAGATAAGAGCTCACACCGGACATCAGTCTCGCTGCTCCCACATATACCAGGCAATCGTCGTCCTCATCCTGCGATATCGTATCGAAGTCGCCCCCAAGCTTAAGGACTATTCCGGGGTATCCCTCATCGGACACCAGTAAATTCGAGCCGTTGCCCACCAGAATATATTCTGATTCTTCGGTGTCCAGTACAGTCAGCACATCTGCGAGCTCCGCCTCGGTATTAACCTGCAATAAGAGAGCAGCAGGCCCTCCGATTCTGAACGAAGTGTGCCTGCTCATAGGCTCATCCCATAAGAGCCTCTCCTCCGGTATTATCTCTTTGATTCTTTTTATAGTGCTTTCGCTAATCATTCTTTTCTGCCTTTTTAGACTTATCGTCTTTTTCTTTATCGCAGGCCGCCGTAGCCGCAAGGCTCTTCACATTCCCCTTGCGCAGCTTGGTAAAGAAAGAGTCCTGTTTCTTATGCTCAGGCTCAAGCGAGATTTCCTTTTCCGCTATGCCGTATACATCGAGATTGAAATAATCGTTTGTATTTGAATCCTTATTTTTCTTATTTAAACTTCTGATAGTGAGCTTATCCACATAATTGTAAATTACGGCAAACACCGGCACGCCGAGCGCCATGCCGTAGAATCCGAACAGCCCTCCTCCTATGAGCACTGCGATGAGTACCCAGAAACTGCTGATGCCTATGGCATTGCCCACGATCTTAGGCCCTATAACATTTCCGTCCAGCTGCTGTATGAGCAGTATGATAATCAGGAAATAAAATGCCTCAACCGGACGCTCCAAGAGCAGGAGGAATATCGACGGAATCGCACCAATGAACGGACCGAAGAAAGGTATGATATTCGTCACTCCTATGATTACGCTTATCATCAGGGCGAACGAAATTCCGCATATCTTCATTACTATGAAAGTGAGCACTCCGATAATAAAGGAATCGATGATCCGACCGACTATAAATCCGATAAATGTCTCATTCACAACCTCTGCAAAATCGTACAGGCTGTCCTGTCTCTTCTGTCCGCAGGTGGCAGCGATGAATTTGCGCGTGATTGCGAAGAGCCTCTCCTTATAGTTGAGGAGATATATCATAATCAGCAATCCGATAAACGCGTTTGCCACATACTTAACTGCCGTAACAACTCCCGATGAAACCATGCTTGCTATGCTCATGGCATTTCCTGAGAGTATATTCTCCTGCACCCATTTGATGATGTCGTTGGTGCCTGCATTTGCAATATTATCCACCCATTTTGCAAGCTGAGGGAATCTGGAGAAGTGAGTCTCCAGCCAGTCTGAGAAAGCGGCAAGCCTCTCAGGCAGTGTGTTCGCAAGGCCGATGCCGTTCTGTACGAGCTGCGGTACTACGAAATAAATCAAGAGACCGAAGAGGCCGACCACCAGTACTACACACACCGCTGTGGCAAACACTCTGGAGAGCGTCAGCATCCTTCTCTTCTCTTCTCTTTCGGAATAGTTGCCGTCCCGTGCGTCAGGAAGAGCCATAGCTCCTATATTCGACGCAGCCCTTCCCGCATTTGCGAGCTGCCTCTCGTACAGCCACTTTACGCAAGCGTTGTATACCGGGCAGAGTATGAACGCAAATACGATGCCGATATAAACCGGCGCGAGCGTTTTATTCAGCTTATCAAAACCTATTGATATTTGGTTGCCGCTGATCCAGTTGTGAAAAATTATCAGCAGACTACCGCACACCAGCAGGGTCAGAGCAGCCTTTGTATATGCGCTTTCCAGAAATTTTCTGAACATCGAAATCCTCCGATTCGTAGTTTCTTTCCATATATACCCATAGTTAATGCAATTTTATCAAAAAAAACGTGTTTTTTAAACACGTTTCTCTAAGGTTCACAACTTCCGCACGGAGTATAGTTTTGCGCAACAAGCTGGCTGCGCGTCATAGTCACTTCCTCTCTATTCCACTCGGACATGCTCTTCGCACCGTCACAAGACGGATAGTGGAAGACTCGCGATTTCTTATTTACAACGTAGACTCTTGCGTCCTGAGTCGCCTGTTCCTCTGTGGTCACGATGCCGGTCTTGTAGTCTATTTCCGCACCCGGAGTGACATTGAAGCAATAGATATTAAAAGAGAGTCCTTCTCCGTTATCCTCCACGGACCTTGCTACCATGTGCACGCCTCTCGGCACGAGCTCGTTTCCGCTGTATACGGGCTCTGACATATAAAGCACGTGATTACCTGTGCTCCAGATATAGTGAGTCGTTTCCTCTTCAAACGGCCTCATGCCGTCGTAATTCATGTAATGAGTTCCGGTCACGAGATTGCCTTCGTTGGCATTCTCTGCCGACAGCGACCAGGCTATCAGGTGACAACGCTCCCAGCTCTGTCCCTTAGCCCAGCCGGATGGATGAATCGAAGATATATCTCCTCGCTCCGCACCCTCCTCAGGCATGGTCTCACGCCCTAGGCATCCGTAAGCAGCTTGGCATCTTCCGTGCTTATCCAGCGGATTATAGAATTCATATGGATATACTTTATCCGGATTCACTGTTCCGAGCAGGTTCCCGTCGGTCTTCCATTTATCGCCTTCTTGTATCAAGCCGGCCTTGGCGTAAACCTCATCCGGAAACACGGGCTTATTATCATTGATTTCGACATAATGATTGCCTTCATATTTCGGCAGATTCTTGCTAGCGAGTCCGTTCGCATCTGCTGTCTTGCTGCCGCCCGCACCCGGCTCTGTCACCTCAGGTCCTTTGACATCTGTAAGCGGCTCATTTTCCGAAATCGTCTCCTCGGATACATAGCCGAGCCTTTCCATTATGGCATCACGCGCTCTCTTAATCGGACTGTTGTCAGCCATCAGGAAGTACGCCCACAGAATCAGAATCATGATTATCAGAAGAAGAGCCGGCACTCGCCGACTCTTCTTGGATTGACTATTACTAACTCGAGTGTTTGTCTTTCTCATATATTAGTTGTTCTGAGTTCCTCTCGCAGCTGCAAGTTCCTCTGCTGTCATGCCTACGCCGGCGCTGATGCTGAGCATCTTGTCCTTGAGCTCCTGCTCGATTCTTGCGAGTTCCTTCTCAGCCTCAGCTCTTGCGATCTTTCCATCTTCCTGAATCTGCTGGATTTCATCAAGAGCGCTGATGAGCTGCTGATTGGTGTTCTGCAGAGTCTCGATGTCTACGATTCCTCTCTCGCTTGCCTTAGCTGTATCTACTGTGCTCTGGTGGAGCGCCTCTGCGTTCTTCTTGAGCATCTCGTTTGTAGCCTCGGTTACCGCCTGCTGGGCTTTTACAGCTTCCTGAGTGTGGTAATTGTTGAGTGCGAGCACCATCTGTGTCTTCCACATCGGAATTACATTGATGATTGTGGAGTGAATCTTCTCGGACATGATTGTGTCTGAGTTCTGCACCATTCTGATCTCCGGTGCGGACTGAAGGCATACCGTTCTCGAAAGCTCGAGATCGTAGATCTTCTTCTCAAATCTTGTAATCATGTCTGCGAAGTCCTTGGCAGCCTGAGTGTCCTCAGGTGAGTTGGTCTCTCTGGCCTTAGCCTCAAGTGCAGGAAGCTCTTCCTTACGAGCCTTCTCGAGTCTGATCTTACCTGCCTCGATATACATCGAAACTTCCTTGAAGTAGAGTTTGTTCTTATCGTAGAGTTTGTCGAGCTGTACGATGTCCTTTACGAGCTGCTGCTCATGTCCTTCGAGGAGCTTAACGAGATTGTCTACGTTCTTCTCAGTAGTTGCATACTGAACCTTCATCTCCTCAAATCTCTTGCTGGCGTTGCTGAAAAGTCCGCCCAGGAAACCCTTCTTAGGCTCTCCGCTGTGCTTGAGTTCTACAAGCAGGGATGAGAGCACCTGTCCGGTCTCTCCCATGTCCTTAGCTCTTACGCTCTGGAGTGCTCCGTCAGCGAAGTCGGATACCTTGCGCTGTGCGCTTGCACCGTAGCTCAGAACCGCATTGCTGTCTGTGATATCGATTCTCTCGGCAACCGAGTTAATCTGTCTCTGCTCATCCGGTGTGAACTGTGCGAGAGCAACCTCTCTTGACTCCTCAGCCGGAGCCTCGAGGTCGATCATCGGTGCGAGATCCATCGCCGCAGCCTGTGCAGCTACATCATTGATGCTTTCCTGAACCTCTGACGCCTGTGTCTCTGCAGCTTCGTTTACTGCTTCAGGTGTGAATTCATAATCTGTCATTTTGTTCCTCCTATAATTTCCCCGGCTCTCTGTAGAGCCCCCTAACATGAACTATTCCTTATACTTGTAGTCCCAAGTTTCTTATTTCACATCGAAGTCCGAATCGAGCAGACCTTTGCTGGCCAATGTCGTCTGGAGCATCTTGATATCTGTAGTGATGTCCATGATATCGCCTTCATGCAGTCTCTCAAGCAGGTTCTCTGATGCCTCCGTGACGGAATCTATCAGACTGATCAGCTGCGTCTTGATCTCCGAGGCCTGTTCCTGCAGATAATTCGGATTTGTATTGAGCACCGGTGCGCCCTCTGCGGACTCTGTAACTTCCGCCTTGACATTGTCTTCACCGTATTTGCCCATATCCACTATCTTTTCATTGTATTCATCCGTCAGGCGTACGACCTCAGGATAATACTTCTCTCTATAATCGATGACTTGCTTCTCGAGTTCAGGCACCTGCTCGACTCTCGCATCGATTTTCTTGGTGATAGTCCTGAGAGCGTTTAGCTTAGCCTTTATCTCTGCATCATCAGTCATTGTGATGAGATCGTCCAGCGACTCAGGCACGGCACCTCCGTCTCTGGCTGCTTTTCTCTTGGCCTTTTTATTAAAGGCAGCGGACCTGGCTACATCTTCGATAGGCTTGCCGTCCTTGGTCATAACCAGAAGTCTGTTGTCTATGTCCACATAGGAATCAGGGAAGAATCCGTCCACTATCATCTGGTGGAGTTCATCCGCAACCTTCTCAAACGGTCTGCCCACATAAGAGCAGAGATCGTCTATTGATGTGTTTCCGTTTTTGTTTACCTTTGTCTCATAGGTTCTGATTCTCTTGGCCTTGTTGTTGAGTATCAGTTTACCTATCAAAGTAGCTACAAGAGATGCTACTCCGATGCCGGCATACATAATCTGATCTGCCGATCCCATTATGGAGCCACCGGCTGCCATCAGGAATATCACGCCTATTACTATACCTGCGATGGTCCAACCGGATCTGCCCATTCTCTTTTTGTTGAGTTTCTTTTCGAGTTTTTTCTTCGAGAAGGACTGGGCTGCCTGTCCTACCGACTGAACAGGATTAACTGCAGGTCTTTGTGTCTGAGGTCTTGCAGCCGGTCTTTGTGTCTGTGGCCTCGCTGCAGGTCTTGCACTCTGCTGAGTTCTTGGTGCCTGCTGCGCCATAGCGCTTCCGCCACCATCACTATCCGGCATGCCGCCTGTACCGAAGAGTTCTCCGAACATGGATCCCATATCTTCTCCGGCCTTGCCGAGCGCTTGGCCCATGCCCCTGGCTGCGTCCATCATGTCGCGCGCAGCTTCGCTCAGGCTATCTGCCTCGTGAGCCTCGTAGCTTACAGGCTCCATCACGAACGTGATGTTCTTGACATGATCAGGAACTCTGAGGGCTGATTTGAAGTTCTTTTTATCCCCTCTGTTCCATTTGCCTGCGTTTATGGTCGCACTTCCGATTTCTCTGCCGGTATCTCTGTCACCAACCTTTACCTGAAACGAGAAATCCTCGAAGTCCACTCCGGACGAGTTGACAACAGAGAATACAAAACCCAGGCTTCCGTCAGGGAGTCTTGATGTCTTGGCTGTAGCACCTGCCTCCTGGCTAAACCTGGTCTTGAACCATTCAATTACCGCTCTGCGTTCAGCATTAATATCTGCCATGCTGTTATCCTTTCTGTATCAATGCATGCGCTTTAGCAATTCTTCGCATAGACACTGTAATTGTACCATATCGAAGCGCCGGGGCGCATTATTTACTACCATTTTACTCAACCGGCTGTACGTCTTCTTCCTCGGTCAGTATTACCGGGTCGAGTATGACATCGTCACCTTCCTCTGTCTTTCCTACTATGCTGAAGGCGTCCTCGCCCTCTTCCTGTTCCACGCCTGTGAAACTGTCTCTGCCGCCTAGATTATCCTTTACTGCAATTATGTGGTCATCAATCAGTGCGATAGGATTGATAGCCGAAATCGTACCGTCATCCATAAGAGCTACTACAGTTCTGTAGCCGCCGTTACCTATCCTGTAGAGATAGATGTCCTTGACCTTTGCATCTCCGCTCTCGGCAAACGGCATAAGGCTCGTGGCTTCGCTGTCACCAAGCTCGTTAACTTTGAGATCATCCGTCGGAATCAGCACTACGCTGCCGTCGCTAAGCAGCGAAACGCTTTCAATCTGCAGAGGAAGGTCCTGTCCGATCTCGTCCTTTGCATCCGGCTCAAATGTCTTGACAGTTTCTGCGTCCGCGACGGGTTTTCCGTCAGCAGTCTCTTCGGGATCTTCGCTCCCGCTTTGTTCAGTAGCCTGCTCGGTGCACTCGGCACCTGCCTCTTCATCAGAGCTCTTTTTACACGCTCCGAGGCTCAGGCTCATGCTTATTATCATTACAAGCACCAATATGCTTGCTGTTATTTTTTTCATCTTTCAGTCTCCTGTTTGGGCTTTTCTTTTCTCTTGTCCAAGATTTTTCAAGCAAGGTATATTGTACCATATTTACCCCAAAAATACGAAAAAAATGCCATCCTGAGCGCAGTAAAGGCTCCTGATATATAACCTTCACTTCGTTCAGAATGACAATTTGTTGCATCGTTCAGAAATGCCTCATCGGATGGCCTTAACCTCCGAGATATGCCTTTCTGACTTCGTCTGACTTGGCAAGTTCCTCACCTGTACCCGACAGAGAGATCTTACCCGTCTCGATTACATATGCTCTATGCGCTACGGAAAGAGCCATCTGAGCATTCTGTTCTACGAGCAGTATGGTCGTGCCTGCCTTGTTGAGATTCTGTATGATCTCAAAAATCTGGTCTACCAGTATAGGGGCAAGTCCCATCGAAGGCTCGTCCAGCATCAGCAGCTCCGGATCTGACATCAGGGCGCGCCCCATAGCGAGCATCTGCTGCTCACCGCCCGAGAGCGTACCTGCTATCTGCCTCGTCCTCTCCTTGAGCCTCGGGAACTGCTCATACACGTACTCGAGGTTGTGCTCTATCCTGTCCTTCTTGGTGATGAACGCTCCCATCTGGAGGTTCTCTTCAACCGTAAGTCCCTGGAATATACGGCGTCCCTCCGGTACGTGCGAGATACCCTTGGCAACTATCTTATGCGCCGCGGTGTGGGCAATCGACTCGCCGAGGAATTCGATATCGCCTGTCTTGCTGCGGAGAAGTCCCGACACAGTATGAAGCGTCGTGGATTTGCCCGCTCCGTTGGCTCCGATGAGAGTTACTATCTCTCCTCTGTCTACGTCGAAGGAAATTCCTTTGATAGCATGGATGGCGCCATAGTAGACATTGATGTTCTTAACAGTAAGTACAGTGCCCATTATTCGCCCTCCTTTCTCTCGTCGGGTTTGCCGGAAGCCTTGGACTCAAGTTTACCCTTCTTGAGAGCTTCTTCGATTTCCTCTTCATTAGCCTTGGTCTTTTTCTTCTTGGCTCCAACACCCTTTCCGAGATAAGCCTCTATTACCTTCGGATTGTTCTGTATCTCCTCAGGGAAGCCCTTGGCTATAACGCGTCCGTAATTGAGTACGGCAATTCCCTCACAGATATTCATAACGAGATTCATATCGTGCTCGATGAGCAGTATGGCAATCTGGAATCTGTCGCGAATCTCACGTATGGTGTTCATCAGCTCCGTCGTCTCGGACGGATTCATGCCCGCTGCCGGCTCGTCGAGAAGCAGGAGTTTAGGCTTAGTGGCCAGAGCTCTCATGATCTCAAGTCTCCTCTGTGCACCGTACGGAAGCGAGCCCGCCTTGTACTCGGCTGTCTTGGTCATGCCGAATATCTTGAGGTATTTCATCGCTTCTTTTCTGATGCGGAACTCCTCATGTCTGTATTTAGGAGTGTGAAGCATTCCGTCTATCAGGCTGTAGTCCGTGTTGTGATGGAGGGCAACTTTGATGTTCTCCTCTACGGTCAGCTTGTCGAAAAGTCTGATGTTCTGGAATGTACGCGCCATGCCGGCGTTATTGATATCCACGGTATTCATGCCCTTGGTGCTCTTGCCGTTAAAGAAGATTTCTCCTCTCGTTGGCTCATACACCTTGGTGAGCATGTTGAATATGGTGGTCTTGCCTGCACCGTTAGGTCCGATAAGTCCTCCGATCTCCGTTCTGCCCAGAGTCAGATTGAAGCTGTCTACGGCAGTCAGTCCGCCGAAGTCTATGCCCAAATCCTTTACGTCGAGTATAGGAGTCTTATCCTTATCCCTTTCCTGAAGCACGCTTTCTTTTACCGCAGGCTGATCATGCTCTTTCGCATCTACGAACACGGCTCTTCCGCCGACGTTATCGTTGTAGTAGATCTCCTGTCTGTTTTCGTATGTATGACCGGTTTCGGATACGCCCGGCATCTCTTTTCTGATATCTTTATCTGCCATCTACGCACCCTCCTTTCCGGCTTTCTTAGCTTTCTTAGGCTTGTCCTTATCCTTGTCTTTATTCTTGACTGGTTTTAGCTTGGCCCAGATCGCACTTACCCTGGATTTAATAGTCGGATTATATGTCGCAATCATTACAAGTATGAGAACTACCGCATAAGTCAGCATTCTGTAATCGGCAAATTGCCTGAATGCCTCAGGCAGCACTGTCAGTATCGCAGCCGCAATTATGCCGCCCCAGATATTTCCGACTCCGCCGAGTACGACGAATACCAGTATGAGTACCGATGTGTTGAAGTTGAACTTCAGCGGTGCAACCGTGCTGAAATTAAGGCCGTATAATGCGCCTGCCATACCTGCCAGCGCCGCACTTGTAACAAAGGCCATCAACTTATACTTCCTGACACTAAGACCTATGGATTCTCCCGCTATTCTGTTATCTCTTATGGACATTATGGCTCTTCCCTGTTTTGAATTCTTGAGGTTGAGCACCACAAATACCGTGAACAGGCAAAGCAGTAATCCCATGGTAAACGTGGCCATTGTTTTGGTGCCCGTCGCACCTATGGCTCCCGCGATGATTCTGTCGTTGTCCTCAATTCCTTCGATAGGGTGATTGAACGCGAACTTAAGATGTCCATTGCCGTCAAAGCCGAAGTAGATTACATTCATGAGATTAACGATGATCTCACCGAAGGCAAGTGTTACTATAGCCAGATAGTCACCCCTTAGTCCCAGAATAGGAATGCCGATTACAAAGCCGGCAAGCGCAGCCATAACAGCGCCGAAAAACATTGCGATCAAGACCACTGCAGGCTCAAAGCCAAGATGCAATCCTACCACTCTTGCGACCAGGACGCCGCTGAAACATCCTACAGCCATAAAGCCCGCATGTCCGAGAGAGAGCTCTCCCGAGATACCTACTACGAGGTTGAGCGAGATGGCCAGCGAGATGTAAACGCAAATAGGCACGAATTGTCCCTGGAGATTACGTCCTATAAGGCCGGAAACAGCGCCAAGCTGCAGCACGATATATCCGGCTATAAGCAGTCCGTATGATATCAGGGCTTCCTTTTTATATTCGCTGCCTCTTACGGCATTCTTAAGGCCCCTTGTACTTATGGATTTTAAAATTCTGTCTGCCATGATCCACCTACACTTTCTCGCTTATCTTCTTGCCCAGCAGACCCGTAGGTTTTACGAGCAGCACTATGATCAGGCAAGCAAATACAATAGCGTCTGCGAGCTCAGTGGATACATAAGCTCTGGCGAATATCTCAATAATACCGAGTATCAGCCCGCCTATCATGGCTCCCGGTATCGAACCGATGCCTCCGAATACCGCAGCAGTAAATGCCTTGATACCCGGCATAGCGCCTGTCGTCGGCGTCAGCACAGGATAAGCAGAGCACATCAGTACGCCCGCTACGGCCGCAAGGCCTGAGCCTATGGCAAATGTAAGTGATATGGACTGATTGACATTGATGCCCATGAGCTGGGCAGCACCGTTGTCCTCGGATACAGCTCTCATGGCTTTTCCGGCTTTTGTCTTGTTTACAAACAGAGTCAGCACGATCATAACTATGATATTAGCTGCAATCGTAAAGAGAGACTCTGCAGTTACGGTAAGACTACCGCCTGCGAGCCTTATAGGCTGCACGCCTTCAAAAAGGCTTGTGAACATTTTCGGGTTTGCCCCCCAGATGAGCAGGGCTACGTTTTGCAGGAAATAGGAAACACCGATAGCTGTAATCAGTACAGCTAGTGAGCCGGTGCCTCTAAGCGGTCTGTAGGCAAGTCTTTCGATGAGTATGCCGAGGCATGTGCAAACGAACATCGCAATCAAAAGAGCCAGCCAAGCATTCATGCCGAGATAAACCGACATGACGAAGGACATGTATCCGCCTATCATGATGACGTCTCCGTGCGCAAAATTGAGCATCTTGGATATGCCGTATACCATGGTGTATCCAAGCGCTATTATTGCGTATACGCTCCCCAGACTGAGGCCCGAAATCAAATTCGTAAGTAATTTCATAATTAATTCTTTCTATTAATAAAAGATGAATAAACGTGGCTTTGGGGCGCCGCACCAATGATGCAGCACCCCTTGCCCAACAACTATCCACTAGTTAGTGAATTACTTCTGTACATATACTCCGTTCTCGATTACGCAAGCCTTAGGTGTCTTGTCTACCTGTCCGGTGGCGTTCCACTTCATCTCAGCACCGGTAACTCCGCTTGCTGTGAATCCGCCTGTGAATACCTTAATCATAGCTTCGCAAATCTCAGCGGTGTCTGCTGTAGCTTCGAGACCTGTCTGGTTGAACGCATTGTATACTGCATATACGCAGTCGTATGCGTCAGCTGCGAACTGATTAGGCTCTTCACCGTATGCATCTACGTAAGCCTTTACGAACTTCTGAGTAGCCTCTTCATTAGCGGATGCTACGAAAGGTGTCAGGAGCATAACGCCCTCAGCGAGACTTGCGTCGAAGTTCTCAGCTGTGAGAATTCCGTCCATACCATCTACTCCGAAGAATGTAGGAGCATATCCCATCTTATTGGCCTGTGTCAGAATGTTGGCAGCAGGTGTGTAATAAATAGGTACGAATACGAGGTCAGCGCCTGCGTCCTTCATAGCGTTGAGCTGAGCTGTGAAGTCCTTCTCGTCGTCCTTAGCGAATACTTCCTGCGCTACGATCTCGCCCTTGAACTCAGATACGAATTTCTCTTTGATACCCTGTGAGTAGTCGTTCTGCTGAGAGATGATGCCGACTTTCTTATCTTTCATATTAGCCATGATGTACTGAGCAGCAGCAACTCCCTGGTTAGGGTCATTGAAGCAAAGCTGGAATACGTTGTCATGTCCCTCTGTTACAGCTACCTGCGATGCAGACGGTGTGAGGGTGAATACTCTGTCTTCATCTGCCTTTTCAGCTACGGCTACGCCTGCACCGGATGTTGTAGTTCCGATGAAGATATTCAGTCCTTTATCCATGAGTGTGTTGTAAGCGTTAACTGATTTTTCAGGATCGGCCTCGTCATCCTCAGCCTTCCATGCAAGCTGCACGCCATCAGGATTAGCTGCGTTAATTTCATTAACTGCGAGCTGACCGCCTCTATCTACGGCATTACCGTAAATGGCTGCTCCACCTGTAAGAGGACCTGCGTTACCGAGGTTGAGAGTGTCCTTCTTAAACGGATGGCCACCGCCGCATGATGCAAGTGCGAATGCCATTACGCCTGCCATTGCGACAGCGGCAAATCTAGTAAATTTCTTCTTCATTGTTCTTTACCTTCTTTCTTTCCTTAATCAAGTTCCGACTAGTGATAGTTGATAAGTGACTTAGTGTCCTGCTTCGGGCATTAATTAAGCCCGCATTGCTGCGGGCTTCCAAGTCAGTTTTGTACGTTGAAACTCTACATACTCACATTAGCCCTACAGCATAAACTCGTCCACAACTAGTCTATCGACCAGAAGGACGCTGATAATGCTAATGACGATAAGGCTTGAAGTCAAGTACATAAAATCTCCTTTCAGTAGTACATTGCGTATCATAGCACTGTGCACAAAGCATGTCAACACTTTTTGTGCAAAAACTCAAAAAATAATCTTGTTTTTGTGCCTGTGCACAGTTTCCATTTTAGCTTACAGATGGTACAATTAATACGTTCTTTTAGGAGATAAAAGGAAGGAAAGTATTATGGATTACAAGATGACAATAGCCGGCCTCGAAAGACATCTGCCTCTTTGCAAGGTAACGGATGAGCTTTATATCGCAGGCTTCATTATGTTCAACGACGTTGAGATTACCAAGGCGGTTTCTGCCGAGCTCCTGGCCAAAGCCCCTGAGTTCGACGTTCTGATCACAGCTGAGAGTAAAGGAATTCCTCTTTGCTACGAGATGGCACGCCAGTCAGGAAAGCCTTACATCGTAGCCAGGAAAGGCCCTAAACTCTACATGCAGGACATCGTGACCGTAGAGGTTAAATCCATCACGACAGCCAAGCAGCAGATACTCTGCCTGGGCCGCGACGAGAGAGAAGTCATGCAGGGCAAACGCGTGCTTATCGCAGACGACGTAATCAGCACAGGTGAATCAATTGCCGCTCTTGAGAACTTAGTAGAGGCCGTGGGCGGCATCATCGTAGGCAAGTTCGCAGTTCTCGCAGAGGGAGAAGCCGCAGACAGAGATGACATCACATATCTCGAGTACCTGCCGCTCTTCAATCCGGACGGAACTCCTCAGCACATACACGAGGACAGAGCCACCAACCCGCATCTGGACAAATAAATAATTGCGGCTGCGATTTGATCGCAGCCGATTTTTTTATTCTCCCTCTTCCTCGGAAGATTCATCATTCTCGCTTTCGTAATCCGCCTCGCCGGTATCGGCATCGTAGCTCATGTCTATATTCTCGCCTTCCCACGGAATCATCTTGCAAACGACCATATACCTGGCGTCCTTATACTCATATGCACAGGTGCTGAGTATAACCAGTCTATCGGTAGGCGCTACCGCTACATTGGTAGTGTAGCTTGCCAATTGTTTTACGGTTTCGAGGTATACCTCCCTGCCGCCTACATCGTGAATATTAGTTGTATAGATATTGCTGTCGGCAGGCTGATTCAGGAAAGCACATATGTCGAGGTGGAATTTGCCTTCAGGCGTGATCAGCTCCAATCTCGGATGCTCTTCGCAGTAGCTAGTGTCTTTGAGTCTCTCGAGCTGGGCAAACATAGATCCGTTCCTCATGTGGTGCCCGTATACTATTGTGTTAAATTGCTTGAACGGATTCTCCGTTACTGCGTCCACGAAAAGCGTACCGAATCCGCTGTATGTTCCGTCGAACATCGTGTACAGATACTTGTCGTTATCCTTTCCTTTTACGACAGGGTAGTCGATAACGGTATTCTCATAGTACAGCCATCCCACAACTTCCGGATTGATCTTTCTGAGAGCCTCGAAGTCAATGTCTCCGGTAAATTCCCCGTCCCTGGACTGCCCGGATATATTATCGTATATATCCTGATTGGTTTTGTAATCCTTTATGATGGTGTAAATCTTCCACGCCGAAAAGAACATAATAACGATAAGACATCCCATTATGACGTCCTCGGCAATTCTCCTTATCTTGGCCTTTGTGCTCATCGGCCTCTTAGCTTTTTTGTCTTTCTTATTTTTCAACATCTTTGTAATTCTGCATGAATGCACTGATTAAATCAAGAACCTTCTCAATTCCGCCTGTCTTTGTGCTCTCTATGTTTAGCGGCATGACCGGGTCGTGCAGGGATTTTCTAAACAGGAACCACCCTGTATATCCCTCCAGTGCATAATTCACCCTCACTCCTTCATAATTTGGTTTTACAAGTTCCAAACCCTCGGTCTCATCTGCCCACTTCTCCATATCTTCCAATATGCCGGCAGCGTACGAGGCATAATCCTCTCTTCTTATTTTATATCTGATTTCCAGCGACTCCGCAGGCGACTTCAAGTCCTTTATAAGACTCATTATGTCAGCGCCTTTGGCTTTGAGCCGAGCCGCGCTTATGACTGCTTGCACCGCTAGGTAGGCGCCGTCGTCGAGGAAGTAGTTCTCGGCATATGCGGCATGTCCCGATGTTTCGATTGCCAGGAAGGCATTACGCCCCGTTTCACAGAGCTCCTTGGCCTTCTTTATTACATTTCGGTAGCCTCTCCTGTATCTGAAATGCTTCAGGCCGAGTTTCTTCTCCAAGAATTCCGTAAGCTCGTCCGAGGTGATGCTGTCCGTGACTACAATTCCCCCGGGATTTTCCTTAGCCTTAAGAGCTGCGGCCAGTGCGATTATTTCATTTCTCGCAATCGCAATCCCTCCGGGAGCTACTGCCGAAGCCCTGTCTCCGTCAGTATCGAATATTATGCCGAGATCTGCCTTGCTCTCATCTACGGCATGGCAAATAGCTTTCATAGCCTCAGCATCCTCGGGGTTTGGGGCATGATTCGGGAAATTTCCGTCCGGTTCAAGATACTGACTTCCGCTTATGTCCGCCCCGAGAGGAGCCAGCACCTCCGTCGCAAAGAAGCCGGACGTCCCGTTTCCGGCATCCACTACTATATGCATATCCTTGAGGCAATCCGCTCTATCATCAAGTGATCTTGTGATGAGCCCTCTCAGATATGACGCATAGGCTTCCATCAAATCGCTCTCACTAATCCTGCGATTCTCTTCTTTATTATTAGGCCTTATCTCATCTGCCTTCTCAGCCAGGGCAAGTATATCTGAGATATCTTCCTTATCAAGTCCGCCGTCCGTTGTGAAGAATTTCATTCCGTTTCTGTTAAATGGCAAATGACTTGCGGTTATCATTATGGCGCCATCCATATCGTAGCCCGGCATAACGGTGGACATAAACATAGCCGGTGTTGTCGCAAGTCCCGCATCAAAGACGCAAGCTCCCATGTCTGCGATTGCCGAAGTCACGGCTACGCTCAGGCTCTCTCCGGACAGCCTGGAGTCACGGCCCACACAAATTCTGAGGGCCTTCTCGTCCTTTTGGCTTCTGTCCGCCAACCATGCGGCGAAGGCAAGCGCGATGTTCCCGGCAGTCTCATTGCTGAGATTGACATCTTCTCCCGTTACGCCTTCCATAGCCACTCCGCGTATATCGCTTCCGTTTTGGAGCTTTTTGTAATCCATACCAAGCAATTCCTCCAAGCGTATTTGCCGCAATCATTCTATCATAATTCACATATTCTTTATTGATTATTTTCTTCATTAAAATATATAATGAGTACGGGATGCGGACTTGGATGTCCGCTTTTGATTATAAATATTCCGGGGAGGAACGGATAATGATTAACAAACTACTCGTAGCCGCCACAGCCAAGGTCGTCGAGGAGCTTCTCGATGAGAAGAACGTGGCATACAAAGTAAAGAAAGACAAGGAAACGAAATACTTCGCTGAGACCTGGGAAGAGGCATCCAAGAAGGAACAGGATCTTGCCCTCAAACAAGCCCGCCCTGCAGTTAAGCGCATACTCTCCTTGGAGCCTTATGCATTCAAGGACGGCGGAGATCCGCTGCTCATTCGTTTTAACTATTTAAATCGTAAGCTTGATAAGGACTCCTTCGGAGAACTGCTTCTTGAGAGAGTTGACCTTGATTGGCATATCTCCATCTCTGTTAAATATGACGCTACTATCATGGCATCCATGAAGGTCGCCGAGCGCACGAGATATACCAAGAAAAACAAAGTCATCAACGTGTTCAACGAGATCGATGACTTCGGCGAGAGAATATTCTCCGTGCCTTGTTCCAACGATTATTTCCAGGAGATGAACGACATACTGCTCGAGTTCGAACCTTATAAGAAAGAGGAGTGGCTTGAAAAACTCAAGGAAGACAGCTTCCTCTACGGCAAACTCATAACACCTATGCTGACCGCGATAGGTCGTGAGATGCGCAGAATATGTGAATACCATCCGGAAGTGCCGCGCAAACTCTTCGACTACTTCTACGGCAATTACGATTACTACTACATAAATCCTATCACGCAGGTTGAGGTGACCCGTATCGGAGCCATTAATCCGCACGGCGGACTCGGCAGAATTCCTCGCAGCCACAATCTGAATGTGCCTAGGATTAAATATCCTACTCAGATGTTCGATGTAAGATTTGCAACAGGTCCTTACGGAGAACTCTCCAAGGATACGATCCAGTTCACCTTCGATCACGGCTGGGCCCTTTGCATCAAACTGTTCCTCAAGGAAGAGAATGTCGACGAACGCAACTTCGATATGACGGTATATCTTCCGTCTACACCGTACGGCAGTTATCGAGACCAAGTCGACTGGGATTAATAACGGCTCGATAATTTGCGCAAGCAAAAGCACCGCATCGCTGCGGTGCTTTTATAGTGCTTATTAGTCGGGTTTAGCTGTTTAAGAGTAGCAGGCAGAATACGAGCGTAAACAGCGCTACCGTCTCTGCGATACCGATTACAATGAAGTAGTTAGCTACACCCTTTCCGGTTGCACCGAGAGCGTCGGATGCTGCGGCGGAGCACTTGCCCTGGTTGAGAGCGGAGAGTCCGATTGCAAGGCCTCCGAAGATGCCTACTCCGAGAGCCATACCCGGATCGCAATTAGCTCCGTTGATGAAGTTCATCAGCAGGAATCCGTAGATGATCTGTGTGAGAGGCGCTCCTGTGAACGCGATCATGATGAAAGGTGCTGGTTTGCCGGCGGCGTAGCATTTCTTCCATGCGCCTACAGTTGACATACCGGCGTATCCGGCTCCGAAAGCAGAACCTGCAGCAGACAGTCCGAGGGCAGCTGCCATTCCCATTAATCCAAGATTCATATTAATCCTCCTTATATTAATGTTTTCCTATTTATTTAACTTCTTTAAACGGTTCGTATGGTATGCCTGCCCATTCGATTCCGGCCTGGCCGGAGAACTCGAGTACGTTCAGACGTACGCCGTGAACGGCTACTGACAGGAAGCACATCGCTATGTTGAGCGCGTGACCGAGAAGTACGATCACTATACCTACTACCACGAGTATTCCGTTCATGCCGGCAGCGATGTTGTTAAAGCTCTGTGAAATCGCTACACCGGCCATACCAACCGCAAATAACCTGATGTAACTCATTACGTTTCCGAAACAGCTTATGGTGTCAAGGAAGGTCGTAAACGAGTTAGCAAGTCCTGCTTTAAGGCCCTGGCCGAATGTCATGCCCGGCGTCATGCCTCCGAAGAGTACGACGAGCAAGAATGCCACGCCTATTGCAATGAATACAGGTTTAAGGTTGAGCTTAACGCCTATGACTAAGTTAAGAGCCAGCATGTACATTGCGATGTTCGCAATGGTCCATCCTGCATCTGCGATCCAAGACATATCCTTTTCAGGTATCTTCTTTTTGATCGAGAGCAGTGTGCCCAGCGCGAGCTGAACTACACCGATGGACAGCGAGAACTTCATGATTGCATACTGAGTCTCGTTGCTCGTCACTCCGAAATAATCCGGATATGTCGCGATGCTCGGGATTACGAGCGATTTCAGGAATGGCACGTGCATGGCGCTTTCCATACCGAACCATGTTCCCGTTACGGCTCCCCAGATGATGGTCGCTCCCGACAGTATGTAGAGCAGGAAGGTAGCATTTGTTACTTTCTTTTGCTTTACATTAAGTGCGATGGTTGCGATCAGTATGAGTAGACCGTATGCACCGTCTCCGATGATCATCGCGAAGAAGAGCGTGAAGAACAGGAAGAACCAAAGTGATATATCCTGCTCTCTGTATCCCGGCTGGATCTCAAGGATGTCATATATAGGCTTGATCAGCTGTGACACCTTGTTATAGCGCAGCTTGGTCGGGATCTTGTAGTCATCCTCGGCTACATCTTCGATAGCCCAGGCGCAGCCCTTCTCAGCAGCCATAGTCTTGAATTTGTCTTCGTCTACTTCCGGAATATATCCTGCCAGCCAGACAAAGTCATCATCTCCCTGAACGGTGGCTTCAGCCTCCGAATACTTCAGGTCGTTTTGAGCTCTCATGAGATGCTCTTTGAATGCCGGATAATACTTCGACGCATTCTTGAGTTCATCTTCGCAAGCGTCAATTCCCTTAGCGGCTTCTTCGACGTCCTGCTTAAGCTCTGCGATGCTCTTGTCCGGTAGCATGAATTCCGATGCTTGCAGTTCCTGCGGAAGAGTTCCGAGCGAGGCGATTGCTACGTTCTTCTCCATAGTTCCCAGTCTGAAGAAACGGGCATCTTCGGATTCCGCTGCTGCCTGATAATCCCTCTCAGGTATGAGATAGAAATGCAGGTCATAGCCGGCTTCCCTAAGAGCAGCTATATCTTCAGGTGAGAAATCACCCCAATCTTTGATTCTGTTGATCTCGGCCTCCGTGGAGTTTAGCTCCTGCTCGAGAGCAGCCTTGCGATCTACGGCACCGCGCACCTCGTCATAGACTTTATCGAACTCATCGTCCGAGAGAGTTGCAGTGTCCTTTTTAGAATCAACTCTTTCCTTTAGCACAGCGGTCAGATTTGACATGTTCTGGAAACGCTCCGTAACATCTCTGTCTGCGCTTTGCTTCTCTGCCAGATGCACAACGCCTATATCTCTCAGGCCTTTTAGCATCTCCTCTTTATGCGCGGCAGAAGTGACGATGTGAACCATTTTCATTTTTTCTATCATCGCTACACCTCCACCAATTTCTTCTTAGAGATTTTACCTCGTACGACTGCCGCCGTCTGCTGGTCTCCAAGGTATACCTGAATGACTCGGATATTTTCTTTGGCTTCAGGTATCTTGACCTTTTCGAAGAGGTTAACCCTCTGTGAGGTAGTCCTCAGTTCGGCATCCAGTAGCTCTGTTTGCTTCCGGAGTGTCGATACCAAAGCGTCCAGTCTGGCAATCTCACGAAGTTTGAAGACAGCAGTATCAACCCAGAGCGGATACTCGTCCACATCATAATTGATGTCCTTGAAAGTCAATTCCTCGAACGTCGGGATGGTAACACCCGCGATGTTGTCGTCCTTGATTATTACTCTGTCGGGCTGCACCAGTTGATCGAGCCTCTTCGATTCTTCGAAGAGCTCATTCTCGGCGAATACAGCAATCCAGTCGTCCAGGTCACCAATCATCTGAATGCGCTCGGATTCCTTCTCTTCCATTTCCTGACGTATCTTCATGATTACGGACTGCAGCTGCTGTTTTTTAAGCTGCAGTGTAGGAAGATAGCGCTGGAACTGTTTGAGGTTGTCCTTCTGCTTCTTCAGTTCGTTCTTAGTAAGTTTGATAGCCATGGACACGCTCCTTTATTACGCCAGCGCTTCTTTCTTAGGCCATCTCTCCTCGATCAGACTTGTCTTCATTCCTGTCTCAACAGGGTCGAAGCACTCTGCGAGGATCTCCCAGCCGAGATCGAGCGCATCCTCAAGCGGAATATTTACGGAGAGGTCCATCATCTTCGATTCGAAGAGCTCACCGAATTTAAGGAGCTTGTCGTCCCACTCAGTCATCATGAATCCCATGGATTTCTTCTCAAGAGACTCTTTGTACTGAGCATATAGACGAATCATACCGTCCATCAGTGCTCTGTGGTCATCTCTTGTCTTACCGTTTACGTTCTGTTTGAGACGTGAGAGCGAACCGAATGGCTCGATATGACCACTCTTGAGGTAGTACTGTCCCTCAGTGATGTATCCCGTGTTATCAGGAACCGGATGCGTGACGTCGTCGCCCGGCATCGTGGTAACTCCGAGGATAGTGATGGAACCGGCACCCTCGATATCTACTGCCTTTTCGTAACGAGACGCCAGGCAGGAATATAAGTCTCCCGGATATCCACGGTTGGATGGTACCTGCTCCATCGTGATGGCCATTTCCTTCTGCGCATCGGCGAAGTTGGTCATGTCTGTCAGGAGCACGAGTACTCTCTTACCCTCGAGAGCGAACTGCTCAGCAACGGCAAGTGACATATCCGGTACAAGAGTACATTCTACGATTGGGTCCGCAGCAGTGTGGATGAACATTACGGTGTGGCTCATGGCTCCACCCTTCTCCAGTGTGTCACGGAACTCCATGTAGTCGTCATACTTAAGGCCCATTCCGCCAAGTATGATTACGTCAACCTCGGCCTGCATCGCGATTCTCGAAAGAAGCTGGTTGTAAGGCTCTCCTGAGATGGAGAAAATAGGCAGCTTCTGGCTCTCAACGAGAGTGTTGAAAACGTCGATCATCGGGATACCCGTACGGATCATGTTCTTAGGAAGCACACGTCTGGCCGGATTGAACGATGGTCCGCCGATAGGAATCATGTTCTCGGTCAGAGCAGGACCGTTATCTCTCGGAACTCCGGCTCCGTCGAAGATACGACCGAGCAGATGCTCTGAGAACGATACCATCATAGGTCTGCCGAGGAAGCGAACCGGGTCTGTTGTGCTGACGCCCTGAGCGCCGGCAAATACCTGGAGGGATACTACGTCCTTGTCCAGTTTGATTACGTTGGCGTAGCTGTCTCCTACCATCGCGAGGTCTCCGTTCTTAACTCCCGGAGCTCGGACGGTAACTACGTTACCAACTATGGATTCAATCTTTGTATAAACTTTTTGCATATTCACCGACCTCCTAACTTACGACCTTCGACATATAGAAGTCAGTAATCTTCTTCTCCTGAGCCTCGAACTCTTTGCTCTCCCACTCAGTTCCGTGCCAATCGAGGAATTCCTGTCTCAGCTGGTTGAAGAATGCTCTTATGTCCTTCTTGTCTGCAATATCGTATGTCTGCATCATCGCATCGTAGAGTCTTTCGAACTCTGTGTTCTGTCTCTCCGGTGAGCATGCTGCATCTATAGGGTCGAACGAGTTCTGCTGCAGGTATACGGAATCCAGGAGTTCTCCCTTCTGGTAGATGATGTAGTCGTCATTGGAAGTACCTTCCTCACCGACTACCTTCATCATTTGGTTGACCTCTGTGGATCTGATGAGTATACCGCGAGCCTGATTCATCTTATCCATGTCTATTACGCCTTTGTACTTGGACCAAGACTCAACCGGATGGATGGCCGGATACTTACGAGCGTCGGAACGTTCTCTGGCAAGTCCGTGGAATGCACCTACTACCTTGAGAGTAGCCTGAGTTACAGGTTCCTCGAAGTTACCGCCGGCAGGTGATACCGTACCACCGATAGTGATGGATGCGATCTTATCATCCTCTTCGAGTCTTACCTTACCCGCTCTCTCGTAGAAGGCCGCGATTGTGGACTCGAGGTAAGCAGGGAATGCTTCCTCACCCGGAATTTCTTCCAGACGTCCGGACATTTCTCTCATGGCCTGAGCCCAACGGCTTGTGGAGTCAGCGAGCAGCAGTACGTCGAGTCCCATCTGTCTGTAGTACTCAGCCAATGTAACAGCTGTGTAGCAGGACGCCTCTCTGGCGGCTACAGGCATGGATGATGTATTACAGATGATGATTGTACGCTCCATAAGTGAGCGTCCTGTCTTAGGGTCTGTTAATTCAGGGAACTCTTTAAGAACTTCTACTACCTCGCCGGCACGCTCGCCGCAGGCAGCTACGATTACGATATCAACGTCGGAGTTCTTGGCCTGCATGTGCTGGAGTACTGTCTTACCGGCTCCGAAAGGTCCCGGCGTACAGAATGTACCACCTTTGGCTACAGGCAGAAATGCGTCGATACATCTGATTTTGGTAACGAGAGGTTCGTTTGGTCTCAGCTTCTCGGCATAGCACTTAACCGCCTGTTTGATAGGCTGTGTAAATACCATCGAGAGCTCTCTTTCCTCTCCTTTTTCGTTTGCGATTGTGCAAATTGTCTCGCGGACGTGATAGGAGCCCGCTTTCTTGATGGACTTAACTGTCCAATCTGTTCCTCTGAGGGTGAAAGGCACCATGATGTGGTGTGTGAAGAGTCCCTCAGGAACCGTACCGATTGTGGAGCCGGCTTTAACCTTGTCACCGACCTCGGCAACCGGAGTAAAATCCCAATTGCGATCCGGAATAGCATCCAGATACACTCCTCTTTCCAGGAAGAATCCGCACTGCTCAGCGAGCTGTGGCAGTGGGTTCTGCAGACCATCGTAAACTTGTGTCAGCAGTCCCGGACCCAGATCTACGGACATGAGTTCACCGGTGAACTCTACTGCGTCGCCGACTTTAATTCCGTCGGTCATTTCGTAGATCTGCATGCTTACTTCCCCGTTGTTGATACGAATTACCTCTCCTTTGAGACGCTTATCATCAACGAGGATGTAACCAACTTCGTTCTTTCGAACTGAGCCGTCGAAGTCAACCTTTATGAGGTTGCCGTTGACTCCGGCTACATATCCTGTTTCTACTTTCATAAATCACTCCTGTTAGTTACAAACTGTATACGCGCTGCTGTATTCCATCGAACAATGACTGGAATTCAGCCTTACCCTTCGTTTGCTCGAAACTGTTCAGGCGCTCAAGCAATTTCAGTTTGATCGCATATCCGAATAATACATGTGCATCGAATACGTGCGATCCGACGAGTAAATCGAGGTTATCGAATTCGTAATCCAGCAAGAGTCTCTCGGCTTCGAGAGGGTTCTTTGCTGCAAGTGCTGAAGCCACCACTTGTGATACTCCGCTGTCCTTTTCGTAGACTGACGGATAACTCTTCCCGAGGTTCATGCTTCTCTGATAATTCATTTCCTTTTGAATCATCCCGTAGACACGCGCCCATTCTTCGATGAGCGGACCCTCGGTAGATGAAAGCGTGAGATTCTCCAGCAGTTCGTACTCCGATTCGCTCACATTTGACTCGCAGCAGTTCAGAAATTCGTCATATGTAATTGGCAAATCTCCGTCTGCTTTGAGATCAGGCAGGCTGGCAATCAGATAATAATACGACATACTGCACCTCCTCTACTGGAAGTCCAGATCTCTGAAGTATGGCATCAGCATCTCCATGATGCCTTCATCTGAGCAGTCAAAGTAACCGGACCCGTCCTTGGCTGCGAGACGGAATCCCGTCTGCACTTCCTTGGTTGGTCTGATTTCCAATCCGTTCTTAATCTCGTCGGCAAGCTCTTTCTTAAGTTCATCGCCTACTTCCGATACCTCCGCAACGCAGTCTGCTACGTTTTCTCCGGCAACTGCGGCACGGATCAGCGCTCCGAGTGCTTTGCCCGAAAGCTCTTTGCTTACTTTCGCGGACAGAATCTTTTCAAACTGACTTTGAATCTCTGTCTTGAATGCGAGCACAGCGTCTCTCTTCGCCTGCTCTGCACTGACTTCAGCACTTTCCTTGAGGATGTTGATTTCCTTCTCTGCAGCATCTTTATACTGCTGTGCCTCAGCCTTTGCATTGCTTACGAGTGAGTCTGCTTTTTTCTTGGCTTCAGCTATGATAGCTTCAGCCTCGGCGCTTGCCGCCTCCACCCCTTCTTTGCGGATAGAGGTTACAAGGTCTTGAATTTGCAATTCCATAGGCCCTCCCGTTCTCATATAACAACTATAGCTTTAACTTTAAAAGTCTCCTTACTGCCTAAAATTTTACCATAAAGCTATATATTTTGAGTAGATAATTAATTCACAAAGTATGCATTTTTTTCGTACAAAACAAACGATTAGCATATGACATCAGTGCCATTTGCTAATCGTTAGCTTATCTTGTTATCTGTGTGCTCAGAGGCACAATTTTTTATCTTTTGTTCACGAAATTTTAATTTATAAAAAAGACTCCGGAGGACAGAAATGCTGTCACTATCATGGCCAGAGCCACCAAAATAGCCATTATCTTGGCTCCCGTGTTGAGGCGCTGACGTTTCTTCTCATATTCCTTCATCCCTCCGAGACTTTCCGTCTGCTTGGGCTTGTTGTCCTCATCTTTATTTACAAAATTCGCCTTGCTGTACTTATTAGCCATTTATGCATCTCCGTTTCTCTATCTCATTTATGATATGTCTCATTCGCATTTATCTTAAATGCGCGATATATCTGTTCCAGCGCCACGACGCGAGCAAGTTGATGCGGCAGCGTGATGCGTCCGAAACTCACTTTTGCATCCGCCCTCGCCTTTACTTCATCGCTAAGCCCGAGGCTTCCACCAATCAGAAAGACCACGCTCGAATGCGTAAAGCTTATCTCGCTGATCCGCCCCGCGATTTCCTCCGAGCTCAGCTCCTTTCCTTTCACATCGAGAGCTATAACATAATCGGATTTGCCGATTTTGTCAAGCAGACTCCTGCCTTCCGCTCGGACGACATTACTCTCGTCGGCGGCGGATGGATTGGCCGGCAATCTTTCTTCTTTTACCTCAATTATCTCCGCATTGCAATATCCGCCGAGCCTTTTAACATACTCAGCGCAGGCATCCTGCCAATACTTCTCTTTAAGTTTTCCTACGCAAATAATCTTAATATTCAGCATATACGCCTATTCTCCGAAAACCGTCATTTCTTCCTTAGAGGCGATGGTCAGGGTGTAGTGTTCGTCTCTGGTAAATCCCGCCGCCTCAAGTATCTCCTCTATGGAGGACCTGGCGCGAAACGGTGCGTTGTTATGAAAGCTGAGATGTGCGAGCATCACCGGAAACGGAGCGAATCCGCCATCCGAAGAGTTTTGTCTTTCCTCCAGAAGCTCTGCGAGCAGCTCGCCCGCGGCCCTGTTAGACAGGTGCCCTTCATCGCTCTTTATCCTTTGCTTCAAATGATATGGGTACTCCCCGTACATCAGCAGATGCTCATCGTGATTGGCCTCGAGCACCAGCATGCTCGCATCTGAAATCTCTTCGTATATCTCGCCTGTGACAATTCCGGTATCTGTCACGATCGAGAGCTTCTCGCCATCCGCCATTACGGAATACCCTATAGGTTCCGTTGCGTCGTGGCTTAAGGCAAACGCCCGAATGAGCACGTCATCGACCGAGGCCTCATCTCCCGCTCGCATAAGCACTATCCTTTCGTCATCGATTGCATCGAAGACCTCGCAATTTTCGACGGTGCCGAGGCTCGCATACACGAGCGCATCCGGGCATTTCCTCGCAAGAGTTCTGACGCTCTTTACGTGATCGCCATGCTCGTGAGTTATCAGGATTGCCGAGACATCCTCGGGGCCGAGCCCGAGTTCTTCAAGTGCTCTTGTGATCTTGATGCAAGAAAGCCCCGCATCGAGCACCATTACCTTCCCTGCCGCCTGAATTATATATGAATTGCCGGAGCTGCTGCTCCCTATGGATACTATTTGCATTATTCTTCTTTTTCTTCTTTCGTCTTTTTAGGCTGACGCTTCAGCTTGCGCGAGTAGTTCTTCGCATAGCCTCCGTCCCTGCGGCATACCGATTTGTAGCTGCAATAGCTGCACGCCATCGCCTCGCTTCCGGTCCTGAGAGGATGTATGTCTATATCCCCTTTGAGTATGCCCTTTCCGGTCTCCTCTATTCTCTGCATTACTTCATGCCTCAGATCCATGTACTCATCGCGGCTGAGCTTTTTATTACCCGAGAGCACTTCTTTAGGCATGGCCGGGAGCACTCCCTCTTCATCGATATATGCACCCTTGAGCTTAAAGTAGTCCTTTGCGTCCTTCTCGCACGCGCTCTCGAACTGGCTCTTGGATTTTTTGTTCATCGGTTCTATTGGATCCTTGATGTTGAAGTAGAACATACCCGCCGGTTCCATGTCACCCGTAGCTGCAGATATGAGATATATCATAAGCTGCATTTTGTAGCCCTGGGCCATCTTCCATGTATCCAGGCTGTCCGATCCGGTCTTGTAATCTATTACCCTGATGCGGCTGCCGCCACCGATGCTCAAGGTATCAGCCCTGTCTATCCTGCCCTCTACGAATATCTCGTCATCTCCGGATTTTATGTGTATAGGCTCGAAAACTCCGTGCCTTCCGAAGACTTCCTCGAATGTAGCATCGGTAAGGGCGTCCGTCCCGAGCTGCGCCGCCATGGCGCTTGCCGCTTGAGCGCAAATTTCTTTTATCCTCTCAAGCCTGTATCTCTCTGCTCCGGTGGATATGAAGAGCCCGCCTCTGTATTCTTCCGCGAGTTTGGAGAGTTCCTCATCTACCAATGCCGCAAGGGCTTCTTCATCTCCCTCATTAATAGCCCTCATGAGCTCCCTGTCTCCGAGCAGCTTGCTAGCCACCGCCATCAAGCATTCGTGATACGCATCTCCGACCGAGCGGGAGTCCGTCTTGAAATCGCGCTCCTCCGTAGGCCTCAATCCGTAGCTCACATAATATTTGAACGGGCAATCAAAATATGTCCCTATCTTGGATGAGCTCAGCGTCAGTTTGCTGTCCCCGCGCGTAAAGAGCTCGGCGGCAATCTTCCTGCCCAGAGGTTTTTGGACATTGTCGTAGCCCGATGCAGCCGCCATAAGATCAAGCCTGTCTTTCCTGTGGTCGCTGTACCATTTAAGAGCGGCCTGCGTCAAATCTTCGTTTTTATGTACGGCCCTCCTGTCCTTCATGTGAACAGCCAGGTGCCTCATAGCATCATCTGCGGTCTGCAGCATATCCATGCTCCAACCTCCGCTGATTATGTCTCGCTTGATTAGTCCTTGCTTTTTTATCTGCGGGAATAGTTCATCAAGGGCCTCTATGACAGGCGACGGGCTTGCGTCTTTACCCTCCGTATCCGTAAGAGCGTAGCTTATGTAGAGCTTCTCTGCCGGACTTGAGAGCAGCCTGTACATGGCAGCATTCTCCTCATTCATCTTAATGTCATCGAGAGATCCCAGGGCGAATCCCTTATCCTTAAAGAAAGCCTTTTCATCCACCGAGAATAGCCCCTCTGCCTTAGGCTGCATAGGAAGCACGCCTTCGCAGGCTCCGAGCACCACGCAGGCCTTAACTCTGCGCGGCCTGGTCCTGATCATTGTGCCGAGGCTAAGTCCGTCCTCCGTGGCAGGTATTACTCCCACCTCCACATCCGAAAGACCTGCAATATATATCTCGGTGAATTCCGCAAGATCCGGTTTTTCGCCTCCGAGTATTTCTATCATCTGATCGAGCATTGAGAGTGCCTTGTCATAGCTCTGAGTCAGCCTCTGGGCCTCGTCGGAATAGCCTGCATCCTCAGCATCCCTCGCCGCCTCGTCAAGCCTCTCGCTCATCTTCCATTCATCCTCAAGATAGGTCTTAAAACCGTTAACGAATTCGCTGACCGTAGCTGATTTACCAAGATCAGCCAAGCCTTTCATCTTCGATGAGATCTCAGCCCTGATCGAATTGACACGCGCGAAGACTTCCTCTCCGAGAGATTCCTCCCCGTACTTAAACTCGCGATCCCACATCGAGCCTTTGATGTGATACGCTCTCACATAGTTCTCGAGTTCCTCGATATCCTCGTCACTAAATCCGCTCATGCCGGATTTGAGCATCGCAAAGAGGAACTGAGGCGCCCTGTGATAGAGCTCGAACCAAAGCAGATTGACTATAAAGCCCACCGCGGCAGTGTCCGTGATATCCCTCGTCGCATCCGAGAAAAGAGGCAGGCCATATTCGGCAAACACCCTACGGACTATAGGCTGCATAGAGCCTTCGTCGTTTGCAATCACCTGTATGTCTCTCATGCGGTATCCGAGGTCTCTGACCAGATGCCAAATAAAAGCCGCTGCATTCTCCGCCTCGTAATACGGATTGGCAGCGCAGACCAGAGTGAGATCCTCCGGGACGAAGTCCTGATACGAAGCTCCGCCCGGCTGCCCGGGCTCGCGCCAGAGATACTTCTCTATTATCTCTATCGTTTCGGACTTCTTCAGTCTGTACAGATCTTCATCAATTTCCTCTGTCGATGTCTCGATGCCATGAGATGCCGCCATTCTCTCGAGCGTGGATTCAAGCATCTCATCGAGGCCGAAGTCACTTCTGTTTATTATGAGATTGACATCGTCAGCAGTCTTAGCAAGCTCCATCATTGCGCTCGCGAACTTGGGCGTCACGCTGTCATAGCCGTATATCCAGATTTGTTTACCTGCCACCAACTTGGATTTCTTTATGGCATCCACGTACATGGCGATGTAATCCTCGGGATCCTTGTATATGTCTTTTATAGACTCCTTATATGCGTCGATAACGCCGCTGAGCTCCTTAATCTTAGCGCTCAGCATCGGGTATTCGCTCGCATCCTCCGCCATAGAGGCGAGCTCTGCGGGATTGCAGTTCTGCTGCTTGAACTCGGATACGAAGTCGCTCAGCATCGAGGTGAAGCTGAGTTTGCCTGCAGACAATCTGAAGAATTCAAAGTCTGACGCGTGCTGCTTGATAAGGCGAGTCAGCAGCATGAATCGTCCGTATTTATCCAGCATGCGAACGGACTCTCTGCCCTGCTCCATCAGCACGCGAAGTCCCAGTCTGTTCATCGACAATATCTCGACATCGAATAGGCAATCGCTTCCGAGATGCTCGAGAGCCTGCTCCTCTGCCGCCAATGTATATTGATTGGGCACTAAAACGAGCGTCTCACCACCCCGCTCTTTAATCGAGTCGTAGATGAAACGCTCCTTGTCTATATTCTCTCTGCCTGCATATAGTCTCAACATATCGCTACCATTTTACTATATGCGAGCCAAAAAGACATCGTATAAAAACTACTTAGTCGCATCCTGCGAGAGCTTCGCGCGTACGAACACATCGAGATCTCCGTCCATGACGGCTTCGACATTCCCGACCTCCGCACCCGTCCTCGTGTCCTTGACCATGGTGTAAGGCTGGAAGACATAGTTCCTTATCTGAGAGCCCCAGCCTATCTGAGACTGGTCGCCTTTTATCTCGTTCAGATTCTCCTTGTGCGCCTCCTCGGCAATTTTAGTCAGCTTGGATATGAGTATCTTCATCGCAGTCTCTCTGTTTTGAATCTGCGACCTCTCATTTTGGCAAGTGACCACTATGCCCGTCGGAAGATGCGTGATTCTGACAGCGGAATCCGTCGTGTTGACGTGCTGACCGCCTGCGCCTCCCGAGCGATAGGTGTCTATCTTGAGATCCTGAGGATTGATGTCGACCTCGATGTCATCTCCGAGCTCCGGCACCACCTCGACTGCTGCGAAGGAAGTCTGCCTCTTGCCCAGCGCGTTGAACGGAGATATTCTGACAAGCCTGTGGACGCCGCTTTCTGTTTTTAGCATGCCGTAGGCCTTGTCCCCTTCAACTTGTATCATCACGCTCTTGATGCCGTAATCGACATCGTCCTGCCTGTCGAGTATCTTGGTCTTAAACTTTTTCTTTTCGCAATATCTGAGATACATTCTCTCGAGCATGGCCGCCCAGTCGTTGGCCTCGACTCCACCCGTGCCCGCATGTATGCTGAGTATGGCGTTGTTGTCGTCGTATTTGCCCGAAAGCAGCATCATGGTGCTGAGTTCTTCGATCTCATCGGAGAGCTTTTCGAAGCTTGCTATAACGCTGCCGCTTTCGTTCTCGTCTCCGAGCTCCTCAGCGATGTCAATTAAATCGGGCAGCTCGGATGCCTCGGACCTGAGTCTCTCGTAGGCAGCGAGTCTGTCCTCTATTGTTTTCTTCTCCTTTAAAACCTTTTGGGCGCTCTTTTGATCATCCCAAAATCCGTCCTTTAGGCTCTCCGCCTCAAGGTCCTTTATCCTCTTCGCAAGACCCTCCGGGTCAAAGATAGCCTCCCACTTCCGCGATTTTCTCATTAAGAGCCGGAAGCTGCATTCTTATCTCATCCAACTGTAGCATAGCTGATTCAAATCCTTTTCTTATATCAATTTCAAAAGATCGCTTGGTTTATCGATTTCATAAGTCGGCACATAGCCTTCTGCTGCCAGAGCATCTTTATCTACATAATGGCTCCATCCGACAAGCACGCTGTCTATGCCTGCAGCATTGGCGCAGCCTATATCGAATTTAGTATCGCCTATGAAGATAGCGGCTTCTTTTGCATTATCGCATGCGCTGTTTTCGAGTGCCGTTAGTTTGCTCAGCACGACCTCTGCCGTCTCAGGATGCGGCTTGTGATTCGTCACATCGTTCATGCTTACCGTCACATCCACCAAATGCTCTATTCCCAGTTCTTGCATGTAATTCTGCAGGCTGTATGCCGTCCTCGACGTGCCTATGCCTATGAGGCAGCCTCTGCTTTTGAGTTCTACGAGCAGTTCTCGAATTCCTTCGAAGAGCCTGACATTGTACACTTCGTGATGCGAGTCCTGAAATTCTCTGTAGAAATCTATTACTTCATCCACGTCAATACCCGGCAGAAAATTCGGAATTGTATATACAAGAGTCTCTCCGAAAGTCGCCTCGATATCCCGAGCCGGAAGCTCATGTCCCAAATAGTGCATCAATGTGGCCTGCCAGGAGGCGATGATTATTTCATTTGTGTTGGCTAAAGTGCCATCAAAGTCCCAGATTATATACTTCTTTACCATCCGCCGCCTCCGCCGCCGCCGATGCCGCCACCGGAGAATCCGCCGCCACTGAAGCCGCCACCGCCGCTCCAGCCGCCGCCCGAGCTACCGCCGAAGCTGCCGCCGCTCGGTGCAGGAGGTGCAGGGATTACAATATTATTCGCCACATTGGACGAACAGTTATGCATCATGCGTCCCATGTAATAACCGTCGAAGTCGCCATACCTAGGTGTGCCCACATACCATGTAGGCTGAGCGACCGGAATATTCTCGAACTTCTTGATCCATTTATTGGTCAGGCCGAACACATAAGCATACGGAATAATATGGTAGAAATACTCCGGATCCTGCTCCACGAGCTCGTTAATCTTATCCACCTCAGCGGTCTTTATGAAATCGCGGAATCCGAGAGTCTTACCGAGAAGCTCCGTATATCTCGAGGTCCTCGCAATCGAAATGACCGAGAAGAACATCGATATGAGCGTACCCAAAACAAGCAGGCCGGTCATAAGGAGCATTTTTACTTTATTGATTGAGAGCACCTCTTCGAAGTCGAAGATGATGACAAGCAGTCCTATGCTGAAGCACCAGATTGCCGCGAGAGTCTTAATTACCGTTACGACCTTGCTGCTCGATCTGATCTTGTCATAGGCTGAGCACATAAGCCATGTGGCCGCAAGCACGTGAGCTGCCGCCCAGAAAAGGGCGTAGTTCGCGGTCTCGCTTCCGTATGAGCTCTGCCAGCTGCTGAACGCGTAAATAGGCATGATGGCGCATACCGCAGCCCAGATTCTGGCAATCCTCGACTCCGGTCTGACGATGGCCCGCGTGCCTCTGTACATGGACGCGAGCTGCTGAGTCGCCTGCTGATACTTCTTCCCGAATCTCGTTCCGAGATTGTCGCTCCTGGCCTTATCTCTCCTGCCGCCGTCGAATATTCCGCTATATATGGTCTGCACGAAGCTCGGCATTTCGTATCCCGGCTCCTGCACGGCTCGGAAGAGGAATTCGTCGCCTTGGCCTTCCTCTATGGTCATATAACCCTTGTCAGCGAGATAGACTATGCTGGATACGATGTCTTCCTTATCTGCGTTGCCGTCTATGATGTAGCCGAGTTCACCCGGTGAGAGATCCTCCGGCGGATAGAACTCGAGAGTCTTTACAAGATGGTCGTCCCTGCCGTAAAGCAGCCAAAGTATAAATGCTCCTATCGGTCCGAGCAGAGCCAATAGAATCATAAGCGGTGACAGATTGCCGAACTCCGGCGCACCTACCCAGTACCCTTGAGGCAATTCCGTAGTGATAGTAATTCCGTGTCTCGCAGGAAGGTCCGCTGCTGCGAACTTAATAGTTCTCGCAGCCTCATCCATCTCGATCTTTACATTGTCTTCATTGCCCTCTGTGCCGTAAGGACCGGAGAACACCTGCACCTTGCTGAGATCGGTGTCCTTAGGAAGAGTCACGATGCCATGCGCATATGCGATATCCGTCTCCCATCCTGTAGGGATGACATTGATGAGCATCATGTCCTTCTCAGCATTCTCATCATCATACATGGAGAGCGTGTAATACACTCTGTACTCATTGTCTCCCGTGAGTGTGTATGAACCGCTTCCGATCTTTATGACGTTGTTGCCGTTCTGCGTATATGTCTCGTACTCGTAGTCCGGCACCCTGATATTTGAAATCCTGCTGCCGTTAATCGGGATATATCTGAAAATGCCGTGATGCGGAGTTGCATAGTAGATGTTAAGCGATTCTTCGAAGTCATAGGAGTTGTTTTCATTTACCTGCACATTGACTTCGTAGTCCGTCGCATACATCGTGTTGTCCGATGCGGATGCCTCGAATTTGCCAAAAGGCGTCATGAAAACAAGCACGGCCACTATGCCCGCTATCGCTGCTATTCTGTTTTTCAATGAGGATCTTCTCATCACTTCCTCCGTTTCCAACAGCCTTAAACTAAAGTCCCTCGTCAAAGTTGTCTGTATGCATCTTAGGGAAGTTGAAGAGTTCCGCTATCAGGCTGAACGGGAAGCTCTCTACCTTAGTGTTGTAGTCCCTCAGCACTGCAGCATAATACTTCTTGGCATTGTCGATGTCCTTGGCATCTCCCGCCTCTTCGTACTTCCTGAGCTCCACTTCCGCAAGCTCGATGCGGTTCTTGTCCTTGGTCAGCGAATTGTATCCGAAGAGCACAAATCCACCGAGCAGGAGCAATATTACAATTACAGTTCCTAACATAGCTATTCCTCCCTATGCGTTCTTGCCGCAACAGTTCTTATACTTCTTGCCGGAGCCGCATGGGCAAGGATCGTTACGTCCCACCTTAGGCATCTCGCGGCGTATGGTCTCTTGCTTGCCGGTCTTCTCAGCCTTAGGAGCCGCGGCCGGCATTGCACCGCCCTGAGCCCTCTGCTGAGCAGCCTGCCTTGCAGCCTCGTCGTCCTTGTATTCTTCCTTGGCTGCAGAAGTCTTACCGCTGACTACATTGCGTCTCTCGGTCCTGGTTGTCACTGTTACATTGTAGCAGAATTTAACAGTCTCTTCTCTTATATCGGCGATGAGCTCTTCGAACATCGAGAAACCCTCCTGGGCATAGGCCACTGCAGGATCCTGCTGGCCGTATCCTCTGAGTCCGATACCGTCCTTGAGCTGATCCATGGCATCTATGTGATCCATCCAGCGGTTGTCTACTACCCTGAGCAGCACCATGCGCTCGACTTCTCTCATCTGCTCGCTGCCGATCTCAGCTTCCTTCTCAGCATAGATGTCTTCGAATATTTGCTTGATATCCTCTCTGAGTTTCTCTGCATCGAGGCCTGAGATATATGCGTCATCTATCTTGAGGCGGCCCTTGAATGCAGGAGTAATCTGCTCAAGGCCGTCCGTGATTCTCTTGAGATCCCACTCCTCAGGATATTTGGACTCGAGCACGACAGGATCAATGATTCCGTCGATGAGCTCGTTGGTCATGTTCTTGATGTATTCGGATACATCCTCTCCATCGAGAACCATGCGCCTCTGATCATATATGATCTCACGCTGTTTGTTCATGACGTTATCGTACTGAAGTACATATTTACGAATCGAGAAGTTCTTACCCTCGACTTTCTTCTGTGCACCCTCTATGGAGCGAGACAGCATGCCTGCCTCGAGCGGCTCATCGTCTCCAACGCCGACTCTCTCAAGTATGTTCTGCATTCTCTCACCGCCGAAGAGTCTCATGAGATCGTCCTCAAGCGAGATGAAAAACTGAGTTGTACCCGGGTCTCCCTGACGTCCGGAACGTCCACGGAGCTGGTTGTCTATACGTCTCGACTCATGGCGCTCCGTACCGACTATGCAAAGTCCACCGAGCTCCCTGACCTGCTCCTGCTCACCCGCTCTCTCATCCTTGATCTGCTGATGCAGGGTCTGGAATTTCTCCCTAGCCTCGAGCATCTCAGGGTCATCCGACTTCTCGAAACCTGTGGCAAACGAAATCTGCTCCGGCGTATATCCTTCCTTGCGCATTTGTTTGCGTGCTTCGAACTCAGGATTTCCGCCGAGGATAATATCCGTACCACGACCGGCCATGTTGGTCGCGATCGTAACGGCACCGAGGCGTCCTGCCTCAGCTACTATCTCGGCTTCCTGTTCGTGGTGCTTGGCGTTCAAGACATTGTGCTTGACTCCGCGCTTTTTGAGCATGTCGGAGATGAGCTCGGATATCTCGATTGAGATAGTACCGACGAGCACAGGCTGCCCCTTCTCGTGAGCCCTTACAACTCTGTCGACGATTGCCTTATACTTGCCGCTCTGATGAGCATAGACGGAATCGTCCATGTCATCTCTGGCTACAGGTCTGTTGGTCGGAATTACCACAACGTCCATGTTGTAGATGTCGCGGAACTCGTCCTCCTCTGTCTTGGCTGTACCGGTCATGCCGGCGAGCTTGTTATACATTCTGAAGTAGTTCTGGAGGGTGATGGTCGCGAGAGTCTTGGACTCGGATCTGACCTTGACGCCTTCCTTGGCCTCAATAGCCTGGTGAAGTCCGTTCGAAAAGCGTCTGCCGTACATAAGACGTCCCGTAAACTCGTCGACTATCAAAATCTCGCCATCCTTGACGATGTAGTCGACATCCCTCTTCATCAGATAGTTGGCGCGGAGGGCCTGATTTACATAGTGGTTGAGCTCCATGTTGTCCGGATCCGAGAAGTTCTCGATGCCGAAATAGTTCTCGCAGATCTCAACTCCCTCATCCGTAAGCGCTATCTGATTGTCCTTTTCATCTATCTTATAGTCCGTCTCCTCGCGAAGCGATTTGACGAATGAATTTGCATTTCTGTACATCGAGGAGGAATCCACGCCGCGTCCCGAAATGATGAGCGGAGTCCTGGCCTCATCGATGAGAATGGAGTCGACCTCGTCCACGATGGCGAAGTTGAGTTCGCGCTGAGTCAGCTCCTCTTTATAGGTGACCATGTTATCCCTGAGGTAGTCGAAACCGAACTCGTTATTCGTTCCGTAGGTAATGTCCGCCATATACTGCTCGTGTCTGGCAGGGCCTTCAACCGCATGGATAACGCAGCCGACTGTCAGTCCGAGGAATGTCTAGAGCTTACCCATCCACTCGGCGTCACGCTTGGCGAGGTAGTCGTTGACAGTGACTACATGCACGCCGTGTCCGTCCAGCGCATTGAGATATGCAGCGAGAGTTGCCACGAGAGTCTTACCTTCTCCTGTCTTCATCTCGGATATGCGGCCTTGATGAAGTACGATTCCGCCGATCAGCTGCACAGGGAAGTGCTTCATGCCAAGGCTACGCCATGCACCTTCACGGCAAACAGCAAACGCCTCAGGCAGTATGTCGTCTAATGTCTCACCATCGCTAAGGCGCGCGCGGAACTCATCGGTCTTCGCACGGAGCTCGTCGTCGGAAAGAGCTTGCATTGCCTCATCGTAAGATAAGATTACGTCTACTGTCTTTTGGATCTTCTTGATTTCCTTTTCGTTAAGATCTCCGAAGATCTTTTCCATTAAACCCATCTGATTTATTCCTCACTTTCTTCAAGGCGTTCTTCGACTTTGATGCGCGTCATGAGGGCGCGTCTTCCGTCGGCCTTGGTGATCTTTACTTTGAATACTTTATGCTTTGATTCATACTCGAAAGTATCTCCGACTTTCGGTAGTTTATCCAATTCTATCATGACCCAGCCGTTGATAGTGGTCGCATCGGCTTCAATCTCCTCATCGAACATCTCAAAGAAGTCCTCGAGATTAGCTCCGCCGGAGACCATATACGTATCCGGTCCGGATTTCTTGACATCCTTCGATACGACTGCATCGTGCTCATCATAGATGTCGCCGACTATCTCCTCGATTATATCCTCTAAGGTAACAAGTCCGGTAGTCCCGCCGTATTCGTCGACTACTATCGCGATGTGAGTCTTCTTAGCCTGCATCTTCTTAAGCAGCACAGCCGCCTTGAGAGACTCCGCCACGTAGGCGACAGGCTTGATGAACTGCTCGGTGTCTTTGATGCTTCTTACATTATTATTATAGAAATCTTTTTGATTAAGTACACCTATAATATTGTCGAGGTCATCCTCATATACGGGAAGTCTCGAAAGGCCGCTCTCCTTGAAGACATTTTTGATCTCGGCCACAGGAGTACCCCTCTCGATAGCGACTATGTCAACTCTCGGAGTCAATATGTCTATGGCATCGACTTCGTTAAACTCGATCGCGTTGGCTATGAGCTCGCTCTGCTCCTCTCCAATCGCACCGCCGGCCTCAGCCTCCTCGACAATAGTCAGGAGCTCATCCTCTGAGAACTCCGGCTCGTCCTTTCTGCCGAAAGCTTTCTTGAGGAAGATCTTGAGTCCGTTGAATATGAAAGTCAGCGGTGTGAGCACGAAGATAAGAGTGCGCACCATAGGTGTCAGGAACAAAGCCACTTCCTCGGCATACTCTCTGGCAAGTATCTTAGGAGAGATTTCTCCGAGCACCAAAATGAGGATAGTAACCATCACGGTCGCTATGGTCGGGCCTATCTTGGCGCCCCATGTCGTGATGCCGTATACGGTGGCAACCGCCGTCATGACTATATTCGAAATTGTGTTGCCCACGAGGACGGCTGTAATCAGCCTGTCGAAGTCCTCGCAGAGCCTCAGCGCTTGCTCTGCCCTCTTGTTGTCGTCCGCCGCCATATTCTTGAGCTTGATCTTGTTGGCGGATGAGAACGCGGTCTCCGTCGCACTGAAGAAGGTCGAGCAGAGCGTGAGCGCAATAATTGCTATTAAATAACCGTTCATAGATAATTTAAAACATATAGGAGATGGGAGCAAACACTCCGAGGCGAGACTGGAAGGCCGCCGGCACTTAGCGATTGACGAGTCGAAGACGAAGTCAGAGCTTAGTACCGCTGCGAGCCGGACCGAGCGAGAGCTCGGTCGAGCCGAGGAGTCGTTTGCTCCTATCTCCCATTAATAATTTAATCCTCCAATTTCCTTACGATGCTCCAGTCGATGGTCGTGTCGATGTCAGGCTCATTGTAGTTGTCGTTGTCGTAAGTCAGATACGCCTTGGCAGTGTAAGTACCGATGGCCGAAGCCTTGTTATCTCTGTATCTTACACCAATCGAGTTCGGAAGATTGCAGAGCGAGATGCTCTTATCTCTTCCGTCATACTCAAACGGCCTCTCATAAGTCCAGTGCACGTTGTCGATCTCGTAGGACGCTTTCTGAATGGTCCATCTGAGATCAGGAATATCGCCTACTTCGCAATTCCTGGTATCGTAGGTGAGGCGTGCCCTAGCGTTGTAAGTGCCGGCATTGATCTTGCTGTTGTCGATGTAGATAACCTCGACTTCTTTAGGCACGCCGACCAGCCTTACTTCCTTAGGCTGTCCGTCGTATACCATGAGAGTGCCTTCTTCGTAATCCCATTCTACATTTGAAAGGTCGATTTTCTTCTTTTCTATCTTCCACTTGCACTCAGGCATTACAGGCTCTTCGAAGTTATTCTTGTCGCGGAACTTGAGCTTAGCCTCTGCCATATAGCTTCCGGCCTCGACGGCTCGGTTGCCCTTATATGCCTCGACTTTGACGCCGTCAGGAAGTCCGTCGACTCTTACTTTCTTCTCCTTGCCCGAGTAAACGAGGTCTCCGTCGTATACCCAGCGTGCCTCGGACATGTCATAGACTGCCTTCTCTATCTGCCACCAGCAAGCACTTATAGGTGATGGCTGCTCGTAGTTCGCAGGATCTACCGCCTCGACTGTTACCATGGCCTCGTAGCTTCCGGCATTTGATTCCGTGTTACCGCTGTATGTGACGCTTACGGTTTCCGGAAGTCCTATCAGGCTTACAGACTTCTCCTCACCATCATAGGTGAACGGAGCATCGTAATCCCATCTTACAGCTGAGAGATCTATCGGCGCCTTGGCTATCTCCCATTTGCACTTAGGAAGCTCGAGCGGTCTGTAGTTGGATCCGTCCTTGCTCATAAGTGTCGCCGATGCGTAGTAAACGCCGGCTTCTGTCGCGGTATTACCTTCGTAGATTACCTCGAAGCCCTCAGGAATTCCTTCGAGCTTGATCTCGTCGGTCTGGCCGCGCAGCCTGCCGAGCAGGCCGGCCTTCTGGACATTCTTGGCCAGTGCGATTCCTTTCTCCGTGCCGTCGTATACGAATGGTCCGCTGTAGTTCCAATGTATGTCGGCAGGATCCACAGGAATCGCGGCGCGGCCGATGCGCCACCTGCAATTGCCGAATCCCGGTCTCTCGTAATTCTTCTCATCATACTCGAAGCTTACGCTGGCCTCGTAGTTGCCGACTGCGGATGCGACATTGCCCTTGTAGATAGGCGTGATGCCCGCAGGGAGTCCTACCAGCTCGACGCTCTTTTCTTCACCGTCGAAGATGAAGTCGTCCTCATCCTGCCATGCCACGCGTGACATGTCCACAGGAGCCTTCCTTATCCTCCAGTGGCAATCCTTAACCGTCGGGATATTGTAGTTATCCGCATCTCCGAAGAGCTCGGCTTTGGCGAGATACTCTCCGGCATCGGAAGCTACATTATCCGTATAGACTGCGCTTACGCCTTCGGGCAGACCCTTGAGCACAACAGTCCTCTCGGAGCTGTCGTATACAGACTCGAAGTCTCCTTCCCATCTGGTGTCTGTCATGTCGTAATCAGCTTTGATAATCTCCCACATGCAGCCCGAAATAGTAGGCGTGTTGTAGTTCGCAGGATCTACCGGCACGAGCTCTGCATGAGCGAGGTAGCTGCCTGCTCCCACGGCCTCATGTCCGCTGTACTGAGCCTCCAGGAGATCCGAGAGCCCCTGAAGTTTAACACTCTTAGTGCTGCCATCGTATGTGAAGGCCTGCGAGTAATCCCATCTGAGCTTCCTGATATCCACATCTGCCTTCTCGATGGTCCATACGCAGCTCATATCCTCAGGCACGTTGAAGTCCTCAGTCTCGGTCGCAAAATGCGCTACGGCCTTGTATGTGCCCGCATCTGTCTTTTCATTGTCCTCATAAGTGACCTTGACGCCCTCAGGTATGCCTTTGAGCTCTACCTTTTTAGGTTCACCGTCATAAACGAAGCTCGAGGCGTAATCCCAATATACCTTGTGCATATTGTGAGTTGCCTTGGCGATGTTCCACGGAATCGTAAACGGCTCCGGCGCACGATAGTTGCTGTCGGTCGACTTGAAGGTAGCAGTCGCCATGTACTCACCTGCCCTGGTCGCGGAATTGCCCTTGTACGAAGCCTCTATGCTCTCCGGAAGTCCGACCAGCTCTATGCTCTTCCTCTCTCCGTCGAAGGTAAACTTATCCGAATTGTAATCCCAGTAAACGCGGGACATGTCGAATTCCGCAGGCACGATCTCCCAGTCGCAGTCGCTGACAGCAGGAGCGTTGTAGTTCGCAGGATCGGACACGCTTAGAGTAGCCTTAGCCGTGTAAGATCCGACATCTACAGCCTCGTGCCCCGTGTAGGTAGCACTGACTCCGTTCGGCAAATGATCGAGCATTACGCCCTGCTCTCTGCCGTTATATACCTTCGCTGCCGTGTAATCCCAGCTTACTGCGGACATCTCTATATCCGCCTTCGCGATATTCCACTTGCAATTCTCGACCTGCGGCCTGTTGTAATTATCCTGATCGTAAGGAATCAGCTCGGCAACCGCCTCGTATGAGCCTGTGTCGGCTGCGGCATTGCCCGAATAAACTGCTCTTACTCCGTCCGGAAGTCCGCGGAGCAGCACCTCGTGCATCCTGCCGTCATATTTGATGCTGCCGTCATAATCCCATGCGACATTGGACATGTCGTAGTCGTTCTTGGCAATCTCCCATTCGAGATCATCGAAGGTCGGAACGTTAAAATTCTTCTTATCCGCAATCTTAAATGAAACCGTCGCCTTGTATGTGCCTGCATCTGTTGCGATATTACCTCTGTAGATAGGCGTCACACCCTCCGGATAACCCTTGAGCACTACCTTGTATTCGCTACCGCTGTATATGAGCGGACGCTCATAATCCCAATAGACGTGGCTCATATCATAATCGCCTTTTTCGATTCTCCATGTGAGATTATCGATGCGTTTCTTGCTGCGGTTCTCTAGATCATCAGGCACGATCTCCGCGGCCGCCACGTATGTGCCCGCGCCGATTGCGCTTGAATTGCTGTACTCGGCATGGGTTCCCTCAGGAAGTCCGATCAGTTCAACGAACTTCTCCGTGCCGTCATATATGAATGGCTTCTCGTAATCCCATTCGACGGAGCTCGTGTCGACCACAGTCTTATCTACCACCCAGTGGCAAGCGGCAACTTCCGGCCTCTCGTAGTTCTTCTCATCGTACTTGAAGCCTACCTTCGCGGTGTATTTACCTGCGCCTGTTGCGACATTGTCCTCATAGATAGGCTCAACGCCTTCCGGGAGACCCGAGAGCCTCATGCTCTTTTCGTTACCGTCGTAATAGAACTCTCTCGCATCCTGCCATACTGTCTTGCTCATATCGAACTTGGCTTTTTTGATGCGCCAATCGAGTATCATGTCAGGGATGTTGTCGAAATAGTTATCCGTATCGGCAACCTCGAACTCAGCTACGGCATTGTAGTCGCCTGCATCTGTAGCATCTGCGTTTCTGTACTTAACCTTGACGCCTTCCGGAACTCCCTTGAGCCTGACGCTCTTGGATTTGCCGTCATATGTGAAAGGCTCATAATAATCCCAGTGCACGCCTGACATATCGTGGTCGGCTTTAGCGATCTCCCAGGAATATCCGAGGTCGCGAGGCGCCTCGTAATTATCCTCATCAACTGCCTTAAACGAAGCCTTGGCATAATATCTGCCTGCGTTAACTGCTGTGTTACCTGTATAGCTCGCAGACAGGGCATCTCCGAGATCGCTCTCGATTACGAC
>CACWIO010000003.1 GCA_902760855.1 uncultured Eubacteriales bacterium
TAGTCAATTACTTTTCCGCTCTTCTTAGAGACTCTTACTTTCTTTCCATCCTTGATCTCGTGACCAATTCTTGTAGCCTTCTTGGCGTCCTTGTCATAGTACATAACGTTGGATGCGTCGATAGGGCCTTCGATGTGCTTGATCTCTGCGCCGGATGTTCTTGTAGCCTTGGCATGCTTAGTCTGTACATTTACACCCTCGACTACGACTTTGTTCTTCTTAGGGATCGTTCTGAGGACTGTTCCGGTTTTACCCTTGTCCTTTCCTGCGATCACTACTACTGTGTCGTCTTTTTTAATCTGCATCACTACACCTCCTACAGTACTTCCGGTGCCAATGACACGATCTTCATGAAGCCGGTATCACGGAGTTCTCTGGCGACAGGTCCGAAGATACGAGTACCTACAGGAGTCTTGTCGTGTCTGTCCTTGATGATAACCGCTGCATTCTGGTCGAACTTGACGTATGAACCGTCAGGTCTTCTTGTACCGCGCTTGGTCCTTACTACAACTGCTTTTACTACTTCGCCCTTCTTAACGGCGCCGCCCGGTGTAGCATCCTTTACGGAGCATACGATTACGTCTCCGATGTTGGCGTACTTACGTCCTGTGCCTCCGAGTACTCTGATGCAGAGCAGCTCTTTAGCTCCGGAGTTGTCGGCAACTCTTAATCTACTTTCAGTCTGTATCATATTCGCTGCCTCCTTACTTAGCTTTCTCTACGATCTTGACAAGTCTCCATCTCTTGTCCTTGGACAGAGGTCTTGTCTCCATGATCATTACTTTATCGCCGATTCCGCATTCGTTGTTCTCATCATGAGCCTTGAACTTAACGGTTTTCTTGACGCCCTTTCCGTACAGAGGGTGTCTGACGATGTCTTCTGTTGCTACGACTACTGTCTTGTCCATCTTGTCACTTGTGACGATGCCGACTCTGGTCTTTCTTCTGTTTCTTTCCATTTGTCAGATTCCTCCTTTCTTAAGCGTTCTTACCTTGCTCGACCTCTCTGATGATGGTCTTAACTCTTGCGATATCTCTTCTTACTTCCCTCATCTTTACAGGATTCTCAAGCTGTCCCGTAACGTGCTGGAATCTCAGGTTGAAGAGCTCCTGCTTCATTCTTTCGAGTTCGGCAGTTCTTTCCTGATCTGTCATCTTTCTGATTTTGTTCAGATCCATTATTGCGCTCCTCCTTCCTGACCTTTTACGACGAATTTGCACTTGATAGGCAGTTTGTGAGCTGCAAGTCTCATAGCTTCCTTAGCCTGCTCTTCAGTTACTCCGTCGATTTCAAACATTACTCTGCCCGGTTTTACTACTGCTACCCAGTACTCAGGTGCTCCCTTACCGGAACCCATACGTACTCCGATAGGCTTCTTACTTACCGGTTTATGTGGGAAGATCTTGATGTAGACCTTACCGCCTCTTTTGATGGACCTTGTCATAGCTACACGAGCGGCCTCTATCTGGTTGGAGTCAATCCAGCCACGGTCGTCTGCAGCCAGTCCATATGAACCGTATGCTACGGTATTGCCCTTAGTTGCAATACCCTTCATTCTGCCACGGTGCTGTTTTCTGCGCTTAACGCGTTTTGGCATTAACATGGCGAGTTTCTCCTTTCATTAATACTATGCTTCTGTCTCCTCTGTAGCTGCGACTGTTTCTTCAACCTGAGCCTCGGCTACCTGAGCTTCTTCAACCTGAGGTGCTTCTACCTGAGCTTCCTCAACTTCAGTTACTGTTTCCGGAGCAGGAGCGGCCTCTACCTTAGGTGCCTTGCGAATTCTTGTTGTTGCAGGCTTTACTTCCGGCTTGGCCTCACGTTCGAATCTTCTTCCGTCTCTTCTGCCTTCTCTGCGGTCAGATGATCTTCTGTCCTTGCGGTCTGATCTTCTGCCTCTCTTATCCTTCTTATCTCCATCGGCTGAAGGAACAGAATCCTTGAGACCCTTATCGAGAATCTCGCCGTGGTTGATCCATACTTTTACGCCGATCTTTCCGTATGTTGTGTCGGCTTCGGCAAATCCGTAGTCGATGTCTGCTCTCAGAGTGTGAAGAGGTACGTTACCCTCGCTGTACTTCTCTGATCTGGCAATTTCAGCTCCGCCGAGTCTGCCTGAGCATACGATCTTGATGCCCTTGGCGCCTGCCTTCATGGTGCGGCCGATAGGCTGCTTCATGGCTCTTCTGAAAGAAGTTCTTCTCTCGAGAGACTGAGCTACGCTCTCTGCTGTCAGCTGAGCGTCGAGCTCCGGCTTTCTGACTTCTTCTATGCTTACGTCGACTGTTCTTCCCGTAAGTTTTACGAGACCTTTCTTGAACTCTTCGATGCCCTCACCGGATCTTCCGATTACCATACCCGGTCTTGCTGTCATAACGATTACCTTTACTCTCTCAGCTGCAGGTCTCTCGATTACGATTCCGGCTACTCCGGCATTGTAGAGTTTCTTCTTTACATAAGTTCTAATCTGGTTGTCCTCTACAAGGAATTCCGCAAAGTCGCTCTTCTTAGCAAACCACTTTGAGCTCCAGTCCTTGTTGACGCCAACTCTCATTCCATGTGGATTGACTTTCTGACCCATTAGCGAACCTCCTCTTTCTCAGCTTTCTTAGCTGCAGGCTTCTTTTCATCAGCCTTCTTAGCCTCGGACTTCTTAGCTGCAGGCTTCTTTTCGTCAGCCTTCTTAGCTGTGCTCTTGGCCTTGGACTCAGTCTTCTTAACTGCTTCCTTAGTCTCAGCCTCTGCCTTCTCCTCTGCTGCAGGCTCTTCTTCCTTTGCAGGAGCGGCCTTAACTGCAGGCTTGAAGTTCTCTCTTTCCTTGAGGACCACGTTGATGTGGCTGGTTCTCTTGAGGATCATTCCGGCTCTACCCTGCGCACCCGGTCTCCAACGCTTCATGGTTGGTCCCTGGTTCGCATTGATCTCTGCTACGTACAGAGCGTCCGGATTCATCTCGTGATTGTTTTCGGCATTTGCTGCTGCCGACTGTACTACCTTCTCTACAAGCTCAGAACCCTTACCAGGTGTGAACTTGAGGATTGTAAGTGCTTCTGCAAGGTCCTTTCCTCTTACCAGGTCGGCAACAGGTTTGAGCTTGCTTGAAGACATTCTTACATACTTGGCTACTGCTTTAGCTTCCATAGTATAGCTTCTCCTTTCTGTCGCCTAATTAGAGTTTTCTGTCACCAGAGTGACCTCTGAATGTTCTGGTTGGAGCAAATTCTCCGAGTTTGTGTCCTACCATATCCTCTGTGATATATACAGGCACATGCTTGCGTCCGTCATGAACTGCGATTGTGTGACCTATCATCTGAGGGAAAATTGTGGATGGTCTGGACCATGTCTTAATTACTTGTTTTTCGTTGGCCGCATTCATTTCTTCGATCTTCTTCAGAAGTTTCTTATCGACAAATGGGCCTTTCTTAAGCGATCTTCCCATTAATTTGCTCCTCTCTACTTACCGTTTCTTCTTCTAACGATGTATTTGTTAGAGTCTTTGTTCTTCTTACGTGTCTTGTAACCGAGTGTCGGCTTACCCCATGGAGTAACCGGACCCTTACGTCCGATAGGAGCCTTACCTTCACCACCGCCGTGTGGGTGGTCGTTAGGGTTCATTACGGAACCTCTGACTGTAGGTCTCCATCCCATGTGTCTCTTACGACCGGCCTTACCGATGTGGATGTTGCCGTGGTCGATGTTTCCGACCTCACCGATGGTAGCTCTGCACTCCATCCTTACCATTCTTACTTCTCCGGAAGGAAGTCTTACCTGTGCATACTCACCTTCCTTAGCCATCAGCTGAGCGCCGTTACCTGCAGCTCTTACAAGCTGAGCGCCTTTACCAGGCTTGAGCTCGATATTATGGATGATAGTACCGAGAGGAATGTTTGCAATCGGAAGCGCGTTGCCCGGCTTGATGTCCGCATTAGGACCTGATTCGATTACGTCGCCGACCTTGAGTGTGTTAGGTGCGATGATGTATCTCTTCTCGCCGTCTGCATACGCTACGAGAGCGATATTAGCTGTTCTGTTAGGATCGTACTCGATTGTCTTTACTGTTGCAGGGATGTCATCCTTGTTTCTCTTGAAGTCGATGATCCTGTATTTAGGTCTGTATCCGCCGCCTCTGTGTCTGACGGTGATCTTGCCTCTTACGTTACGTCCGGAATGCTTTTTAAGTGTGACTGTAAGAGACTTTTCCGGCTTGTCGGTTGTGATCTCCTCGAATGTGGAGACTGTCATACCTCTCAGGCCCGGAGTCGTTGGTTTATATTTTCTGATTCCCATTTCTCTACTGCCTCCTTAAACTACATGTCCTGGAAGAGCTCGATCTCCTTGCTGTCAGGAGTAAGGGTTACGATTGCCTTCTTGAATGAAGATGTCGTACCGAATGTTCTTCCGAGTCTCTTTCTCTTACCGCTTACGTTCATGATGTTGACCTTGGCTACGTCTACGCCGAAGATCTCTTCGATAGCCTTGCGAACCTCTGTCTTGTTGCAGTCCTTGGCTACCTTGAACACGTACTTCTTATCAGCTGCCATATCCATGCTGTTCTCAGTGATGATAGGCCTGATGATTACATCGTATCCGTTCTTCATTATGCGTACACCTCCTCGATCTTCTTGGCTGCTGCCTTGGTGAGCACGAGTGTGTAATGATTAACGATCTCGTATACGTTCATGGTGCTTACCAGTGCTGTTCTAACGCCAGGGATGTTGCTTGCGGATCTTACTACGTTGTCATCCTTCTCATCCATGACGATCAGCGCCTTCTTATCTGCCTTGATGTTCTCGAGCACCTTGACCATTTCCTTCGTCTTAGGCTCTGTGAACTTGAACTCATCTACTACGATCAGCTCATTGTCTGCTACCTTAGCGGAGAGTACAGACTTGAGAGCGAGTCTCTTGAGCTTCTTATTGAGAGAGTATCTGTAGCTTCTTGGCTTTGGTGCGAATACTACTCCGCCGCCGACCTGTGTTGGGTCTGTCGAGCTACCCTGTCTGTGGCGTCCTGTTCCCTTCTGTCTGAAAGGCTTGCGTCCGCCTCCTCTTACCTCTGCTCTTGTCTTTGCAGATTGGGTTCCCTGTCTTTGGTTGGCCAGGTAGTTCTTTACAACTGCCTGAACTGCGAATTCGTTAGGCTCGATTCCGAAGATCTCGTCTGAAAGAGTGATGTCTCCGACTTTCTTGCCTTCTACGCTTACTACGTTTAGCTTAGCCATTTTCAGTTCCTCCTTTCTGCTTATTTATCCTGACCCTTAACCGCAGGTCTGATCTTTACGAGGCCGCCCTTCTTACCAGGAACAGCTCCCTTGACCATCATGATGTTGCGGTCTTCGAGTTTCTTTACAAGTACTACGTTCTGTACGGTCACTGTGTCTCTACCCATTCTTCCCGGAGCGTGGTTGCCCTTGAATACTCTTGATGGATATGTACCGGCTGCGAGTGCTCCGGCAAGTCTCTTATGCTTTGAACCGTGAGTCATAGGTCCTCTGCGGTGGCCGTGTCTTTTGATGTTACCCTGTGTACCTTTACCCTTGGAGGTTCCGGTTACGTCGAGCTTCATGCCTTCTTCGAAGTCGGCAACTGTGATTACCTGTCCTACTTCGTAAGTCTCACCTTCTGCCGGTTTGAACTCAGCGAGGTGTTTCTTTGTGTCAACTCCTGCTTTTGCGAAGTGACCTGTGAGAGGTTTGTTGACTCTCTGTTTCTTCTGATCTTCGAATCCGACCTGTACAGCGTCATATCCGTCTGTCTCGACTGTCTTGATCTGTACTACAGTCTCAGGACCGGCTTCGATTACTGTTACCGGGATGACTGTTCCATCCTCGGCGAAGATCTGTGTCATTCCGATCTTCTTGCCTAGTAAAGTTTTCATATTCTGTCCTCCTAACTTTCTTACAGCGGATCGCTCCGGTTTGCTCTTGGGCCTCTCGTGCGATCTTTCTAATCAGCTTAGAGCTTGATCTCGATATCGATTCCTGCAGGAGCGTCGAGTTTCTGCAGAGCATCGATGCACTTTGTTGTTGCGTTTGTTACATCGATGAGTCTCTTGTGAGTTCTCTGCTCAAACTGCTCTCTGCTGTCTTTGTACTTGTGGACGGCTCTGATGATTGTGACTACTTCCTTCTCTGTAGGGAGTGGAATAGGGCCGCTTACATCTGCGCCTGTCTTCTGCACTGTGTCTACGATCTTGGCTGCATACTTGTCGAGCAGTGCGTGATCGTAAGCCTTCATTCTGATTCTGATCTTGGATAGTTCGCTCATTGCTTCCTCCTGTTAAATTGATTTGTACTAATTGTCGCTATGCTTGTACAGGACTTCGCTGCCTTGTATTTGCAAGCTTTGCGGCTCGTAGGCTCTGCCTTTCGAGCCCCTTACACTTGTGTGCGCGTTTCCTATCGGTAAACGCACAAGAAAACAGCGAAACCTCCGCCCCCATCCAGTGAGGACTTCTCAGCAGAAATTATCCGATAGCGCGGTAACTTCCTGCATCTTCGCGTTTAACAAGCCTTTGTATTATATTAATCATGCATGGCTAATGCAAGAGATTTTTGAAATATTTTTTGATTATTTTTTGTGTTTTTTTAGCTGAAATATCCTTATTTTGCAAGGGATTGAGCCTTCTTTTCCCTAACACTCTGGCTCGCGTATCCTGCGCCACTATTTATAGTGCATCTCAGGGCAGCATACCCCTATATATAGGAGGCAATAAAAAAGTGCATGTATCTGTTATGCCGTCAGATACATGCACTTATGCTTTTGCTTTATATTACAAGTGCCAGCATTATCTCTATGACGAATGGAACTATCCATATCTTCCATAGCAGCTTCCCGTCGCGGTGATAGATCCTGGCACCCTTCTCTTCCTTAAGCACCAGCACCGCCGTCCCCCATATTGAATGGAGCATCAGTATCACAAGCGCCACTATCCCCATAGCCCTGCATAGCCAAGGCACGAAGCCTTGGGAGTCCGCTATCATCCTGGTCAGCAGACCGAAGCCCACCGCGTTCATGCAAAACGATGCCCACAGGAGCACAAGGTGAAGGGGCTTTTTGGTCTCGACTCTGTTTTCGTACTGCACACCAAGCGTGTAGCCGAGTAGAGTGAGTGTCATTATGAGCATTGCTTTAGATATTTCGTTCACTATAAATAGTCCTGTTTATAAAGTGTTTTTTGAACGGCTACGTCAGGACGGTAAATGTACGGCTCGTGCGCTGCTAGCCCGGTGGCCACTGCATGCTGCGTTTGCCGAGAATGTGGATGTGCAGATGCTTTACTGTCTGCTGTCCGTCTTCTCCCGTGTTAATGACGCAGCGATAGCCGTTATCCAATCCTTCCTGCGCGGCAACTTCTTTGATTTTGAGCATCATGTGTCCCATGAGTTCGGCGTTCTCTGCAGATAGGTCGTCCAGAGATGCTATATGCACCTTAGGAACCATAAGCATATGCACCGGTGCCTGCGGCGCGGCATCGCGGAACACCGCAATCTTGTCATCCTCATAGACCATGTCCGTAGGAATCTCTCCGTTTGCCAGTTTACAGAAAATGCAATCTCCCATATTCCTGTACCTCCTGATTAATCTATACATCCAAAGCCTGATTTGCGGACCGAGCATCTCATCACCTCTGCATTCACACCGTGAGCACGGCCTTGCATCCGTCCTTGAAGTTCTCTGTTAATTTTACTCTGCAAAAGTCACCAAGTCGAGGGGCTGTTTTATTATCTGAATTCTCTACATCTATATACACTCTGATGTAATTGTCGGTGTATCCCGTGATGTATCCCTCCTGGAGCTCCTCCGCGAGCACTCTATGCGTTAGGCCGAAATTTCTCTCGTTGAACTTCTCGGCAACCACCGTCGCTACAGTCTCCAGTTCAGACGCTCTGGCAGCGCTTACCTCCCCCGTAACTCTGTCTGTTAGCCTTGCGCCTTTAGTGCCCTTTCTCGGAGAATACTTAAACGCATGGACTCTGGCGAACTCAGCCCGCCTCACGACGTCCAGCGAATCTTTGAAGTCCTCATCGCTCTCTCCGGGAAATCCCACGATAATATCCGTCGTGATGCCGTATAGAGGGTCGAATTCTCTGAGAGCCTTTACTATGCCAAGGTAGTCTTCTCTGTCGTAATGCCTGTTCATGGCTTTGAGCACCGAATTGCTTCCGCTTTGGACGGAGAGGTGCAGGTGATGGCAGAGCTTCTCATATCCCAGGAGTTTCTTTACATCCTCGGCATCGACCACTGTAGGTTCGAGGGAGCTCAGACGTATCCTGAAGTCTCCATCCAGCGCATCTATCCTCTTTATTATGGTCTCAAGGCCCGTGAGAGCCTCTTCATCGGCCTCTCTTTCGAAAGAGAATTCGGGCTCTGTCCCGTAGAGCGCTGTGTTGATGCCTGTCAGTATTATCTCTTTGTAGCCTTTTTCTATAAGAGTCCGAGCTTCTTCGACCACGTCTTCCGGTGCCCTGCTCCTGACCTTTCCTCTGGCATAAGGGATGAGGCAGTATGAGCAGAATCTATTGCAGCCCTCTTCTATCTTTATGTATGCGCGGCACATCGACGACTCATCCGACGTGACTATGCCCATGTCCTCATAATGAGTTAGATCCTCATAGGCGAGAACTTCGGATCTTGGACGCATCTTCCTCTCAAGTGCATCATGTACTCTGTCAGCGATCTCGGATTTGAGGCTGTTGCCGATAATCATATCGACCTCTATCATCTTTTCAACATCCTCTGACGCGACCTGTGCGTAGCATCCGGTAACAACCATCAGGGCTTCAGGGTTTACGGATTTCATCCTTCTTATATACTGCCTGGATTTCCTGTCCGCCATATTTGTTACGGTGCAGGTATTAACGACATATACATCCGCATATTCGTCCTCGGCGGCAATCTCTGCACCACGAGAAACGAAGGCCTCTTTAATGGCCTCCGTCTCGTATTGATTTACTTTGCAGCCCAGCGTATGGAATGCTACTTTCATCTAGCTTGGAATCCCCCTCAATTGAGCAAGTTGTGTGTGCTCCATTTGCCTGATATTACAATGGTTTTAATGTCAATTGAGTCTATCATTCCTGCGCTTTTTGGTCAACAGCAGCCCCTCCGCCGATATTGCAATAGCAAGTAGCGGGTAAAGAAGTTTCAGCCCGGAGGAATCTCCCGTATCCGGCGTCTTGGGTCTTTCCGGTGTCTCAGGTGTTTCCGGAATATCAGGCTCTTTCCATGTAACCGTCTGCTCCAAATTATCCTTGTCCTCATGGGATGCGACTAGCAGTCCGTTTGCATCATAGAGTTTCTCATACACCACCGTGTCCATGCCGTGCATTTCGGATCCGTCAAATTTGAAAGTAACTTCAGTCCTTCCGTCTCTTCTCTTAGCTGTGAATGTCGTCTCGGCGACTACCTCCTCACCATTTGCATCCTTGACCACTTCATCGCTGCTTTTATCCATCAGCCTGCCCCTTACAGTGTATGTTTCTCCTTTTACCAAGTTGCTGTACTTAATCACATCTACCAATGTAATTTCGATGTTCGGAGATACCCCTCTGTTAATCCCTCCTACGCCTGCTTGGGTTGCAAGTTCCGGCACATCCTTATACTTGTTGGTAATGGTTTCCAAATCTACAACGCCGTTTTGAGTCTTGTCCTCTATCGTAAAGAAGAACTTCTGCAGACCATATCCCAGGTTCTGTTCACAGGCCATCTCCTCGATAATATATGAATCGTAAGGAAGCGCTCCGTATGACGGATTGTGCTCAGCTTTGGTGCCGAATTCTCCGGTGCCGAACCATGCGCCCATCAATATATCTCCCGAGCGCTTTTCTATGTCCTCCCTTTTTATGAGCTCTTTATCCAGCAGATCATCAAAAGGATTTACCTTAGCAGATGTATCAGCATCCTCGTCCTCATCCAGGCTGTCTGCAGTCCTCCTGTCCTCCGTCGAGAAGAAACCATTTTTATCAGTTACCACGACATGGCTCTCTCCGTTAGACAGACTTGTAATCTTAAATGGCACATAGGAGAATCTCTTTGAATCACCGTCGCCGATTTTAGTTCCTTTGAGATCAGAGCGATATACGTAGTTATCGAAGCATAATATATCATCGAGCCCCTCATCTCCGTATGCATATACAGTTCCGTCCTCTCTGACCTCAAACCTGTGCTCGCTTTTATCCGTTCTCTGATATGAGCCGGTAGTCTTGGACTCTCTGATCGTATAAGTTCCAAATGGAAGGTCGTCGGGCAGAGTCTCTGCAGTATATGCAGACTTGTCCTCATTCCAATGAACCATAATCTTCCCTACATCCTCTCCCGGCTTGACTCTCTTAATCTGCTCAGTCTCAAACAGTTCATTTTTAGAGTCAGCATTTCTCCAGTTGATTTTGTTATCTTTGTTTCCGAGCTCCGCCGCTACAACTACATCATGATCGGATACATTCTTTATGGTCATTACTATGCCTTCAAGAGAAGCCCCGCCAAGCGCCTCAGATTTTGCAATCTCCTTATCGCGTTTTACTATCTGTACGCCACTTCGAATCACGGACTCTCGCACCGCATCCGTCGTCAAATCTACGATCTGACCGTTCTGCCTGATGCTGAACTCTTTGGACCAGGAGCTGTTGAGATTGTATCCCGCAGGAGCTTTTGTCTCCTTGATCAGATATGTCCCGTAAGGAAGAGCATTTGCAGCTGAAGCGGCTATGCCCTCTGCATTTGTTTTAATAACCAGAGCTGCAGCATCCTTGGCAATCTCCTTCCCTCCGACCATTACAGCTTCCTTGGATTTGTTGTAGATTGTAAATTCTGCCTCTGCCAGGCTTGCGTCTCCCTGCGCATAGGCAGTGTCGATGTCGTTATCGACTTTGGAGACTCTGACTCCTCCTCGCATTACCTGCTCTTTACCGGATATGTTCTCATTATATGTGTATACAGTAGCCTCTCCTCTGCCATCCTCTTTTATCTGTACGATTAGTTTCTCGTCATTCAGCAGGTATCCGCTCGACGGCTTAACTTCCTGTATAACATAGGTTCCGAGCAGGAAGATTACATTGCCGCTGTTATCTTTGTATAGAGCAGAGCTGCTGTAGCCTTCTGCCATACTCGGGTTCCTGCCGGATATACGTCCGTTTGAATCGGTCTTGAAATACCATATAGAGTCAGCAACTCCTGATGCCTCCGCAGCAGATGCACTCGAGTAATAGCCGTCGTAATAGCTGAACCTATAAACCGCATCCGCAAGTCCAGCATCTCCTTCCGCTTTAGCCTTGGAGCTGTCCTTGTCCAACTTGTTGAAGAGTATGTTCACCCTGCAGTGAATCGGCACATCCTGTACGTTTAGCGTAGTTGTCTTATCGCTCACCACACTTATGGCTCTTATCTTCGTGTCCAGAGCATATCCTTTGGGCGCTTTGGTTTCTTTAACATAGTAATCTCCTGTTTCAATGCTAATCTCATCGCTGTTTCCGTCATCTTTTGTTACGAGCACAGCATCCACTCCGTCGGCAGTCTTAGCCACCGTCTTGCAATTCTCATCCGTGTACAGAGTGTATTCAGCTCCTTTGGGTGAATATGCTGAATTGCCATTAGTAAGGCCGGGCCACGCCGATGTCTTGACGACTTTGGCTGAACCGAATTCAGTTGAGTAAAAAGCACCGAACACATCCTGCCTGCCCGAGACCTTTACCCAGAACACTTCGAAGCGCTCCGGCGGGTCGGGAAGGTTGTCGAGATCCTCTACGATTTCCTTAACCTTTCTCTCCATCGTAGCGCTGACTCCGTCCCAGACCTCGCTTACAGATTCCGAATAGTTGGAGTGAATCCACGATAGTGCCATATGTCCCACGGCATAGTCGCTTGCTCCCGTGTTGCTATTGGCAAACCATCTCTTGTAGCCCACCTTACCATATCCGTACGATCCTGGCAGATAATAGATGAGCTTCCTCATCTTGGCTACTCTGCCGGTGTCATCGTCGTCAACCAAAGTGACGGTGTAGGTTCCGGGATCCGGAGATTTGGTTGTAGGCTGCACGCAATATGCATAAGATCTGCTGACACCGGGTATCTCATCCAGGTCGATGGGCTCCCCGTCTATATGAGTAACCCATTTGATGGTAGTCCAGCCTCCGCCATAGGATCCGGTACCGTAGAATTCACTGCTTCCGTACCTGAGGGTAACGGTAGTTGCCGCAGCCTCAGCTCTATCCGTAAAGCATCCCGCCACTCCTCCGATAGCCATAGATAGTGTGAGTAAGAAGACCAAAACACGGGTGGCGCGACTGCTGCGCGCCTTAACCGTACGTAGTCTTATCATGCCTGCCCTCCTGTTACCACTACCCTTTGCGATGCAGGCAGTTCTGAGTATCTCTTGGTAAGGGTCTCTGCCAGCTTCTCAGCCGTCTCCTCGAACAGTGTAATTCCCCTGCCCATCCTCTCGTGTGCCGGGTCCCAGTCTCTGATATCGATCTTGGGAGCTCCTCCGTTCCATGCAACGATATTGACTTCTTTCTTCCAGCCGTCGTTCCTCTCCTCCAGAACTCCGATATGCTCTCTGAGTTCGAAAGTGACCTCATCGTTGTTCTTCTTCCCATTCTGATTATTTGCCATTTGTTTACTCCTTTTCTGCCGCATCTCTCTAGTCCCATTTTGTAAATAATTACAGTGGTGCGGCTCCACCGTGCGCAAATAATAGAATGAAAATAAAAAACTGTCGAACGAAAAACTCCCTCAATCCGACATTATTTGCACTTTTCATTTGCAAATTTAGAAAGTACACAAAAAAACAAAAAAATAATCCCATTTTGAGATTATTTTTTTGATATTACATATCTTATTTATGCCTTAGCTGCTTTGGCTTTCTTGGCAGCCGCTGCCTTCTCGGCGGCTTCCTTCTTAGGAAGTTTCTTGAAGCTGTTGATAGCCCCCGTCGGGCAGATTGCCGCACAGAGTCCGCAGGACTTGCACTTAGCTTCGTCTATTCTTGCGAGATTGTCCTCTACGGAAATCGCATCGAAGTTGCAGACCGTGGTGCACTTCATGCAGCCTATGCAGGCATTATCGCAATTCTTCCTGGCCACTGCGCCCTTGTCCGTCGAAGAGCAGAGCACGTGCACTTGATTCTTCTCCGGTACGAGTTTGATTATCTTCTGTGGGCAAGCATTAACACAGGCGCCGCATGCCACGCAGTTCTCTCTGTTTACCTTGGCTATGCCATCGACTATCCCAATTGCATCGAACTGGCAGGCGTCCACACAGTCTCCAAGGCCCATACATCCGAACATGCAGGCATTAGGAGATGAGAACCATCCCTTGGCGCCCTTACATGAGCTCATGCCCTGCCACTCGAGTAACTTGCGCGAAGCATCGCAGGTTCCGTTGCACATTACCTGGGCAACTTCCGGTTCTGCTGCACCGGCGGATCTGCCGAGTATCTCGGCAATCTGCGCCGCCGTAGCTGCCCCGCCAGGGCTGCACAGCGTACAGGAAAGAGACTCGTCAGCCACCAGATTGGCAGCGTAGTCGTCGCAGCCGGCGTAGCCGCATCCGCCGCAGTTAGCCCCCGGAAGAGCCTCTCTGATCAGACTGACTCTCTCATCGACCGCAACGTGGAATACCTTGGATGCGAACACCAGAAGCGATGCGCATATAAGTCCGATAACTGCTACCAGCAGTACAGGTGTCATTAATGTGTTCATCTCTGCACCTCCTTACTGGAACATACCGGTGAAGCCCATAAAGGACATCGCCATAATCGAAGCAGCAACAAGTATGATACCGACTCCTTGGAACGGTGCAGGTATTCCTTCCATGTTGTTGAGCTTCTCCTCACGAATGCCTGCGAAGAGGACCATTGCCACCATGTAGCCGACGCCCGCTCCGAAAGCATATACGACAGACTGCAGATAAGAATATCCGTAGCTGATTGCGTTTATGGTCGCACCCAGAATTGCGCAGTTGGTCGTGATGAGCGGGAGGAAGATACCAAGTGCTTTCTGAAGCGCCGGCAGATACCTCTTCATGAACATCTCTACGAACTGCACGAGGGCAGCGATTACGAGTATGAATACCACCGTCTGCAGATACTCAATCTCAAATCTCTTGAGGAGCTGCATTACAGGCCAGGTCACGAGCTCCGCAATTACCATTACGAAGACTACCGCACCGCCCATACCGACGGATGAACTCATTTTGTTTGAAACTCCGAGGAATGAACAGATTCCCAGGAACTGCGACAGTACGAAGTTATTTACGAGGACTATCGCCATAAAGATAATAATAAGTTGTGTCATTATGCCGTCCTCCTTTCTATACTGCCTCGGCAGCTGCCTTGGCTGCCTGCTCTTCCGCTAACTCTTCGTTGGCCTCAGCCGTATTGCACGAATTGTACATAGGGCAAAGTCCACAGCTGAATCCCTTAGCCTTGAGTGCGCGTCCCTTCGTAGCCGCCTGCATGATTGCAATGAGGAGACCGTATACGAAGAATCCGCCCGGAGGGAGATTGAAGAATCCGATCGAGAAATTCGGAATGATGGTGATGCCGAGCAGGCAACCCGTTCCGAAGAATTCTCTGATAGCTCCCATGGCCGCGAGGGCAAGCGTGAAGCCGAGTCCCATGCTGATTCCGTCGAGCAGCGAATCAAATACTGTATTCTTGTTGGCAAATGCCTCAGCACGGCCGAGGATTATGCAGTTAACTACGATCAGCGGGATGAACACTCCGAGCGCTTTGTTGATATCAGGTGCATATGCCTGGAGCACAAATTGAACGAGAGTTACGAAGCCCGCTATTACTACTATGTAGCAAGGGATTCTTACCTTATCCGGAATCACCTTACGTAGCAGCGAGATTACTATATTGGAACAAATCAGTACCGCGGTAGCCGAGAATCCCATACCGAGCGCATTTATAAGCGAGCTCGATGTAGCCAGGAACGGACAGGTTCCGAGCAGGAGCACGAGCACCGGGTTCTCCTTGATTATTCCGTTAGTCAGGATGGCGAGTTTGCTTTTGTTTTCCATTACTTGACACCTCCCATCTCTTTAAACTGCTCGAGAGCGCAGTAGACGGCTTTGTGGACGGCTCCGGAAGATACGGATGCTCCGGTTACCTCCATTACGTCGTCAGCATGCGCCTTGATATTGTCGCTTCCGAGCTCTGACTTATCTACGTACTGAGCGAGGTGCTCTGCGACATGGGCCTTGGTGCCGACACCCGGTGTATCTGCGTGCTCTGTTATCTGCACGCCTGTGACCTCTCCGTCTTTATTGATGCCGACCATAGCCGTCAGAAGTCCGCCGTAAGAATTGGACTTAACCGTTACTACCATGCCTGAGCCGTTCTTAGCGTTGAATACATTCTCTACGTAGACTTTACCCTCTTCATAGGCAATGCAATCCGCACTTGATTCTTCGAATTCTCCCTTCGCTTCCTCAAGGAGTGCGGATCTGGCTTCACTTGCCGCAGTCTCGGTGTTGGCAGCGATAATCGGTGAAGTCACGCCGTATGTGAATGCCAGCAGGAAGGTGGTTGCGAAGCAGATTGCCACCAATACGAGCACCGGAATAATGAAATCTTTTGAAGCGTTGCTCTTAGTTTCCATTCTTGGCACCTCCTTCCTTCAGGTAGAACTTGTATGAAAGCGTATTGAAAAGCGGCACGCAGAGGTTCATCAGCAGTATCGAGAAGGACACGCCCTCAGGATAAGAGCCGAATAGCCTGATGCTCATTGTGATAATGCCGCATCCTATTCCGAAGAGCAGCTGGCCAAGCGGCAATTTAGGTGAAGTGACATAGTCGGTAGCCATAAAGAAGGCGCCGAGCATCACACCGCCGGAGAGCACGTGGAAGAGTCCCCAGTAAGCCGATCCTGTCGCGACGAAGCCGAATAAGAATACTGTTCCGATGAATGCACACGGAATGATAGGGCTGATAACCTTGCGAACTATCAGATAGAGACCGCCGATGAGAAGTGCCAGTGCGCAAACCTCGCCGGTGGAACCTCCGTGGAATCCGAGGAGCATCCTCAGCATATCCGGTATCTGGTCGCGGCTGCCTTCCGCATAGAGCGCAAGAGGCGTAGGTCCCGTAACCGCATCCGTCGCATCGCTGAGCCTGGTCACAGGCCATGTCGACATATTGGATGCAAAGGATATGAACAGGAAGATTCTGGCTGTGATGGCCGGGTTACTGAAGTTCCTGCCGAGTCCTCCGAAAATCTGCTTGACCACGATGATCGCAAACAGGCATCCGAGTATAGCCTGCCAGATAGGGAAGCTGGACGGGACATTGAATGCAATCAGAAGTCCTGTCAGCGCTGCCGAGAGATCTTTAATGGTCTGAGGTCTATGTGTAATAACGTTATATATGTACTCAAAGAATACGCTGGCCACTACGCATACTGCGGATAGCAGGAAGGCCCTGAATCCGAAGATAAAAATGCTGGCCACCCACGCCGGAGCAAGTGCCACAAGCACCGTGCCCATCAGGCGGGTTGTATCCGACTCTGTCACGATATGCGGTGAGGAGGATACTATCAAATTGCTGTGGTATTTATTATCCATATTAATTCGATGCCTCCTTTACCATCATCTTAGCGAGTTTGTTGGTCAGTGCGAGCGGACGGCGCGCCGGGCAAGTATAAGAGCAGCTACCGCATTCCATGCACTGCATTACCTTAAATCTGTTGAGAGTATCCACGTCCTTGGCTGCATATGCGTCAGCGAAGATGCTTGGCATGAGTCCGAACGGGCAGGCGGAGTGGCAACGCTGGCAATTCAGGCAAGCGCTCTCTTCCTTGACCGCTGCGGCCTCGGCTCCGAAGCACAGAACCGCGGATGTGTTCTTCATTATCGGGGAGTCGTCGCTCTTGGTAGCACGTCCCATCATAGGTCCGCCCATGACTATCTTGCGAGGCTCCTGCTTGTATCCGCCGCAGAATTTCACGATATCGGCAATTCTCGTTCCTATAGGGACGAATACGTTCTTGGGCTCTGCAACTGCATCACCGTCTACGGTGACTCTCCTCCTGACTATAGGCATGCCGGTCTTGAAGAACTCTGCCAGCAGTCCCACCGTGGAGACGTTATCGAGTATGACTCCGAGCTGCGCCGGCAGAACTCCGGCATCCATGGTCTTACCCGTCACCTCGTATATGAGCACGCGCTCAGCTCCTTTAGGATAGCTGGACGGAAGCTCTACGATTTCTATATCGCTGATTTCGTTTTGCTCAATCAGGCGTTTCATATTCTTTATGGCCTCAGGCTTGTTGGTTTCGATTCCTATGAAGCCTCTCTTGAGGTCCATAAACTGCATGATGACTCTCATGCCATCGAGCACATCCTGACCGTTCTCGATCATCTCTCTGTTGTCTGTCGTGATGAATGGTTCGCACTCCGCGGCATTGACCACGAGGTATTCACACTCATCGAGGTTCTTTGGATTCAGCTTTACATGAGTCGGGAATGAAGCTCCTCCGAGTCCTACCATGCCGCTGTCCCTGGCTGCTTTAACGAAGTCTTCAAAGCTCTCCATCTCAGGGATCTTTATCTCCTCGCTGATTTCCTGTTTTTTGTCAGTCTCAATCACTATATGTGTCTCAAAGCCGCCCATGCTGCCGCGTACCTGATCAATAGACTTGACAGTTCCGCTGACACTCGAAAAGATAGGCGCGCTGACGAAGGCTTCTACGTCTCCGATTCGCTGACCTACCTTTACATAATCTCCCGCCGCCACAAGAGGCGTACAAGGAGCGCCGATATTCTGGGACATGCTAATGCTGACTTCATCCGGTATCGGCATCGCTACGGTCTCACTGGCGGCCGTATTCTTATGATGCGGTACGTGGATGCTTGGCAAATGTTTTCTTTGGCTCATCCCTCTGAAAGTTCCTTTCATTACAGTGTGATAACTTTTCTTTTTCTTTAAAAAAGGGGATTGTCGATAACCCCCTTCTATAACTCTAAAATTATATCTTATTTCTGCCCAAAAATCAGCGTTTGCGCTTAAAAACACATAGCTCAAACTGTGCATTTTTCAATCCAATTGAGTTAATTATTTGTCAGCAAATATGACTTATGACTAGCCCAGTGTAGCAGCCATCACGGCTTTGATGGTATGCATACGATTCTCCGCCTCATCGAAGACTATGGATTGAGGTCCTTCGAACACTTCGTTGCTCACCTCCATGTGCTCAACTCCAAAGAGCTCATACATCTCCTTACCGGTCTCTGTCTCGAGGTCGTGGAATGCAGGCAGGCAGTGCATGAATTTGCTGTCCGGTCCCGCCATCTCCATTATCTTGCTGTCAACCGTATATTTCTTGAGGATTCCGATTCTCTCACTCCATGCCGCAAGAGGCTCGCCCATAGAAACCCATACATCCGTATAGATGATATCCGCGCCCGGCACAGCTTCGCTAGGATCTTCGATGCACTCAATTACGGCTCCCGTCTCTTTGGCAATTTCATTACAAATGTCCAAAAGCTCCTGCCCCGGCCAATATTTCTTAGGAGCGCACGCCACGTAATGCATGCCCATCTTGGCGCAACCTACCATCATGGAATTGCCCATGTTGTAGCAGGCATCGCCCATGAATACCAGTTTCTTACCCTTGAGCTCTCCGAAATGCTCCTTGATCGTCAGGAAATCGGCAAGTATCTGAGTCGGATGCGACTCGTCCGTCAGACCGTTCCAAACCGGAACTCCGGCGTACTTTGCGATCAGCTCAACTCTCTCCTGACCAAATCCTCTGTATTCTATTCCGTCATACATGCGTCCGAGCACCCTGGCTGTATCGGCTATTGACTCCTTCTTACCCATCTGTGAACCGGACGGGTCGAGATAGGTTGTATTCATCCCAAGGTCATATGCGGCAACTTCGAAAGCGCAGCGAGTACGCGTCGAGGATTTTTCAAATATCAGCGCTATGCTCTTGCCCTCATGCATGCGATGCGGGATTCCGTTTTTCTTTTCCTGTTTAAGCTTGGCTGCGAGATCAATAAGTTCATTGATTTCATCCGAGCTCAGATCGAGTACCTTTAATAAATTGCGTCCTTTAAGTGACATTTGTCATATCTCCTTTGTTATTATATGCATTATTTCGAATAATTATGCATATATTAACCGCTTGGCTCGCAATTGTCAATAAATATTCAAGTTTCTTTCTGAGAACATTTTAATTCATTATTTATATATTCCCCTATTTTTCACCTTTTTATAGGTTTATTATTGACATGCGTCATTTGTATATTTATAATGTTTACGTTATAAAAATACAGTATAGATATTTATCGGAGGTAACAATGAGCAAGGATAAAGAAATCAAGAAAGTCGTATTGGCTTATTCCGGAGGCTTGGACACATCCATCATAATTCCATGGCTTAAGGAGAATTATAACAATCCTGAGATAATAGCAGTTGCAGGTAACGTAGGTCAGGCAGATGAGCTCGAAGGACTCGAGGAGAAAGCCATCAAGACCGGAGCCAGCAAACTGATAGTTGCCGATCTCGTAGATGAGATGGTAGAAGAGGTAATCATACCGTCACTTAAAATGGGCGCCAAGTATGAGAAGTATCTGCTGGGTACGGCGTTTGCCCGCCCTGTCATCGGTAAGAAGCTCGCGGAGATTGCCCTCGAGGAAGGCGCAGATGCTGTCTGCCACGGATGCACGGGTAAAGGAAACGATCAGGTCAGGTTTGAGCTGGCTGTTAAGAGATGGGCTCCGGGTATGAAGATTATCGCTCCTTGGAGGGAGTGGGACATCAAGTCGAGAGACGACGAAATCGACTATGCCGAGGCTCACGATGTGCCTCTCAAGATTTCCAGGGAGACCAATTATTCCAAGGATAAGAACCTCTGGCATCTCAGCCATGAGGGACTCGACCTTGAGGATCCGTCCAACGAGCCGCAGTATGAAAAGGAAGGCTTCCTCGAAATGGGAGTCTCCCCTCTGCAAGCACCGGATGAGCCTACTTATGTCACTCTTGGATTCGAGGCAGGCGCCCCTGTATCCATCGACGGTGAGAAGATGAAGGCTTCCAAGATTATCGAGAAACTCAACGAGCTCGGCGGCGCGAACGGCATAGGCATCATCGATATAGTCGAGAACAGGCTTATCGGAATGAAGGACCGCGGAGTATACGAGACACCGGGAGGCACGATACTCTACTTCGCTCATGAGCAGCTCGAGATGCTGACTGTAGACAAGGAGACACTCCACCTGAAGCAAAAGCTCGCTGTAGACTACGCCGACATGATTTACAACGGCAAATGGTACAGCCCATTGCAGGAGGCTCTTACTGCGTTTGCCAACGAGTCGAACAAGAACGTAACAGGCGAGGTTAAGCTCAAACTGTACAAGGGTAACATCATCCCTGCCGGAACAACTTCTCCTTGCTCGCTTTACTCCGAAGACCTTGCATCATTCGGAGAGACGGATTATGATCATTCTCAGGCAGAAGGTTTCATTAATATCTGGGGGCTTCCGACTTTGGTCAATGCCCTCCTTGAGAAAGGCAATTTGAAATAATGGATAAATTATGGGCAGGCCGCACCACAGGCACGACGGCCAATTTAGTAGATGAGATCAATTCATCAATAGCCGTCGACAGGAGACTTTATAAACGTGACATCGCAGGCAGCATAGCCCATGCGAAGATGCTTGCCAAGCAAGGCATAATACCTGAGAGCGATGCGGAACTTATAATACAAGGGCTCGAGGGTATAGAGGCGGACATCACTTCGGGCGCCCTCGAAATCGACCCGTCGGCAGAGGATATCCACATGTTCGTAGAGAAGGTGCTCACGGACAGGATAGGCGATGCAGGTAAGATGCTGCATACAGCCAGAAGCCGTAACGACCAGGTCGCCTTGGATACCAAGCTGTATTGCATAGAGGAAACGGATATCATAAACGACCTCCTGCGAGAACTTCTTAAAGTGCTCGCGGATAAGGCAGAGCAGACTCTCGACGTCATCATGCCCGGATATACGCATCTGCAGCACGCACAGCCGGTGTCGTTTGCCCAGCACCTCATGGCATACGCGATGATGGTGGAGAGAGACATGAGCAGGCTCAGCGACTGCAAGAAGAGAATGCTCGAGAGATCTCCTATCGGGGCCTGCGCCCTGGCGGGAACGACCTTCGATATCGACAGGGAGTACGAGGCATCCTTGCTCGGATTTAACGGGATTTCCATGAACAGCATGGACGCGGTATCAGACAGGGATCACTTCGTGGAGCTCATGTCCGCACTTGCCATCATAATGATACACAGCTCGAGGCTCTCAGAGGAGATCGTAATGTGGGCTAGCAGCGAATTCGGTTTCGTGCAATTGCCCGATGAATATACGACGGGATCCTCGATTATGCCACAGAAAAAGAATCCTGACGTGGCCGAGCTCTGCAGGGGTAAGACGGGAAGAGTATACGGCAATCTCATGTCGCTTCTGACCGTGCTCAAGGGACTGCCACTCGCATATAACAAGGACATTCAGGAGGATAAGGAGCCGCTCTTCGACTCTGTGGAGACTGTCAAGCTTTGCATCGAGGCATTCATAGAGATGGTGGATGTGATGGAAGTTAACAGGGAGAATATGTACGAGTCAGCCAAGCAAGGCTATGTCAATGCCACAGACCTCGCGGATTACCTCGTGGTCAAGGGTATGGCGTTCAGAGACGCGTATAATATAGCAGGTCAGACCGTGTCGTATTGCGTCGGCAGGGGCTGCGCGCTCGAGGAACTTCCGCTTGAAGAGTTCAAGCAGTTCTCCACTCTCATTGATGAGGATGTGTATCAGAGGCTTGCGCTTCACACCTGCGTCGAAAAAAGAAACTCGGCCGGCGGCACGAGTTCGTCATCTGTAATGAAACAAATTGAATATATCAGGAAGTTATTGGAGCAATAAAGTTTAAATTATTTAAGCTCCTTGATCAGGCGGAGCTTTTGCTCCTCGCTGCGGAGTTTATAATCGCTCTTCAATTCTTCGAAGTAATTTCGGCCTTCGCTGTCTATCGTAACGATCAGGGGGCCGAATTCTTTTACCTTAAGATGCCATACGGCCTCCGGCATTCCGAGCTCCGTCCATGAGGCTCCTTCTACCTCTTCTACGCACTTGGCACATACAAGCGAGCAGCCTGCGGGGGCTGCAGAGCATATGGTCTTGTGCATTCTGCATGCTGCGGCGGTATCCGCTCCCATTCCGCCTTTGCCTATTATGATCTTCACGCCTGTCTTTTCGATGAAGGCGCTCTCGAATCTCTCCATGCGCATGGACGTGGTAGGTCCGATGGAAATGATTTCGTAAGTTCCGTTCTCTTTGGTTTTTATAATAGGGCCGGCATGAAATAAGGCCTTGGCATTTAAATCCACCGGGAAAGCCATCCCTTCCTCTACCACTCTCTCATGCACATCATCCCTGCCGGTCATGAGTTCTCCGCTTAGGTAGAATGTGTCACCGGTTCTGAGCCCCTTTATATCCTCGTCTGTAATCGGAGTTGTGATTATTATCCTGCCGTCTCTATGCTCGGTCATAACTCCTCCGTTATTTAGAAAAACCAGGGTGCGTCGGGGATTCGAAGTTCAGATTTCTGTCCAGATGCAGACGTCCTCTTCTGTGGCACCAGCATCCGAAGCTAACGGCAACCGCCAGTGTAGCAGGATGTCTCGCTGTATTTACGAGATTGACTCCCATTACGCTGCTGCTTCCGCCCAGCCCCTGCGGTCCTATGCCCATCTTGTTAATACCTTCTTCAAGAAGTTCCTCAATCCTCGCCGCCTTAGGATTAGAGTTCTTTGAATCTGCATCGCGTAGCAATGCGTTCTTGGAATTCATCGCGGCTGTCTCAACGGAATTGCCGACTCCCACTCCAATCAGAAGGGGCGGACAGGCATTAGGTCCGTACTCCGCTACCCTGTCGAGCACGAAAGGAATAATGGCATCGTAGCCTGCGCTTGGCATGAGCACCTCGGCCCTGCCCGGCATGGAGCTTCCTCCGCCTGCCAGATAGGCCGTAATCTCACAGTCGTATCTATTCGGTACTATCTCCCACCATACTGTGGGAACGCCGCCTCCCGTGTTGTCTCCGGTGTTCTTCTCCTCGAAGCTAAGCACGCAATTAGGCCTCAGAGGGGCTTCCTCCGTCGCTATGCGGACAGCGTCTGTAAGCGAGTCTGCGAGTTCGTTGATCGCAGGGAACAGTGCCCCGCATTTTATCTTAAACTGAACTATGCCCGTATCCTGACAGAGAGGTCTGTCAAGCTCTGCGGCAAGCTCCATATTGCGAAACATCGTTTCGTAAAAGGCGCGCGCGGAATCATCGCTCTCCTGCTCCTTCAGTCTGAGAAGTGCAGAGCTGATATCTTCCGGCAGATGCTTTGACAGATGATTCAAATACTGCGCCAGAATATTTGTTAATATGCTTTTCTTTTCAATTTCCGTCATCTCTCGTTCCGTCTATGCCCTCGAAATTACAAGGCATTAATCTATTTGCGAGCAGCTCCCGATGCCTCAGCCGCACTGCGAACTGCTTTTGCGACAGCCTCTCCTACTCTTTTATCGAAGGCTCTCGGAACTATATAGTCAGCATTTAGTTCATCATCGGATATCAGAGCGGCTATAGCCTCCGCCGCGGCCAGTTTCATCTCTTCGTTGATGCATCTAGCCTGGCAGTCAAATGTCCCTCTGAATATGCCGGGAAACGCCAGCACATTATTTATCTGATTCGGATAATCCGACCTGCCCGTCGCCACCACGGCAGCCCCTGCAGCCTTGGCTTCCTCCGGATTTATTTCCGGAACAGGATTTGCACAAGCGAATATAATCGGTCTCTCTGCCATGCTCTCTACCATTTCTTTTGTTACAAGACCCGGTGCGGAGACTCCTATGAACACGTCGGCTCCTCGCAGCGCATCTGCGAGACTGCCCTTTTCGAATTTAAGATTTGTGACCCCTGCCATCTCCTCTTTTATCCAGTTCATGCCTTCGCCTCTGCCTTTATAAATGATGCCGCATCTGTCCGCCATGATGACATTCTTAAATCCGTATGAGAGAAGCAGCTTGGTCACCGAAACAGCAGCGGCGCCTGCGCCCGAGATTACTATTTTTAGGTCTTCCTTCTTTTTTTCCACTATTTTGAGTGCATTGATAAGGCCTGCCAATGTGACAACCGCTGTCCCGTGCTGGTCGTCATGGAAGATAGGGATATCGCATCTTTCCTTTAGCTTTTGCTCTATCTCAAAACATCTCGGTGCGGATATGTCCTCGAGATTTATACCGCCAAACGAGCCGGATATCTGATACACGGTCTCAACTATTGTGTCGACATCATGCGACTTGATGCAAATCGGGAAGGCATCGACATCACCGAATGACTTAAAGAGCACGCATTTGCCCTCCATAACGGGCATCCCTGCCTCAGGGCCTATATCCCCAAGTCCGAGCACCGCAGTTCCGTCAGTCACTACAGCGCAGCTGTTCCAACGCCTGGTTAAATCATAGCTGAGATCAGGGTTCTTTTGTATCTCAAGGCAAGGCTCAGCCACGCCCGGTGTATATGCGAGGGCTAAATCCTCCTCGCTTCCTACGGGAACTCTCGAAACAACTTCGATCTTCCCCTTCCATTCTTCGTGTAATTTCTTAGACTCTTTTGCGTAATCCATTTTGTATTCTATACTCCGACTTTGATCATACCCTCTTCATCCACTCCGCTTATGCGGTTGCCCTCCGAGAGCAGATTTTGAATATATCCGATCACTTCCATCGACATGATCTCTCCCGGGCATACAATTGGGGTTCCCGGCGGATATGTGATTATAGGATCGTAGAGCACCCGTCCGTCCGATGCATAGAGCGGCACGAGCTCGCCTGAGGTCGGCACATCAGATGCCTCAGGCCTGGGCGCCTCAAATGATCGCGGCGGCCTGTACTCCGTATGGCTGATGCCGTAGCTCGCGGATATGTCTCTCAGGGCCGCGAGCAGCCTATCGTAGTCGCCGCGCACGTTACCGGCGCCCGTCATGAGCAGCAGATACTCTCCATGCACCATTTCTCCGATAATGCCCTTGTATCTGAGCTCATGCTCGAGCCGCTCACCCGAAAGCCCCAGCTCTGCCATGCTAATATTTATCTTGGTAACATCCGGCCCTTCGCGGTATCTGTACAGAGGGAAGCATTCCTCATCCCCGGAGCCGCTGCCCTTGGCTCCGCCGCCCTGCACCACACTTAGACCGGATATCTTAACCGCCTCTTTATAGAAATAGTCGAGATCGGTCTTCCAGGATTTGATAATCTCCCTGCCCCTCTCTCTCATTATCTTTTCATTTATATCCAGGCTCGCCATCAGAAGATATGACGGGCTGGTCGTCTGCAGCATACGAAGTACATCGCTGACTGCATTAATGTCTATGCTATCTCCGCAGATATTGAGTATGCTGCTTCCCGTAAAACTAAGCAATGTCTTGTGCGTGCTGTTAATGACTATGTCAGCCCCGAGAGTCTCAGCCGCATGTGAGATATGCGGCACGAAGGCGCCCTCTTCTCTGGCTGCCTTAGCATCGTAATCAAAGAACCTAAGGTGAGCTCCGTGGGCCTGATCGACTATAAGCGCCATCCCGTAGTCATGAGCTGTCTCTGTCAGCAGCGATATATCCGACATCATCCCGCAGTAGTTCGGGCTTGTAATTAAAACGGCCGATGCATCCGGGTTGGCTTTGCAAGCCTCCTCAAGAGCATAGGCCGATATCTCCGCCGCAAGATTATACTTAGCATCCGTCTCAGGCTGAATATACACCGGGTTGATGCCTCCGAGTCTGAGCGCACTAAAAGCAGCGTGATGCGAATTTCTTCCGAGTATTAATTTCCCGCCTACAGGCACGCAGGCAAGTATTGCGGCAATTATTCCTGCGCTTGCGCCGTTGACTAAAAGCTCAGTGTGGCGGACGCCGTAAAGCTCTGCGTAATTATCCATGACAGCCCTAAGCGTAGTCTTCGGATGATAAAGCGCATCTGCGCCCGGTATCTCCGTGATGTCATATCTGATGGCATCATTCAGCAAGTCCGCATATCCGCACTCCGCATAAAGCTGCCTGCGAGCTTTGTGCCCCGGCATATGAAAGGATATGTGATCCTCCGCCGCATTTTTCTTTAGGAAGTCATAAATGCTTTTGGACTTTTCCATAGGTTTTGGTCATTATTCCTCAGGCGCTTCTATCTTGCTCAGGCCGCCCATGTAAGGACGGAGTGCAGGAGGTATGACGACGCCGCCGTCGGCCTCCTGGAAGTTCTCAAGTATCGCAGCGACCGTACGGCCGACCGCAAGCCCCGAGCCATTCAAAGTATGCACGAACTCCGGCTTGCTACCGGCATCCCTTCTGAATCTGATGCCGGCGCGGCGCGCCTGGAAGTCCTCGAAATTAGAACAACTCGATATCTCAACATACCTGCCGTAGCTAGGCATCCAAACTTCTATATCATATGTCTTGGCTGAGCTGAATCCGAGATCGCCCGTGGAGAGCACGACCACCCTGTAAGCTATGCCGAGCCTCTTAAGCACTTCCTCGGCATCTGCAGTAAGCTTCTCAAGTTCGTCATACGAAGTCTCAGGTGCTACGAACTTCACCATCTCAACCTTATTAAACTGATGCTGCCTGATCAAGCCTCTGGTGTCACGGCCTGCAGAGCCCGCTTCCTTTCTAAAGCAAGGCGTATATGCCGTGTAGTAAAGAGGCAGCTCATCCGCACTCATTATCTCAGACGCTCTGAGATTGGTCAGCGGCACTTCGGCTGTCGGAATCAGGAAGAGATCCGCAGCAGGCAGGTGGTACATATCCTCCTCGAATTTCGGGAGCTGTCCTGTTCCCGTCATAGCCTCGCGTCCTACCATGAAAGGCGGAAGAATCTCTGTATAGTCCTGATCCTGAGTATGCAGATCCAGCATGAAATTGATTACTGCACGCTCAAGTCTAGCGCCAAGTCCCTTGTACACAGTAAATCTCGCGCCCGAGAGTTTGGCGGCGCGCTCGAAGTCCAGGATATCCAGGTTCTCACCGATATCCCAATGGGCCTTAGCCTCGAAGTCGAATGCCCTAGGTTCACCGACCTTGCGAATCTCTACATTGTCCGCATCGTCATTTCCGGCAGGCACCTCAGGATTAGGCATATTCGGAATGCCCAGAATCACGCCCTTGAGTTCCTCCTCGATCTCAGCCACAACTCCGTCGAGCTCCTTGATCTTATTCGAGAGCTCCTTCATCTCGGCAAACAGCGCCGTAGTGTCTTTACCTTCTTTCTTGAGCTTAGGCACCTCGCGAGATGTCGTATTCTGTTTATTCTTGAGAGCCTCTACCTCCGCGAGCACTTCGCGGCGCTTCTCATCAAGCTCCTTCACCTGACTCAGGCCGAAGTCGCCCTTTCCTCTTCTCTCAACTGCGGCTTTAACGCCGTCGAAATCTTCTCTTATCTTCTTAATATCCAGCATTTCTTTATCCTTTTAAAGCATATTCCTCAAATACTTGTCATAAACACTTCGGAGCTCTTCGAGTTTCTCCTCTATAATCAGCTCAAGCCTGCTGAGCTCCGTATAATCTCCGCTTTCAATAGCCATCCTAGCCTGCATCAAAAGCGACGCTCTGTCGTTCTCCTCTCGTCCTATCAATGACTTGAGCTCGCTCACTCTCTGCCAATTGCCCTCATCGTACTGATTGCTTTCATCCTCATGTATGCGCACGCAGTCTCTCAGGAGATCCATACTGTTTGGAATATACCTGTCGTGGTATTCCATGGTCCACTTGAGCAGCATCTGTTCGCGGTAGGAGCGAAGTATCATGCCGGCAGTCTCATCACCACCTGTGATAATCTCGACCGCTTTAAGATCGAGCTCGCCGTCTCCCCACGCAAGGAAGCTCTGCCATACATTTGCGGGCGCCTTGCCGAATAAGCGCTCCCTCTCTTCAACGCTGTAGTCGGAATAAATATTTCTCTCCGAACGGTACTCTCTATTCTTCTCCAGATAGAAGTCCTCCGTACCATAGCTCTTGCTGATTGAAGTCTCAAGCTCAGCCGGCGTCTTATTTCCCTCGAGCACAGCCTTTATTCCGTTTAGCATGCTCATATATGTAGCGCCTATGATCAGGTAAGTGTTCGTGTGCGGATTAGGCGATCTCAGCTCAAACCTGGTTGAAAGAGGATTGTTGAAATCCCTTACGAGCCCTATCAGAACCGTACGGTTACGCGAAGGCGTTCTGTGATCCATTCCGAGCGAAGTTACCGTGCAGACCGGAGCCTCATATCCGGGTTTGAGCCTCTGGAACGAATCGTGATCCGGCGCAACTATAGGATAGAGCATCTCGTAGTTCCTGAGTATGCCCATCAATGCACCGTATCCGATTGGGCTCATATAGTCATCTTCGCGAGCTGCAGGCTCGAACAAATTGATGTGGCTTCCGTCTTTCAGTCGAGCGGCAAGCCCGAAATGAGTATGCTCACCCGATCCCGCAACACCGAATATAGGCTTGGCGGCAAACGTAACCTCGAGATTGTTCATGCGGAACACGTCACGCACTATGTGCTTAATCTGCGATTCGTTGTCCGCTGCCTGCATAGGCGTTGCGTACTTCCAGTCAATCTCCAGTTGCTCCATGATGTGATCGAAGTTGCCGGAATTGCCCATCTTGGCCTTTACTCCGCCTACTTCCTTGTGTCCCATCTCAACGCCGAAGCCGTAGTGCCCAAGTATCTCAAGCACCTGCTCAAGCGCCGTAGCCACCGGGCCCGAGACCCTCTGCCAGTACTGCTCTTTAAGTTCCTGGGCAATCGACAGCTGGTCTCTGTCCGCTCTGTCATCCGGGGTCTTAACCCAGAACTCGAGCTCTGTCGCATTGGTCAGCACGAGATCATCTATCTCATCGAAGCCCGATATGCCTCCTATGTGCTCAAATACATAAGGATGCGACTTCAGCAAATCCTTCGTACCTTCTGTGAATCTATCGACGGCATCCTTGAGGAAGACTCTGGAGCCTACCATCCTGTCCCCGTTATGTCTGAGGAAGGACGGAATTCTGAGCGTGCCTGTCGGAAGCCCCGTCTCGTAATCGATATTTCCGAAATTGTACTCCACATACCAATTGACGCTATGGTCAGGCATGATGTCAACTCTGGCGTTGGAGAGGTCCGCAATTGTCGGAAGAGCTACAGACGATCCGTCCGTCTGTACACCGTCTGTGAGCATGCTCTTTATCTTAGAGCAGAACTCAGCGACGGGTATCTTCTCGTCGGTGTTGTGGCCTCCCATATCCACGCCGGTAAACGACACGAACCTAACCTCCGGATGAGCACTGAGTTTGTTGATTATAGTCTCCTCATCATGCTCTTCCGGGGTCAAGGTAAATAGCATTCTGTTTAAATCGTATCTAATCATCCGATCGTCCCTTTACTTATGCTGCAGGCTCCAATGCTTCCTCCACCGCTCCTTCATCAGCAGGAGCAGGGGCAGCATTTGCATCAGCCGGCGCCGCCGCATCATCTGACTTAGCACCGCTCTCGTTTGAAAGCTTAGCGAGATAATTTTCAAGCTGTTTGATGTATTTGCCGTAGCCTTCCCAGTCTCCGTTCTTCTGGGCCTCTATGGCTTTATTGTAAGCATTCTGAGCCTTGTTAATCAGCGACTGCACGTCATCGCTTGCTCCGCCTTCTCCATCATCAACGCCGTCTATCTTATTGGACTTATCTCCGGCATCTCCTCCAAAGAGGCTGACGAGTGCCTCAGCGAGAGTAGGCTCATAGGCAATCTTATCCTGATAAGCCACGATTACTCTCTTGACCTCAGGGATAGCCTGGTTCGAAGCCTCGAGGTAAACAGGCTCTACGTACATCAGCGATGTGCCGATAGGAATTACGAAGAGATCTCCTCTCTTGTAGGTTGAACCCGAGGATGCCCAGAGTGAGAATTCCTTGGAAATCTCGGTGTTCTGGTCTATCTGAGCCTCTATCTGCATAGGTCCGTAGATGTTCTTGTTCTTAGGCATCGTATAGACAATGATCTGTCCGTAGTTATCCCCGTCGTTGCGGCCCATCATAATAGCCGTCATATTCTGCTTGGACTTCGGTGTGAAAGGCACCATGTTGATGAACTCTGCACCTTCCTTTGTGTCCGGCAAATTAAATACGTAATAACTCGGATCCATCTGAACCTGCTCAGTGCCGTAAATGTGATGCGCTATATCCCAGATATCCTCGTTCAGATAGAAGACCTTTACATCTTCCATGTGATACTTCGAGTAAACTCCGGCCTGGATATCGAACATGGTATTAGGATATCTCAGATGAGCGCGCAGTGAATCGGATATCTCGCTCGAAGACTTGAAGAGCTTCGGATAGATCTTCTGGAATGTCTTGGCGATTGGATCATTCTCATCTACGATATAGAAATCCACCGTGCCCTCATATGCATCCACAACTACCTTGACGGAGTTTCTGATGTAGTTGGTCAGAGTGAGCTCCTCGTTATACGGCTCCGAGTACGGATACTTGCTGCTCGTAGTATACGCGTCGAGTATCCAATAAAGCTTGCCGTCAACTATTGTCATGTACGGATCTCCCTCGTATGAGAGATACGGCATGATTTTCTTAACTCTGTCGACCACGCTCCTTGTGTACATGATCTTGGAATTCGATGTGATATTGCCCGACACGAGTATATTGACGCTGCCCTCGCGAATCGCATAGAGCACACGATTGAGGAAGTTCAGCTTGATGCCGTGTTTGCCCTCATACTCGGTGTATTTGTTTTCATTGCCGTCCGGATAGTCGAACTCGCTCTCCTTCGTGTTTACGATGACGTATTCCTTGGTGAGCTCACCGAAGTAGATCTCAGGTCTTTCAATCTTAAGCTCTGGCACGTTGGTCTCAGGAGGTATGTTCCCTTCGATTACGTCCGGCTGGCCGGAGGCTGTGACAGTGTCTACCTGCGATACGGCAACTCCGTAACCATGTGTGTATTTGAGGTGTTTATTGATCCATGTGTTCTGGATCTTGTCCTCGTCTATCTCTCTTGCGGAGAGGTAAGTCTGAGTGATGTTGCCATTCACCGTGTATCTGTCGATATCCACGTCGTTGAATCTGTAGTACTGACGGATACTCTGCGTCTGATTGTAATAATCCTCTACAGGCTCGTAGTCGTTTATTCTGATGTTACCGATGGTCTCCTCGTTGTTCGTAATTGTCTCTGCAGTCAGAGAGTCATCGGCCTTGTATGTGGCAACTCTTACATCATCTATGCCATAAGCATGTCTGGTATATTCAATATTATTTTCGAGATATTTCGATTCCTTGTTAATCTCATCCGGGCTGACTATGAGAGTCTGAACTGCCGTGCCTGCAACGGTTCCGAGCACGAATACCAGTACCATGATTACCGGCACTTTGAGCAGCTTTGTTATCTCACCCTTCTTTATATGAATGGCAAGCGTGACAGCTCCGACAAGCGAGAGCAGCATGATAATCCTGTATACCCAAAGCGTTACGTTGACATCAACGAAGCCTGCGCCGTAGACAGCGCCGGTGTGAGTGTGCAGGAGGTCGAATTGCATCAGGAAGAAATTGATTCCCAGCATAATATAGAAGATAACACCGAGGATAATGAGTTTGCCGCTGGCGATATCCATCAGGTGCTCGATATTGCTGCTGTTTACGTCTACCTTGCGTCCTCTTGGTTTTTTGTGTTTGCCGTCGAAGGCTGTGCCTACCGCCTTCTTTCCTACCTTAAACAGTCTGCCGGCTACGGAGTAGTCGAACGGGCTGTTGTATATAACCTTAGGCTCGGCCTCCTCTTCCGCTTCTTGGAAATCCTCAGGAGAAGGGCCATCGTTTCTGTCGAATATCTCAGGCGTCCTGACAGTGAGCAGGTATACATAGTAAATGACCGTTACTACTGCCATGCCGATGACCGCAGCCAGTATGATCTCGTTCAGTTTATCCAGCCAATCCAGTTTAAATATATAGAAGCCTATATCCTGATTAAACAACGGATCCTTAAGTCCGAACTCCGTTGAATGTGTCGCTTTAAGATAGGTCAGCCAAGTGCCCGTGCTTGCATAACCGGCGATTAAAATGCCGAGTATCATAGACAGCACCCAAGACACTCCGTTCAGCGCCTTGGCGTTCGGAATCTCGCTGGACTCAATCTTCTTAAAGTATCCGTTCTTGAGAGTTCTGAGATAGAACCTGGTAAGCAATGTCATTACCAGGAAGGTCGGCCCTCCGATCTGGAGCTGCGTGATTAGTTTCTTCCAAAATACCGATGTGTAGCCGAGGTCCTTAAACCACAGCCAGTCGGTGGTAAATCCCACAGTCAGCAAAAGAGCGGCTAACACAATTACAAGAATCATGAAAAGCGCAGACACGCCCTTTCTCGGCGCCTTGCGTTCGCTCTTTATCTCCTCTTTTTTGAAAACAGCCACTTCTGTATCCTCCTTAACAAAAGCGCAGCGACAGCGTCAGCTGCCGCTGCGGGTTAATAACCTTATCACAAGAGATGCCTTACAGCACCCTCATCCCTCTATATGTCTGTATCGCTCCGAACTTGCTTGTCAGATTCTCGATGAACTGATCAATAGTCATAGCGAGATCGCTGTCCGGTGCAAGGTGAAGTATCAGTATTACTGCCAAAAGCACTACGAGAAGTATTGCAACGATGACTGCAAGTATAGTCAGAATAGTGCTGCCTCCGTCTACACTCTCATACTCTACCTGAGGGTCTGCTGCTGCAGCTGCTTTAGCTGCTGCTTTCTCAGCCTTCCTGGCTTCCTTTGCAGCTTTCTTAGCAGCTCTGGCTTCCTCTTTGGCTGCCTTTGCATCTGCCTTAGCGTCTGCCTTATCTGCCGCGCCTGCGACTGCTCCGGCTGCTGCCACTGCACCGGCTACAGCAGCTGCTGTTCCCACTGCATTTCCTTCGGCTTCAGTCACAGCCGCGGTCGCAGCTGTCTCTGTCACATCAACACCACCGAGTCCGAACTTCGGCTCCTGCGGAGTCTCAGCCTCTTCGGTCTGAGCGATTGCCTCAGCGATTTCTTTTGGCATTTCCTGATAGATGGTTGCATCCTCTACAGGTCTTGCGTCCTGCTCTGTAATGAAGTCCTCCAAAGCGAATGGAGCAGCTTCCGGCTCAGTTGTTACTGCTTCTGCTACCGGCGTGGGAATCACCTCATCAGCGGCCTCTGCAGTCTCTTCCAAAGTAACAACTTCGTCATCCTCAGGGATTACAATGTGCTCTCCCTTGAGTCTGCTGTACTCTTCATCAAGCAGTCTCTGGAATTCTTCGTTCTTTCTATATAATGTGTAGAATTTATCGATTTTCTTAGTCTCGATATCCGGCTCTGCGCCTTCCTCAACAGCTCCGAAAAGATCTCTTTCGAGTTCCTCGAGAGAGAGAGCATCGGAAGGCTTAGGTGCCTTAGGTGTCTGAGGCGCCTGGGCTGCCTCAACAACAGGCTCTGTAACTACCGGCTCTACTACAGGTTCAGGCTCCACTACTACAGGCTCTACCTCTGTAACAGCAGGTGCAAAACCTACTATAGGGGAATCCTCCTCTACATTTGCATCTGCTTCGAACGGCTCAAATACCGGCTCCTCAATTACAGGTTCCTCTACTACCGGTGCCTCAAATACCGGCTCCTCTACTACAGGTTCCTCAACTACCGGCTCTGACGGAATATCAAAGTTCAGGCTGCTGAATGCGTCCTTCTGCTCTTCCGAAATAATCGGTGTAGGAGGCTCAAAATCAATGCTTCCTACGGCAACTGCAGCTGCAGGAGCTACCACTTCTTCAACTACAGGAGCTTCAAATACAGGCTCCTCTACTACGGGCTCTTCTACAACAGTCTCCTCTATTACAGGCTCAGGAGTCGTTATCTCGTGTGCAGGTGTCAGATTAGCAAAGAGCTCATCGTCAGCCTCTGTCACTTCAGGCTCGAATGTGAAGTCATCATACTCATCCTCTACAGGCAGTCCGAATGACTTCTCTTCTACTGTCATGTCATTTGCCGGAGTCAGACCATCGAAGAAGGCATCATCCGCCGCAGTTACTTCCGGCTCAAATGTGAAATCTTCAAACTTAGGCTCTTCTATTACCGGCTCTTCAACTACAGGAGCCTCAACTACCGGCTCTTCTACAACAGGTGTCTCGACTACAGGCTCCACTGCCTCAAGCTCAGCAGGATCTATCTCAACAGTTCCTGTCAGCTCGGCGAGCCTTCTCTTCAGCGCCTCAATCTCAGCTTCTTCGTCAGCAGGTGCGGCAATCGTCATGCCCGATGCTCTGCTGCCCGGTGTCTCAGCCATCTCTGTGAAAAGCTCGTTCTCATCGATTGTGCTCTCTGTTTCCTCTTCAGGAACTTCGAACGAAGGCTCTTCCACCTCAGGCTCTTCCTCATCATCTTCTTCATCTTCCTCGAAGAAGTCATAATCTCCAGCCAGTGTGTGTGCATCAACTCTAGACATACGTGATGTGCCAACCGGTGCTTCCTCTAAATCAAGGTAGAGATCCTCATCAAGATAGAGGTCTTCTGTGTCTGTACTCTCATCAACAATTGCCTCAGCTGTCTCTGTAGGCTCTTCCTCCACTACGAGGTCCTCAAGATTCAGAACCGGAGCCTCTCCTATAATATGAGTCTCCTCTGCTACTGTTTCTTCAACTGCAGCTGTCTCTACTACAGGTTCCTCATTAAATACAGGCTCCTCAACTTCGTCTTCTTTTTCAATTCTCTCTATCGCTTCATTAGCTGCTCCGAATCCTACAGCCTTCTTGAGGAAATCCGGAAGTTCGAATTTCCCGGCTCCGAGTTTCGGCTCGGAAGCAGGCTCTACTGCAGGAATCTCCAGCTCAGGCTCTGCATTGATCTCAGCTTTTTCAAAATGGCCGGTATCAAAAGAGCTCGTATTCTTCATATCGTCAAACGGAGTCTTTACAGGTTCATCAAGATCCTCATACAGAGGAGGAACGTGCATGCTAGGTGGCTTGGTGCCTCCCAGAAGCTCTGGGTCCAGCTCGAGTACTTCAGTGTACTCGATAGATCTGTCTAGAGCAGCTCTTTCTCTTTCCTCTTTATCTGCCTTGAGCACATCGATAAAGCTCATCGTGCGGTTCTTGTCGTCCGACTGAGTCATCTCTTCGTAGATTGCTCTCTCATCGATGGCATCTGTTGCAGCTGCCCATGGCGATTTAATTTCTTGCGGAACTTCTTTTTTCTGCGGTTCATCAATTACATTACTCCAATCAAACGAAACTCTCTCCTTGAAAGCTTCGTCTGCACCGCGAACTTCCTCTGAAATAGTTTCATGATTGATCGCTGCTTCGATTTCCACCTTAGTTCCACATTCGCTGCAGAACTTAGCTCCTTCTGCGAGTACGCTACCGCAATTCTTACAGAACACTATAACTACCTCCAATTGTTTCGTTGCCCCTCAGGGCGCTTCTTTTTGCACATCAAAAAAATGCGCATTTGTACTTATACATCGAAATAGTACACCTATTTCAGTCAAATTTCAATGTTTTCAGTAATTTTTGTATTGTTTTGTCTTGACTTGTACGATTACGAGTGTTATTATTCTCAAGCGGCTCAAGAGCAGGCGAGTTTCAATTCCCACTGTAGGGCCGCACACCCAACCCAAATATGCGGACGATTAGCTCAGCTGGCAGAGCACCTGACTCTTAATCAGGGTGTCCTGGGTTCGAGCCCCAGATCGTCCACCAGTCAAATCCGCAACCGCTTGCAATCAGTGAGGTTGCGGATTTTGCTTTTCTTTACAAAAGATGGGTTTTTGCCCTTTGCCCACATTTTTGCCCACAAACTTGTGGGCAGGCTTCATTTCGAGGCACTGTTTCTCTCATTTCAGACTCCTCTCCAGGAGATCCACAGCAGTCTTTCGGGACGTCTCAGTAACATGAGCGTAAGTGTTTAATGTTATCCCTATATCAGAATGGCCCATCAACATCTGCAGGTCTTTGAAGTTCGCTCCGCTCGCCACCATATTAGATCCATAGGTGTGCCTCAGCCCATGCATGTGGAACGGTATAGTCTTTAGATTATCCTGCACCAGTTTATTGCAGTTCTTTAAAGTTTGAATGGTTACCATTTCACCATCCGCTTTCCTGCAAACGAACTCCAACGTAACCAAATCTACACCTTTCTCTGCCTCTTCCAGAAGCCTTCCATGTCCTACTCTGCTTCCTATGATTCCGCTGTCAGTGTGGATATCTGAGAATATGATGTTGTGCGGTCTTCCCTTGATGGTTTGCGCCTGACAGTAGTGATGTTGATAAAGCTCACCATATCGCTTTGCATCAAGCTCTTGTTCGGCTTTGGCAGCTGTTAAAATATGCGCCAGCGTTTCTCCGAAATCTACCACCCTCTGCTTTCCATTCTTAGGCATCTTGAGTTCCCAACACTTGGTGCCGGTGTCCTTGAACATTGAGCGTCTGACAACCAGCTTTCTGTTAGCAATGTCCACATCATCCCAGCACAGGCCTGCGAGTTCTCCTGCTCGCAACCCCGTGTAGTAGGAAATCTGTATCGGGAGTATCATATACTTGTAATCGTGGCCATAGCTGTTTTTGTGAGTGCTAAGAAACTCTACGATTTCCCTGTACTGCTTATGAGTAATTATCTCGAGCTTCTCTGCTTCATCTCCGAAGATGATAGCCTCTTTCGGTTTCTTGCGTTTCTTCACATGCTGCATCGGACTCGCCTTAAGGTATTCTTTAGGGTATACAGCATATTTGAATATGCCGTTAAGAACTACGAATTCTTCTTTCATCGTGCTCTCAGAGTATGCATGCTTTATTTCTTTCCCAGTCTCGTCATACTCTCCGAAATACTTCTCATCGACATAGCTTTGTAGAGCTTCCACCGTCACTTCTTTGAGCTTCAGCTTGCCGATACGATGCTCTCTCACATGGTCCATTACATTACGGTAGCTATCCAGCGTCGTCGTTGCCCTGCTACTGGGCTCTATCTCGGTTACATACCACTCATCCATTAGCTGGCTTACGGTTATGTTCCCGGGATCTACGAGCTTGCCTCGCTCGTTGTACTCCTCAATCGCCTTCCTCAGCATAGCCTCCGTCTCGCGTTTGGACTCAGTTCCTGCGAACTCATGCATCTTCATCGTGCCGTCAGGCTCTTCCATTCTGAATCTGTAATAGTACTTGTTACCTCTCTTTCTTACGCTTCCCTCTTGATAAGATGATTTATGTTTCAAAAGATCCTCCTATTCCGGCAGAACCTTTTGTGGGTAAAGATATGTTTTGCTTAGGGGTATATCGTTCTCACAGCCAGTGCCGCCTATTATAAATTGTATAATTTGAGCAAAGTTTTCATTCGACCCTGTGCAACTTCAGGATCATGTGCATAGTTTCTGAGAAGCTCACTTATCTCATAAAATGTATTAGCCGTGTGCATGATTTCTCTAAGGAAGGACACCGCGTTGAATTCATCCGCAGACTCAAAGCCGATAGTCAGAGCCAGCTCTTCATGATCTTCTTCTCCGGCATATCTGTGGCAGGCAATTGTGAAAGACTTTGCAAACTCCTCATACTCCGCAAGAAGTAGGAGCAGAAGGTTCTCTGCAAACTCGTTATCCTTTGCCTTTATGCCAAGTGGCAATGCGTTCTTGGCCTTCTCCATATAATCAACAATCTGTAGTGTTCTTTTATCATTCACTTCGGACTGGTAGTCGTCCGTCTCTCCTCTGAGATATTCAGGTGTTACGTGAAGAGCTGTGGCAAGGCCCTCAATTACCAAGCGCTTTGTGTTATCAATAACGCCCTTCTCATATCTCATAATAGTGGACTTGTTTACATCGAGCTTCTCTGCCATATAGTCAAGCGTAAGCCCGAGTTCTTTTCTTCTTGCTTTTGCACGCTTACCTATTGTCTTTCTTAGTTCTGTATCATGCATTGGGTTGCACTCCTTTTCTATGCTCTGCGTTCGAACCGCAGTTTAGTCGGAACATCTTCCACATTGAATATACCACTATTTTCAGATATAGGCAATATGCAATTTGTTATTTTCTATTATTGTTGCTTTTTGCTTGACATTAAATTCAAAAATGATATTATATCAATAAAGATAAGTTGCATAATGCAACGAAGCGATTCGCACATCATGTGCAGAAAGGAGGGTCCATATGGCAGAGAAAATCGCACTGACAGTAGAAGAAGCAGCCGACTTCACCGGCATAGGCAGAAACACCTTGAGACAGCTAATCCGCGGGGATATGATTCCAACCCTGAAGATTGGGCGTAAGGTCCTAATTCGAACCGAAGACCTGGATTCTTTCCTTGTCCTCAACAGAAACAACAATCTAAGAAATCCCGCCGAGATTCAGCCACTTAGGCAAAACTAAAAGCGGCCCAATACTGAGCCGCTGATGTATCGGGATATCCGGCCGGAGCCACGATATACCTCTAAGCAACACAAGTATATCACACGGCTCCTCCGGATTGCACAACAAATTTGGAAGGAGGCGTTATGAGAATATGCCATTAAAACCTATATCAGCAGACAAACTTTACTATAAACCATTCAAGCCCTGCCGTGCGCTGGTCGAGGGAATAATTCCAAAAGGCCTTACCGTGTTGGCAGGCACCTCAAAGATCGGTAAGAGCTGGATGATGCTGGATCTTGCAATCTCGATTGCATCAGGCACATCATTTTTCGGAAGACCCGTTAAACAGGCAGGAGTGCTCTACCTGTGCCTCGAAGATACAGAGCAGCGCATCCAAAACAGAATGTATGAACTTGTAGATGAAGCTCCTCCGGGTCTCTACTTCAGTATATGCAGTGACAGACTCGGAGCCGGTTTCACAAGAGATGTTGTAAATATGCTTAAGGATCATCCGGACATAGAGCTCATCATTGTAGACACACTACAAAAGGTCAGACAGTCAGATGATGGATCAGGCTCCGGGACATACAGTAAGGACTACGAAGAGATTGCAAAGATAAAAAAGATTGCCGATGTTAATGACAAGTCCATCATCGTGGTCCATCACCTTCGTAAGCAGAAGGATAAATTCGACCCATATAACGAGATATCCGGGTCCACTGCCATAAGTGGTGCAAGTGACACCAATATGGTTCTGAAGAAACCGGAGGGATCACGAACAGCAGAACTGTATATCCGAGGCCGTGATGTAGAAGAGAAGAAGTTCATTCTCGAGTTCGAGCATCCAAGGTGGAGAGTCGTTGATGAGATCGGAGCAAACGAACTGGCTGAGCAGTCGGTACCGGAGGTGCTCTATCAAATAGCATGGCTTGTGAAAGAATACGGTAAATGGTCAGGATGTGCAAGCGAGCTACTCAATCTGGTAGACGATCACAGCGTAGCACCCAACAAGCTCATGCAGAAGATCACCTGTCACTACTATGATGTTTTTCACCCTATGGGCATCAGCTATGAGCAAAAGCGTGAAGCAGAAATAAGGCGCATCACTTTTACTTACGATCCGGCCAAGGATGCAACGCTACAGGACGAGCCCTGCGATGACGATAGTGACGGTAATGACGGTTCTATGCTACACCCCTACCCGATGCTACCGTCAGAAGGCGTTGCTGAGGCAACGGTGGTAGCCAATACCTTTGTATAGCCACAGGTATTGCCATCAGGACAGCCTGAAAGCCTGTCCTTAAGAATAGCGAGCATAGGCTATGTGTAGCCACCAATAATATGGCAATACACACATAGCCGCGCTAATGCCACATCGTGGCAATACCGGGAGGGGCTCTGCCCCTGCAACCCCGACCGCAAAATAGGTACCTCGCAAGGTATCGTCATTATCGTCACTATCGTCACAAAAGGAGGAAATAGTAATGGCAAACAGAGAAAGGAATGTAGGAATTAACATCAGAGTTACGCCGAGCGAGAAGAAAAAAATCTATCGCTATGCAAAGAAATGTCGATTAACTCTCTCAGAATATATCCGAAAAGTTGCCGTAAAAGATGATCCGAAGGTCTTCATCCCGAAAGAAATCGAGGACAGTTTTCTCAGAATAAGATCAGTTATTCGCGACATGGAAGAAGACAAGCTCATGGAGACCGACCCTGTTTCGAGACAGATTCTCACGGATTATTCAACAAATCTTCTCAAGATTGCTATCGATACCGTGCAGCTTATGAGAAATGTCAATGCAAATTCGGAGGTGGAATCTGATGGCAACAACTAAAATCTGGACGGTAAAAGACAGTGTAAAACGTCTCCTAGACTATGCAACTAATCCCGAGAAGACGACTGAATCGGATCTTGAATCAGTAATCGAATATGCAATGAACGGTGATAAGATCGCGAGCATGGACGAGAAAACATGTTATGTATCCGGAGTAAACTGCTCAGCGGTTACGGCATTCGATGAAATGATGGCCGTCCAAAAGCATTTCGGAAAGACCGGAGGCAATGTCGCTTATCACTGCTATCAGTCATTTAGGCCTGGAGAAATAACGCCCGAGGAATGTCACAGACTCGGAGTTGAACTGGCCAGTAGGATGTGGGGAGCGGATTATCAGGTGGTAGTTGCGACTCACCTGGACAAGGGGCATCTGCATAATCACCTGGTTTGCAACTCGGTTTCTCTCATCGATGGGAAAAAGTTCAACTGCAACAAGGGTGCTTACAGAAGACTCAGAAGACTCTCCGACGATTTATGTCGTGAGAACGGCTACTCGGTTATTGAAAAACCCAGAGGGAAAATCCCTCGCCCAATATATATTGCTGAGAAGAATGGCGAGCCTACTCGCTACAACCTCATGCGTGATGCCATAGACGAAGCGATAGTTTTGAGCACAGATATGAATGACTTCTTCGCTATTATGAAAAAGTGGGGTTATGTAATCGAATGCAAAGATACTCGGAAGTATCCGACTATACGCTCCATCCACTCTAAGAAAAACACGAGGATGTATCAGCTTGGGGATGAATATGAGCTTCACAGGATTGCCGAAAGAGTCAGCGAGAACAGTCTTGAGAGAGTTTACCAAAGGCAAGACGAGTATATTGCAAAGATAAGACATCCTCGTCATAGCTATGGATACGGTGGACGAAGCAGGAAAAGTGCACGAAAAATCGGTGGGCTTAAAGGTCTTTACTACAGGTATTGCTACCTTATGGGATACCTTCCGAAGAATAGACATCGTCCCCTTTCTCCAGAAATGAGGGAAGCAATGAGGATGTGCGACAAGTATTCTGCATGCGCAAGGCTTCTTGCAAGGGAAAATCTCAGCACAATTGAAGATCTTGAAAGCTTTATGGAAAAGTCAAAAGCTGAAATAGATGTGCTGTCTCGGGAGCGAAATAAGGTAAGAAATCGGCTCAGGCGTGCGGATAATCCTGAGACAATCGAGGAATTAAAAGAGAAAAGAAATCTTCTCACAGAGCAAATTTGTTCAATAAGAGAAGATCTAAAGCTTGCCAAGTTCACCCTCGACCGGAGCGAGCAACTAAGAGATGAGATCCGCATTGAGCATGAATACTGCCGCGGTAATCATGTTAAAGAGCAAAAGCGCACCAGGAGAGCGATGACGCGGGACGATTGGGAGAGATAATTGTTTTTATGCTCGATGAAACGCTAGAGTCCGCTTCGCACTTGCTCTCCCCCCAATACATTAAAGCAAATTTATGTAATCTTTCGTTTTGAATTCGCTAGAAATGTACTTCGAGAGAATGGGCCTTTATATGCTTCTTCATCTAAAAAGCCCAAAATCAACTTTACTTGATTTTTTTCACTTGGAATAACTATTTTATTATCTCTTGCCTCTATGCTAACGCCAGCCGCTTTTGCCCTTTTAACTATTTCTCGACTTGAAAAATTATCCAGCACTTTAGAATCATTAATCATCGCAATCTTACGGCGAATCCTCGTGTCTGCCATTAGTTCAAACGCATCTCTATCTTCAATTTCAAGCTTTTGATGGCCAGCAAAGGACTTGACTTCAACGTCCGTTGCAGAACGGTAATAACCACTTAAATCAAATATTTGTCTAGAAAAATAGAATGATTCAAATTGCAGCTCCCCATTTGTGTATAGACAATCCACACTATCATAAATACTAATACCAAATTTGTCTTGCAGAAAAAAAGTATTGTTATCAAAGAATAAGTTAAAAAATTTCGTCGATATATATTGCTCTCTTCTAAATCTTTGAAATGCGATTGTATAGTTGTCTGCAGCTCCTTCATTTTGTTCTCCCACAAAAACCGCCTTTATTTCCGGATATTCTCCTTCCTGCCTTCGATATGCTAAAACCCCCAGAGGATTGCGTACTGCTTCTTTGATGGATTCTGCCATCTGGAAGTTTTCAATTGCGAAGAATTCATCATCATCAGGCTTATAGTTACCGTCAAACACTACTCTTTCTTTCCCTTCGAACATTTTAATGCTCGCTTCAGAAAAGCTTTTGCAAATAGCTTTTTGTGTAGGCTCTTCAACCTCAATTCTTAGTATTTCATTTTCGTCACAACTCGCTGTCAGCACAAAGATCGAACTTTTCTCAAACATTATTTGCCCTCCAAATCCACCAGAAGAAAATCAAAGATACGTCCAACCATTTTCAGTTCTTGATTATTTCTGTATATCTTTTTACTAATCAATGAATATTCTGAAATCCCATTTTCAGTGGCTACAGAATAATAGTGATATCCTAATAAAAGTAATAACGGATTTGGTATCACCAGATTCGCTAGTATCGCAGTTATTATGATTGCGACACCAATAATCATCCATACCCATATATTTATGTCATCTATGACTAGGCTTGCTAGCGGGCTTGCATATGCAAAAATATATGTAAAAAACAAACCATCTTTTGGCGTGACATTATTTGCATTAATACGGATTTGGGCTAAATGGTTTTTAGCATATGAAAACAGTCTCAGCATGAAGACGGACGGTATAATGGCAATAAGAATAACCATCACGCATACTGCAAAGCTTTTATTTTGAATACGCCAAACAATCGAAAAGATAATAAGCAATGGGGCTATTGCCGACATATTATAGACTAATTTGTAAAACTTATTGGCCATAACTTTTATATCGCATATTACAGTAGACGCTGTTATTACTAACGAGACTCCTACACCTATTATGTTTATGTAGTGTATTATCGAGTTTCCGTTAATTAATTTTTTATGCCTATTTAATCATATATTGCACAAGAAAACTCTATTTTCGAATTTCTTAGTTCTGACGAATTGTTTCCCATTTCTGTTTCAAGAAGGGACAAAGGCTGACTATTACAAGCGCACTCTGTCCCTCTCTGCTTTTTCACATACTTATGTTATTCTATTTTATCGTTCCATTAGGACTACATGTAAGTGTTCTGATACTTCATCCTGTCATTTGTCTTGTCTTTTAAAATGCCAACCTAGTGCATATAAATAATTATTTATTAATGACAACTGCATTATAAGAATTGC
>CACWIO010000004.1 GCA_902760855.1 uncultured Eubacteriales bacterium
ACTTCACATATACGTTTCCACCATACAGCATCTGTCTTTCCTAACGACATACCATAAATATAGATAATATGGCTTGATTTTAACAATTCGTGTGTTTTTGAATCCGTATTATCTCCATTCATTCTGTTGTTTTCAATTTTAATGATATCTGACTTGTATTCAGGTCCTACCCTCTCAAATATGGCAGTATTTGCTATCTGAGTCTCATTATCAACACCCATAATCATATCTTTTTCAACGGTTCCATGGACATGAATCAAAGTTCCTATTCTGTTTTCATATCGTGAATTTTGAATTATTCTTTGCCCCAGTCCTATATTTTTTCTGGTATAATCAACCAATTTATCAAGAGTATATGTGTAATTAAATGAAATGAAATTGTAAGTAATCCCCTGTCCATATTTTTGTGATGCAGAAACAATCTTATCACGATCAACTTCTCGAAATGCATCAGCATACTTTTGTATATCTTCTGCAAATTTTGGTGCCAATCCTTTTTCATCGAATGACACAGTTTCATTAGCTAAGTATTTCGCTAACTCAGCACAAAAGTCATCATGACAATTGCAGAATTCTTCAGCTGCATTTTCTCCATCAAAACTTTCTGTATATTTGCCTAAAGCTAGTTCAGCCGATGACCACAAGCTAATATCCTGTTTGATATCGTTTTTGAACCTTCTTATTTCTTCAGAAGCATCTTTTTCTCCATTTTCTATATAATGTTTAATAAAGTCTTTGTATTGAGTTTTGAAGCCAAGATTTATATCAAAGCCATTACCTATTAAATATGTAACATTCATCCAGATTATCCTCTATATCGCTTATAAACAGTATCCTCTATTTGATCACGCATCTCTTGCTTTTCTCGAACTGCTTTATAAGTCATTCTTTAAATCAGGTAGTTTTCAAAGAAACTTTTCTCATATTCGAAGTCCTTATAGGTATTTATCGAGTACTTGCAGAATATTACTTTTATGCCTTGCAAAGTCTTCACCTCGAAGGTTTTGATCTTCTACGTTTAGTATTTGTCTGCTGCTTCTGAACTTAATTGCCATTCTTGTTTTTTCGTCTTTGTGTATCTGCTCTCCCCAATATACATCTTCAACATCTCTGCAAAACCAGATTAAATCATAGCCCTGCTGATCACAATAATTCTTGATTTCATCTAATTCTCGCAAGTGAACCGGATCTGCATCATATCGGTCTGTATCTATGCAGTAAACAACATATGTAGGACCAATTGCTCTATACTGTCTGACTTGATCAGCTATTTTTTTCAGTATGTCTTTTTTCTTGTAGTTACCCTTTCCTTCAAAGCAAATAAAACGGATCCTGATGTTATTACCCAAATCATAATAATTGGATATAGTTTCGTTTATATATACTTTGTCCGTTTCTGCCTTGGAATTAGTCTCTACGCAGAATAATATCTGTTTACTCATAATCATTCACCCAGTACACCCAGAAAGCCTTCAGGCTCTATGTTGAAAGGTAAGTATTCGATCATTCCTTGTTTGTACAGTTTGTCAGGAGCAAAATTGCCATTGGTTTTCCATTCTACGATCTGATTATCGCTGGATAGAAAGGCTATTGATTTCTTATTGTTCCTAAGGCTTGCCATTGGGCTGGTATTATGAGTGGTGAAGCAAAGCTGCCCTTTGCCGTATTGCATAAAATAATCAATTATTTTGCTTAAATAGACATCATTAATATTTGCGTCCATTTCATCAATAAAAGTAACTTCACCATCTGCAGCAGCATTGAGATAGTCGAAAAGCTTTATAAGTTTGGTAATACCAGTACTCTCAAAAACAGTGTCAACACAATAATCTCCGTAATTCATCAACAACTTGCATGCATAGTAATCCCCTGCCTCCGTTCTATCTATATCTATGGATTTGAGATCACGTTTGAACAGCTGAATAAATCGTTCTAGCTTTTTTATCTTCAATTTATAGTTCTCAAACAAATCTTTTGCTATTAGCTTTTCATTAGCATTTGCAAAACGCCCTACAGTGGAGACCATTCTGGTTATTTTGTCGAAAAAATCATCCGGATCTTTGGCTTCAAGAAGCTCTTTTTTCTGCAAATACAAGTCAGGATCATCATCACTAGCAATACAAACGTTTATTTTTGCAGCAAAGAAATAAAGGTCAAACATCATCATTCTGAAAGGGGAAGACATATTATTTCTGAAAATATCTTTACTATTCAGCAAGCAATTAATGGCCAAAGACTGCTTGCCCAATAAATTCAGGGATTCCCTGATAAGCCTGTTTTTAGTCTCTTCATCATCAATCATTACGCTATTGATTTCTCCTTCAAGACATTCGAAGGCTACTATTTCTCTGGCTCTTGTACCATTAAAACGACATTTAAGAGATTCCCGTTCAATTTCAAAAAGGCCCATAGGATTCAATCCAAGATAGACTTCGTAACTATATATCCTGCTGTGAGTGTCAGAATAATAAATGAAATCGCTATTCAGCTCTATTCTCCTGGTCTTCTTGTTCACCATAGCTTGAAGGTACTGCTGGTTTTTAGAGTCATTGAGATAAGTGCTGTCAATAATAATGTTTCTGAGAATATCCATACCGACAACTATAGCAGTCTTACCAGATCCGTTTTCACCATAAATAGCTTTGATTCTGTATTTTTCAGGTTCAAACTGTTTATCTATAGTTTTTTTGTAAAAGCTAAGTTCTATGGTTTTTTCAAGGTTTTTGATACCAGATACCCTAAAATTCAATAAATATACTTTCTCGCCCATTGCGTTCTCCTCCCTGATACCAATATATCAGCTGAGCAATTAAAAATCAAGAAAAATACATTTTGTATATTTCTTGATTTATTAACTTGTTCTTTTGTAAGCGTTTAAAAACTATACTTCACGCAACTTTTAATCATTCTGGAGCTTACTCACCAGCCCATTAGTTATCTAGTGTCTTCATTATCCGCCTCGATATTTAGTTGTACCATAATACTGCCCTATTTCCCGAACGTATTATCATTATCCTTACTTGAATTTATTGCAACTAAGGAAAGGAGAATCCTAACATGGAAAGACGTCACTACACAGAAGAAGAAAAGAATGCTATCATGTCGCGATATGCGGCTGGTGGTGAGGGAGTTAAGCAGATTCTTGCTGAATGCGGTGTACCGAAAAGCACCTTTAATCAATGGCTTCGCGAATACGATCTTCGCTATGGATGTAACAGCAAATATGGTTTTAGTCCAAGAAATTTCCGCAGTATTTTGCGACGAAATGACCATCTTGAGGACCTGCTTGCAGTTCTGAACGATTCATACTGTTCTCCTAACGCTCCTCTTAGGGAGCGTCTTAATGAAGCTGAAAAGCTATACAAAAACTATAATATTCATCTTGTATGTGAAGCGTTAAACATTTCAAGAGGAAGTTTCTATAATCACATAAAGAGAAACAAGCGTGAGCAAGCCTGGTATTTTCTTAGAAGAGAAGAATTAAAAAAAGAAATACTAGAAATTTTTCATGACACTTCAGAAATATATGGCGCCCGAAAGATGACTGCCGCGCTCAGACAAAAGAACTTAACAGTAAGCGTTCATCTTGTTCGAGAGCTGATGGCTGAAATGGATCTGATAAGCATACGAGTTTATTCAAACTACCTCTACCAGAAAGAATTTGGGAAATACAAGAATTACGTTAATCAGCTCTTCGAGGCGAATGCTCCGGATCAGATCTGGGTCAGCGATGTCACTTATTTCAAATTCAAAGAAAACCCATACTATATCTGTGTGATAATAGATCTTTTTTCACGCAAAGTTGTCGCTTACAAAGTAGGCAGAAGTAATTCAACCCAACTCGTAAAGATGACTTTCAGAGATGCATATAAGAATCGTGAGCCAGGGGCTGATCTCACTTTTCACAGTGATCGTGGTTCTAACTACAACGCTCAGGCATTTCGAAAACTACTTGCCTCGCTAGGCGTGACACAGTCATTCTCACGTGCTCACAATCCTTATGATAATGCCGTTATGGAATCATTTTTCGGAACCTTGAAAAAAGAGGAGCTCTATCGCAGTCGATACAGGTCAGAACGGCAAATGAAAGAATGTATTGAGAGCTATATAAAGTTCTATAACGAAGAAAGGTTGCATGAAACGCTACAATACAAGACACCTTCTCAGGTGGAAGAGGATTATTTTATAGGCAAATAATAGGCTTTTGAGAATAGGCTGTATCAGCCTGATGGGTTCGGATTCTGTATCTTTAACACTTTGACACGTGTTTTGCATTTTTCCGTTCTCAACAGTGCTGATGATTAATCCGTGCAACCCGCTATTTGCAACGAAAAACGGGGTTGCTATCGAACCTAGGGGTTCGTATAGCCTACCCCGGTGCATTTGGCGGAGAGCATGGGACTCGAACCCACGAGGCTGTTACACCCTACTCGCTTTCCAGGCGAGCTCCTTAGCCGCTCGGTCAACTCTCCACAGCCAGCCCGCTTATATTAACACACGCACTTGCAAATATCAATAAAGACGGGCTATTTATCTTATTTGGTCGCTTTATTTGCAGCCTTGCGCCTCTCGAGCTCGGTCAGGAGCTTCTTCCTGAGCCTGATGCTGTCAGGCGTGACCTCGACGAGCTCATCATTGTCGATGAATTCGAGGGCCTCCTCAAGCGTAAATGATCGAGGCGGCGTGAGCTTGATCGTATCGTCGGAGCCCGCTGCTCTCATATTGGTAGCTTTCTTGGCACGGCAAGGATTGACTACCATGTCCTCGGAGCGCGCATTCATGCCGACGATCTGCCCTTCGTAGACATGATCCTGAGGTGCAACGAACATCTGCACCCTCTCCTGAATTGTGAAAATCGCATAGGCAGTGCAAGCACCGGCCTCCTGCGCTACGGCAACCCCGTTAATCCTGGATGGGATATCTCCTTTCCATGGCTCAAATCCCGCGAAGCGCCTCACCATGGTGCCCTCGCCGTGTGTATCATTTATGAACTCCGTCCTGTATCCCATGAGTCCACGGGTCGGAGCGGTATATACAATCTTGGAGTAGCCATTGCCCTCGCTCATCATCTCCATCATCATGCCTTTACGGAGATTGAGCTTGGATATTACCGGGCCTGTGTATTCGTCCGGCACGCTGACTACGACTTCCTCAACCGGCTCGAGCTTCTCACCCATCTCGCCTCGCTTGATTACAACCTCAGGCTTGGAGACGGCGAGTTCATAGCCCTCGCGGCGCATGTTTTCGATCAGTATCGAAAGGTGAAGCTCTCCTCGACCCGACACCTTAAACGAGTCCGTGCTGTCGGTCTCCTCCACGAGCAGCCCCACATTGACCTCGAGCTCTTTGTTGAGCCTCTCTCTGATATGACGCGATGTCACGTACTTGCCGGATTTGCCGGCCTCAGGAGAGGAATTGACCATGAAGTTCATCGAAAGAGTCGGCTCCTCTATGCTGATCTCCCCAAGGGACTCAGGATGATCAGGATCGCAAATCGTCTCCCCGATAGAGATGTCCGAGATGCCCGATACGACCACGATATCTCCGCTCAATGCCTCAGGCACGGCCACGCGGCTCAGGCCTTTGTACACGAATATCTGATTAATCTTATTCTTGCTGACGCTGCCGTCTTCTTTGGTCACTGCCACCATCTGAGCTTCTTTGATGCGGCCTCTTGTGACCCTTCCGATTCCGAGGCGCCCGATATAGTCGTCGTATGCAAGGGTCGAGACCTGAAGCTGCAGCGGCTCATCGTCAAGATCAGGATAAGGATCGCAATGCTTTGTGATGCACTCAAGCAGCGGCTCGATGTCCAGTCCGCCGTAGCCCTTAGGCGACTTCTTGATCTTCTGCTCTCCCTCGCCTATACTGATTTGCTCCACTTCGGCGGGATCGTTTACGGCTATGCCCTGCCTAGCAATTCCGTAGAGGATCGGGAAATCCAGCTGCTCGTCACTGGCCTCGAGATCCATAAAGAGCTCGTATACCTCGTCCACAACCTCGTCTATTCTCGCGTCCTTCTTATCTATCTTATTGATGAAAAGAATAGGATTGATGCCCTGGGCCAGCGACTTGCTCAGCACGAATCTCGTCTGAGGCATGGGGCCCTCGCTCGAGTCCACAAGCAAAATGACCGTGTCCACGGTCTTCATGATGCGCTCCACCTCTGAGCTGAAATCCGCATGTCCCGGCGTATCCACGATATTGATTTTGTAATCTTTGTACATTATCGAGCAGTTCTTGGAGTAGATTGTGATGCCTCTCTCCCTCTCGATCGCGTCGGAGTCCATCACGCAATCCACAACCTGCTCGTTGTCACGGAACACCTGCGACTGCGCGAGCAATGCGTCCACCAGGGTGGATTTGCCGGCGTCTACGTGTGCGATTACTGCTATATTTATTGTCTTTTGCTTATCTGCCATTATCCTGTATCTCTCTTAATATCTCCTGCGTTTGTGCCTCATGAGATCGGCAAACGCATTCTCTATAGTCCTCATAAATGTCTTGAGATCTCTCGCATAGTCGAGAGTGCTCTCGTCTTCCCTGATATTTGAATACGCATATCCTTCCACATCGTGGCTGAACCAGTTCGGCGCAGGCACATTCAAGGTCAGGAAGGAAATTGCCCATGACTCCTCCGCTCCGAATGCCAGAGCATACTGCAGCATGTCGTAGTAATAGTTCTCATCTGCGAGATGGTTCTCGAGCAATTCTTTAGGCGTCGGGTGGTATATGAACTCTCTAAGCTGCCTCAGCCTCATTACGAGCTCTGCATTTTCCTTGCCTCTCGCTCTCATGACTACGATGAAGAAAGCCGCGAGTATGGACGATGTCAGTATCGCTATGGCAGGCGTGCTGTAGGCAATTCTCTTAAGAGCCCCCGAGGCCACGTAGACCACGGTGCCGAGCATAGCTGCGCCCCCGGCAATCTCCATCAGGATATTGTTCTCATCGCTTTGCGACTCTCTCTTGTCCAGCGCTCTGCAGAGCAGCAGCAAAGCAGCAGCTGCGATAAGCGTAACGGTCAGGCTCTCTGCGTAGTTGATGCTAAGGTATTCATATCTGTAGCTGAGAGCGTTTGAGACGCCGAGTGCAAGAGACAAAAGTCCCACGCTCACGTATCTGAAGATCTGAGAAAGCGGAGTAAAGGCGGCGCTCTCTGCGGCCGCATAGCCTGCCGCGATATCGTCCTTTATGGAATCTCTTACTCTAAGCAGCCTCTCTCCCAGGTCCTCCATCTCGACATCCCTGTCTTTATATATGTCCTCGAAAAGTATGTTGTAAGCATTCCTGTATAGCTTCTCCTCTCCGACAGGATCTTCCTTCCTTTTTATCCTGTAGCGCTTAGGCTCATACTCGCTGATTGAAAGGTAGCCCCTTCTTGCAAACTGCAGCAGCAAGAGCAGTATATCCCTGATGCTGACATTGCTGTTGAATATGTATCCTATCTCGCTTGGAGGTATGTTCTCGATGGGCTTCGTCTCAAGCGACTTCGGAATCTTCGCGTCGCGGCCGCCGATAAACCAGAGAAGTATGAGCACGAGCAATACGCCTTCCATCACAGCGAGGATTGCCGTTATGACCCATCCGCCGTTTAGCGCGCCTCTCCAGTACATGTCAGGCAAATCCGCTTTAATCGTAATTCCGTAGTTCTCCGGAACCCTCTCGCCTGTTATGTGGACCGTGCGATCAGCTTTGTTATCCGTAAACACCACCTTGTTGTTTACATCCATTACACCGAACTGGCCGGCGTAGCACTGTATATCGTCCCATGGGAAGTCGGCAGGGAATTGCACCTTTATATCCACCTTCTCGATAGGCAATTTCCACTCAGGCGGAAGCGCAGTGAAATAGAATATGTCCTGCGACTTGTCACGCTCTTCGAACTCCCTGACTGTATATTTAATCTTGAAAGTCTGCCTGCCCTCGGCAAGCCTGATAGGGTCTACTATTACTATGCTGCTCGTATCCGGACTTATATCCGAATAGCAGGCTGTATCTGCGACGTCAACATTCGAGATGCGGAAGTTGCCGCTTGGGATCGTGAGCTTAATGTTCTGCACCTGTTTCGGAATATCCACGCTTATGTCTTGCTCGACGTCATAGGAGTGGTCCTGATTCACGGTAATATTCATATCGTATTCCGTGATGGCAAACGCTCCTCCGAGCACGGCTTCCTCTTTGGTTCTTTCGCTTTCCGGTATCGCTCTGTTGTTGACGGATACAAGCGCGACAATTACAGCCAGCGCCGCCAGCGAGAAATACAAAATATTCAGGATGTCATTTAAATTCTTATTTTTTTTCATGCGCCGAATATTCTACCACCAAAGCCCTCTTATCTTCAAGGTTTAGAGCCAAGTTTGGCTCCTTGAAACAGCAGGCTTTTGATTGTACAATCAGATGACAAAGGAGGGCGATTTCAAATGTCTAAGACCAAAAAAAGAAATGACTATATAAGCTGGGATGAGTATTTCATGGGTATATCGCTGCTCGCAGCCAAGAGGAGCAAGGACCCGAGCACCCAGGTTGGCGCCTGCATCGTGGATGCGGATAATGTAATACTTGCCACAGGCTACAACGGTTTTCCTAAAGGCTGCTCTGATGATGAATTCCCATGGGACAGAGAGGGTGAGATCACGAAGTATCCCTTCGTAGTTCATGCGGAATTAAACGCTATTTTGAATGCGCAGGGCAAGGACCTTCGAGGTGCCAGAATTTATGTGGACCTCTTCCCGTGCAACGAATGCGCCAAAGCCATAATCCAGTCGGGCATTTCAGAAGTCGTATACCTTTCCGATAAATATGCAGATACACCGGCGGTCCAAGCATCCAAGCGCATGCTCACCACAGCCGGCGTTAATCTCAGGAGATTCGAGCCTGAGATCGAAGAGCTCACTCTGTCGTACAAGGCAGCAGAGCAGCAATAATGCGGTGGGCGCTTCTTATGCCGTCGCAGGCAGCGGATGTGATCCCTCCTGCGTAGCCTGCGCCCTCTCCGGCGGGATATATGCCTTTGATATTGCTCTCACCGCTTTCTCCGCGCAGTATTCTGACCGGTGATGAACTTCTGGTTTCCACGGCAGTGACTACGGCATTCGGATTGTCGTAGTCTTTTATTTTGCGGGAGAATTCAGTCACGGCTTCTATTATGGCCTCTGATGCGAAATCCGGAAGCGAATTTATGACAGCCTCTGCCTTCCTGCTCAGGAAGTCTTCCATGCTGCATGACGGGGCTGTGAAATCCGAGCCTCCGTTTATGAAGGCAAGCCTCTCGTACTTCTCCTGGAATCTAACTCCGGCGAGCACGTCGTCTGAGCCGAAGTCTTCCTTTCTGACATCGCAGAGTATGCCGCTGTTGGCAGTTCCGCTGTCTCTCTTTGAACTACTCATTCCGTTTACGCAAAGCTCCCCGTCCTTGGTGCTGCAGACCACGACTTCACCGCCCGGGCACATGCAAAATGAATATACCCCGCGGCCGTTCGATGCCTTGTAATTAATCTTGTAATCTGCCGGCGGGAGTTTGCCGATATTTTCGGCTCCATACTGGGCTGAGTCTATCAGGGCCTGAGGATGCTCCATGCGAACTCCGATGGAGAAGGCCTTCTGCTCCATGTCGAGGCCTGAGTCTTTAATCATCTGGAAGCTGTCTCTGGCGCTATGGCCTATGGCGAGCACGAGGGCATCGCATTCTACGCGCATCTCTCCCTCGTCTGTGCTGAGCCTGACTGCATCCAATCTTCCGTCTTTGATTTCAAACGCGCCTAGGCGGGTGTTGAATCTGAACTCTCCGCCTAGCGACTCTATCTTCTTCCTTATATTAACTATGACCGTCCTGAGCACGTCCGTGCCTATGTGCGGTTTGGCGAGGTACATTATCTCCTCGTCCGCACCGGCCTCTTTGAACTCTCGTAGCACCTTGCGTATGAGTCCGTCTTTGATGCCTGTCGTGAGTTTGCCGTCTGAGAATGTGCCTGCTCCTCCCTCTCCGAAGAGCATATTGGCCTCGGGGTCGAGCACTCTGTCTCTTCTGAATCTCTCTACCGCCTGCACTCTTTCCGCCATCTTAGGACCTCGCTCTATAATAAGAGGCTTGTAGCCCGCCTCTGCGAGTTCAAGCGCGGCGAATAATCCGCAGGGGCCCGCTCCGACTACTATAGGGCGGTGGCTGAGAGGCCGGTCTCCCGGCAGAGGCGCTGCAATTTCGGCTGATTCTGCCTCTTCATCTACGATGCTAAGGTCCCTATGCTTCTTTAGATTAAGCTTTTTATTCGTCTCAAACTCCAGGGTATATACATAGTAGATTTCGGGTTTCTTCCTGCTGTCTATGGATTTACGCCTTATTTCCCATGACAAAATCTCCCCTCTGTCTATACCCAGCTTATGCGCTGCTATCTCGGGGAGATTCTCAGTCGGTGTATCTATTTTCGTTTTTATCTGAGCCAGTCTGTATTTCATTTGCTTCTCTTAAGTATATCGTCCGCTGCCTCAAGCCCTGTGATCCATGCATTGCTGAGATTGAAGCCTCCGCAAGGAAAGTCTCTGTCCGCGAGCTCTCCAGTTATATAAAGCCCTCTTACGATCTTTGATTCCGATGTGTCCTCGTCTATTTCGCTTGTGGCAACTCCGCCCATGGTGACCTGTGCGTCGCGCCATCCTCTTATCATAGTAGGATAGAATTCGAGATTGTGAAGGAGATCGCTTATGAATTTGATCTCTGCAGGGCTCAGTTCATTTACGGGCTTTTTATATATAGATTTCCCTGCGCCGCTATCGATCTCACCGCACTCAAAGCCGAGTTTAATAAGTTCCATCACATACCCGGCCACAGCTTCTTTGAGAAGTGTAGTGAGAAGTTTATCGATAGGAAGGCAGCCGAAAATGCCCTCTCTTATATCTTCTATATACTCGCCGAAACTAAACTCCGGGAAGAGATTGAGCTTGATGCAAAAGTCCCTGAGGCTCTCTCCGTTTTCTTTATCGAATCTCATACGGCGCGTCAGATTAAACACGCATATGCCCGAGAGTCCGTGCCTGGTGAACTGCACTTCTCCGCTCTCGCTCATAACCGGCTTTCCTTTTTTATACAGCGTCAGCTCCGCCTGAGTCCTCGTTCCCGCCAACATATGGGCGTCGGGCTTTGCATACTCGTTCCATTCCTCGCATTCCACTCCGCTAAGAGCGGGCACCGGGCTCACTATGCTGTGCCCGAGTTTTTTGGCAATCCCATAACCGTCTCCTGTAGTTCCGTAGCTCGGTCCTGCCTTGCCTCCGCATGCGAGTATGACAAATCTCGCGCGGCTTACAGCCTTATGCACTCCGTCCCTGTCCTTATATACCGATTCTATTTCAAACAAACTGCTCTCGGCATCCGGTTCAGATAATCTCCTTATCTCCGTCACCTCTTCGGAGCAGATGAAGTCAACCCCAAGAGATACAGCTCGTCCGACCAGCAGCTTTACCACGTCCGATGCGGACTCCGAGTACGGATACACGAGGCCGTTTTCATAAGTCCTGGTGGCAAGCCCTATGCTTCCAAAGAACTCCATTATCCTATCGTATCCGGCGGCTTTGGTATTGGTGATGTTGCAGCGGCCACTTCCGGTGGCCCTGAGCTTACGCCCGGGCTCGTCTTTCTTCTCGATTACGAGCACGGCAAGCTCAGGAGAGCTCATCCTGAGCTCTACCGCTGCAGCAAGTCCCGACGCTCCGCCGCCGACTATTACCACATCCGCCTTTCTGATCTCCTGCATCTATTTACTCGTGCTTCCGAATCCGCCGGTGCGCACATCCTCAGATCCTGCACCCTCCGGCACTTCATATTTAACTATAATTCCCTGCACAAATGGCTGCCCTGCCGCGAGCTTTACATTCTCGTTCGAAGGATTCTCGAAACATACGAGTATGTGTCCTTCGTTATCCGCCTCGCAGTAATCAGAGTCAATTACTCCGATTGTATTGGGAAGCCTGAGCCCGTATTTAAATCCGAGCCCGCTTCTCGGCACTATAAGAAGCACTCTGTCCTTCTCATCCTCAGAGGCGACCCATCTCATGCCCGTCGCTATCTTCATGCGTGAGCCCGCCTCGAAATCGAGGTTAAAAGGCATATGAAAATCCATTCCGGCCGAGCCCGCCGTAGCCTGCTTCGGAAGAGGAATAGCATCGAACCACTCTCTGAGCTCATCATCCGATATGCCCTTTACTCCGCAGTCCGCCTTCCATTGTTCAAAACTTACCTTCTCAAAATGTGACATTTAGTTCCTCAGCCTTATCCGTCTCTTCCCACTTAACTCCGAGCTCCGTCCTTCCCATATGTCCGTAGGAGGCAAGCTCCCTGTACTGTGGTTTGTTCAGCTGTAGCTTCTTCATTATTGCGGACGGCCTCATATCGAAATGTTCGACTATGAGATCGGCAATCTGCTCCGCATCGAGTTTGCCCGTGCCGAAAGTATCCACGCAAACCGATACCGGTTCCGCGACACCTATCGCATAGGCAAGCTGCACCTCGCATTCCTTCGCTATGCCCGCCGCCACGATGTTCTTGGCGATGTAGCGAGCCATATACGCGCCGGATCTGTCCACCTTAGTAGGGTCTTTACCCGAGAAGGCTCCGCCTCCGTGCGAGCTGTGTCCACCGTAAGTGTCTACTATAATCTTGCGCCCTGTCAGGCCGGCATCTCCCATCGGCCCGCCAATTACAAAGCGGCCTGTAGGATTGACGTAAATCTTCGTATTATCGTCTATAAGATCGGACGGAACCATAGGCGCAATCACGTGATTAATCATATCCGCTCTGACCTGCTCGAGAGTCACGCCTTCGCTGTGCTGAGTGGATACGACTATGGTATCTATCCTCGTAATCTTATCGTCCTCGTACTCCACGGTAACCTGAGTCTTACCGTCAGGTCTGAGATACGGGAGAAATCCGCTCTTTCTCACTGCGGCAAGCCTCATCGCAAGCACGTGCGCCAGCTTGGCTGAGAGCGGCATCAATTCCTCGGTCTCGCTGCAGGCGTAGCCGAACATCATGCCCTGATCTCCCGCTCCGATAAGCGAATCCTCGTCGAGCTCCTCTCCGGTCTTCTTCTCGAGAGATTCGTTGACTCCCATCGCGATATCCTCAGACTGCTCCTCCATGCGTACGATTATATCGCAGGTATTTCCGTTGAAGCAGGCATCATCGCTGTCATAACCAATATCGCAAATGACATTGCGGGCTATAGCCTCATAGTCGACATCGAAGTTGCCCGAGGCCTCTCCGAATATCATCAGAAAGCCCGTCTTGGTCGCGCATTCACATGCCACGCGAGCATTCGGATCCTGGGCAAGTATGGCATCAAGCACAGCATCCGACACCTGGTCGCATATCTTATCCGGATGACCTTCCGTCACCGATTCTGAAGTAAATAGTCTTTTCATTTCTGTTTATATCTCCTGTTTTGTATTTTTATTTTGCACCATGGTACTCAAGGCAGAGCATGGTAAGGTCGTCGAATTGCTCTGCATCCTTTACGAAATCGTCTACGCTCTTCCTTACGCATTTAAGTATGCCTTCCGGGTCGGCTTCAGGCTCTTTATTGAGTGCTTCTATCATGCGCTCTGTACCGAACATTTCATCACCTGCAGCAGTGGCCTCAGGCACTCCGTCGGTATATACGAAGAGCTTGCTTCCCGGCTCAAGCTTAAACTCATATTCCTTATACGGCACGCCCTCCATACCTCCTATGACGAGGCCGTGCTTATCCTTCAGGAGCTCGAATTCTCCGTTTGCATGCATTATCGCAGGATACTCGTGTCCGGCGTTTGCCGCGACGACCTTTCCTGTGGATATCTCCAAAATTCCAAGCCACACCGTTACGAACATCTCGGCATGATTGTTGGCGCTGATAGCGTCATTAACATTGCTGAGCACCTTCGCCGGAGAGTCTCCGGTCAGCGCATGGGTCTTGAGCATGGCCTGGGATACCATCATGAAGAGAGCGGCAGGCACGCCTTTACCCGATACGTCAGCTATAAGAAGTGCCAGGTGGTCATCATCAACCATATAGTAATCGTAGAAGTCGCCTCCCACTTCTTTGGCAGGATCCATGCTTGCATATATATCAAACTCCTTATTATCCGGGAAAGGCGGGAATATATGAGGCAGCGATGAGCTCTGTATGCGAGATGCAAGGCTGAGCTCCGCTTCTATCCTTTCCTTCTCGGATGTAATAGTCTTTATCTCATTCAGATAATCGTCCATCTCATGCGAAAGATCTGTTACATCAGTGGATAGTTCTCCAATCTCGTTGTCGTACTTAATGCGCGAAAGTGTCTCCGTTACTTCGCTGCTGTCCTTGCTGTCTTTATAGCGTCGAATCGCTTTCTGCACGATCTTAAGCGGTTTGAGCACGAGATGCCAAATACCGACAGCCGCAATCAGGGAGTATAAAATCTGATAGAGCATGGCAAGCCACGAACTATGCCATGTCTGTGATGTTACGGTGTCCATTATCTCGGAAAGATTGTATGTAAGGCCGACGAGAAGCGCTGAGTCTCCGACCGTTCCTGCATAGCTATAGTAGTCTACATATTTGCCCGCGCTCGCTATATGCGATTGTTTCTTTATGGCTTCCGCCATGCCGGTTTGCTGGGCTTCCCCGACTTCAGACACCACACCGATAGGATAGACCTGTTCATAGTCTGTGCCTCTGACTGCGTTTCTGTCCGCCGCACTTATGAGGAAGAATTGCTTGTTATATGGTTCCTCGGTGACTACAAAGAACAGGTAATCTATTTTATAAATAGATTTTATTTCATTCAGCCTCGTCAGCACCCAGGTGTACATTATCTCGGCGAATAGCTTCTGGTCTTCCGGAGACAAGGCGGCTGCTCCGGCATTTGATAAATACCTGAGCTCCATGGTAGGATGCTTCTCATTTAAGAGCTGGCACTTTTTCTCAGTCTTTGTGCTGGCCGTGAAGTAAGCATCATACTCTATATCCATCTCATCAGCATGAGCATACCAATAATTTACCAGCCAATTGCGAGCCGGATACTCCTCGATGGCATAGATCACTTCCTTGGCTGCGCGCGCCGCACTCAATTCCGTCTGTTCGATGACGTATTTATGGGTCGTCCTATATTGCGAATAGTACGTAATAATTCCGGTTACCACAACGCAGAGCGCAAACAGTACGCACACCTGAACTATTATGCTGCCTTTTCTCTTTTTTTCGTTCTCCATACAGGTCCCTAAATCACATTAATCTTCAATGTATTATACCACCGAACACGCAATTTGTTATGTTATAATTTCTGACAGTACAGATGAAAGGACTTGAGATTTGACCGAGTTAAAAGTAATCGAGGGAAGGCAATCCTCCCTATACAATCATTTTAAAGAATACGAGCTCACATCCTGCAGAGCTACGGTGAGCAGGCTCATGGGAGTCCTTGCAATCAAGCTCACATGGCAGGACGCAGTTGATGCGCGCAGGAGGTTTTATCAGATCATCCATCTTGATTACTCTGAGTATGGCATCGATGAGTATCTTGAATTTGAGTGCATTCCGGGTGAGCCCGATTATTCCGAGCTCCGCTCTCTGACGCAGGAGCATTGGAACCACTTCATAAATGTACTGGGCTCTGCCGCAGTCAATATATCTGCTCCTTGCATGCTCAGGCTGCTCGAATCTGCACTTGTTCTTGCGGGAGATGATGTAGACAGAGAATATGATACAGCGGAGAATGTCGAATTCAGGAGCTACGCCCTGCGCAGACTCGGCATGATGTGTGATGTCCTGGGAGAAAGAGGCATCACGGCGGATAGCTGCTCTGAGTCCGAAGCAATAGAGGCAGTGTCCGAATCCGGAATCGGGCAGTACGCGAGCATAAACTACTTCCTGATGAGGCTGCTGGACAGGGACTTCCCCGCCGCTTCTTATCTGTCTCGAATACCGCTTGACGCACTTAAGTCATCTCCTCTGGCTTCGCACGGCAGCCAGTCGCTTATGCGAAATAGCATTGCGAGGGTTGCCGAGAGGGATAACCCGAGATATGGGGATAGGCTTCGCATGTATAATTGCCGCATGACCACTCTCGCTCCCGCCGGTTACTATCACGTAACGCTGAGCATTTGGCTGGACAGAGGCAGGGGCGCCGGAGACGCTAAGGTTTCGGATATAGATATAGGGAGCATGACCTTGCTCTCCGATTATGAGGCTGCGATTCAGGTTGCCCAATCCGAATACATAAGCGTCTTTGAATTCGATGAGGACTATATGCCGGAAGACGACCCTGTTATCTCGGGGCTTTTGGCCCGCGCCGATCATACTCCATGCCAGAACGGAATTCTTTGCACTATATATAATGAAACAAACAATCACGTTGAGAAGGCTGAGTTCAGACTAAATGACGATGTGAGCGGATATGCTCTTTTATCATCAAGGAACGAATTGATACTGATGAGCCCGGAGTTCTCCAAGATAACCGCGCTGGATGATGCAATGGCATTCTCGACATACTCGCCCCATATAAGAGTCAAGGGAAGGTTCAATATGGAGAATCCTATTTTCCATGCTCTGTGCCATACCCCGGGACTTAGTTTCGACGATTTGGTGGAGACCGAGGACTAATGCAAAAAAGTTTTTTTAAAAAACATAAATAGTTTTTGCGCCGGCTCATGTTCTTTTTTGAAGAGCATTTTTTCAACAAAACGAAAGTAGCGAATTTTTCAATAATTACGAGTTTTTCCACATCGAATCAGTAAATCGTATACATTTTAATCCACTTATCCATGTGGAAAACTCCAAGTTCAAAACTCCAGTAATTTCAAGCTTTGAAACGATTTCGCATTACTGTCAACAAGATTTATCCACAGATTTTTGACTTCCGTAAAACTCAAATTTTGTTCGATTTTGTGAAACGCGTGAAACAGTAAATTAGCCACTTTTAATAGACGACGAAAGGTAAGAAAAATGAACACTATCAGGATTTACAGGGACGACCAATACGCTTCTTCATGCGACACCGAAGTGACTTCCGTGCAGATCAAGGACGGCTTTGATCTAATCGCCTGCAGAGAGTCAGTTTTCTATCCCGAGGGCGGCGGCCAGCCATCGGACATCGGAACGATAAGCCTCGGAGATAAACTCTACGAGATAAGTCATGCATCTGATGAGTCGATTGACAGCGATGTCTGGCACCTCAGCAATGCCCCGGCCGGGACTTTCAAGGCCGGAGACAAGGTGACGCTGGCCATAGATTATGATTACCGATTCCGCAATATGCAGCGCCATCTCGGAGAGCATATGCTCTCGGGCACTATGGACACTCTCTTCGAGGGAGTCAACAAGGGCTTTCACATCGGTGAGGATTACGTCACCATAGATATAGACCTCGGCGGCCGCATGCTCACAGAAGACGAGCTCGATCTCGTAGAGCGCACTGTCAACGAAGCTATCTGGGCGGACCTTCCCGTTACAGTGGAGTGGTTTGACACTTACGAGGACTCGCTCGCACGGCCTGTCAGGAAGAGGGTTCCCCACGATGGTAAAGTCTCTGTCGTCACCGTAGGAGACTTCGATGATCCCTACGATTGCATAGCATGCTGCGGCGTGCACCCTGCCCGCTCATCTGAAGTCGGTCTTCTCAGCATTTATAAGTGCGAGACCAATAAAGGCATGAACCGCATATTCTTCGATTGCGGAGCTACAGCTTTCGACAGACTTAAAAAGGATTTCTGCATATTAAAGGATATAGCCGCTGCTTATTCCTGCTCATCTGCAGATGTACCCTCTCGCATGGTAGCTGAGGCCGAGGCGAATGCCGGAATCAGAGACAGGCTTTCCGCTATGACCGATTATGTCAAGGCTATCGAAAAGGAACTTATATTAAAGGAAGTAAAGGAAAGCGGCTCATCCGTTCACCGCTATCAATCGGACATACTCAGCCTGGACGATATGCTTAAACTCGGATTTGACGTAATCCATGAGATCCCGGAGCTTCTTCTCATTATGCTCAGGCCCGACGAAAACAGCTGCGTACTGCTCTCATCAAGAGAAGACGCGAAGTGCGGACTTCTGGTTAAAGAAAATGCGCCTTCGCTCGGCGGAAGAGGCGGCGGCCGAGACGATAACGCCAGAGCCATGTTCCAATCCGAAGAGCAGCTGAACGCCTTTACAGGTAGGCTTCTCGAACTTTGTAACATCTCCCAATAAACTTGAATTGAGCTTTGTATATTTGTATAATTTTAATGTCGGTTACGCGTGCATAAGCGCGTGTTACTAAATGTAAGGAGAATATTATAGGAGGACTAATAAGATGAAGAAATTTCTAGTTCTGATGCTTTCGCTCCTGCTCGCTATGATGTCACTTGCAGCATGCGGTGGCGGCTCCGGCGGCGGTGGTGGAGACACTGTCAAAATCGGTGTATTTGAGCCTGCATCCGGAGATAACGGAGCTGGTGGTAAGCAGGAAACTCTAGGTATCTATTATGCCAACGAAGTACAGCCTACCGTTGAGATCGGCGGCAAAGAGTACAAAGTAGAGCTCGTACCTGCCGATAACGAGTCGGATAACGCAAAGGCCGTAACAGCCGCGCAGAGCCTTGTATCGCAGAACGTATCCATAATTCTCGGATCCTACGGCTCCGGTGTATCAATCGCTGCCGCTGATGTATTTGCCGATGCCGGAATGCCTGCTATCGGTGTTACATGCACCAACCCACAGGTAACAGCTGACTGTGAGCAGTACTTCAGAATCTGCTTCCTGGATCCTTTCCAGGGCACAGTACTCGCTAACTATGCTTTAGAGAACGGCATGAAGAAAGCTTATTGCCTCTCCAAGCTCGGAGACGACTACTCCGTAGGTCTTGTTAACTACTTCAAAGAAGCCTTCACAAAGGGCGGCGGCACAGTAGTTGAGGAGCAGTTCCCTGACAAGAACTCAGACTTCACATCATATGTAGCAAATGCTAAGAAGGAAGGTTGCGATGTATTCTTCAGCCCTGTATCCACAGAGGCTGCAGCTCTCATCATCGACCAGGCTGAGGCTCAGGCTCTCGGTATGCCTATACTCGCCGGTGACACTTGGGACTCCAACGTAATCACAGGAGCTGCCAAGGGTAAGAAGGTAGATGTTGTTGTTACTACTTTCTATCAGGAAGGCGGTAACGCAGAATTCGATACAGGTATCAAAGAATGGATCGAGAGCGACTCCACAGCTATGACCAACAACGGCGGCAACTCCGATGTAGCTGCTGTAACAGCCATGGGATATGACGCTTACTTCGTAGCACTCGAGGCTATGAAGGCAGCTGGCTCAACAGCTCCTGCTGATATCCTCGCTGCACTTCCGAGCCTGCAGGTAACAAATCTCGTATGCGGAGATGTATCATTCAACGAAGTTGGAGATGCTAACAAGACTGAGGCATTCGTTAAGAAGTGCAACACTGAGACAGGTTCTTGGGAATTCCTCAAGAAGCAGTCTGCTGAGTAAATCTTGACGCATCGACTTTGTCCACGGTGACGTGTTCATGTGGTCAGGACTTACAATTAATTAAAATTCAAAATTGCGGGGAGCCGCAGGGCTTCCCGCAATTTTGTACCACACACCCTATAGTTTCAGGTAAAAAAGGAAAGTAATATGGGATTTTTACACACATGGCTTCCGTACATACTTGCGGGAATCGCGGTTGGCGGACAATACGCATTGATAGCCATAGGATATACGATGGTATACGGTATCCTCAGGCTCATCAACTTTGCCCACGGTGACGTGTTCATGTGGTCAGGACTGATTATGGTCTATCTGATCACTGTGCTTCCGCTGTGGGTTTCTGTTATATTGGTAATCCTCTTCGCGATTATTCTGGGTACCACGATTGAGAAAGTCGCATACAGGCCGCTTCGTACGGCTCCTCGTATGTCCATCATGATTTCTGCTATCGGTGTTTCGTACCTCCTGCAGAATTTCGCGCTTTATATCACAGGTGGACTTACAAAGACCTACCCTACCATCGCTTGGCTCCAGAAGACCGTAACAATCGGCACAGCGACCACCAAGATGGTAACGGTAATTACGCCTATACTCACGATAGTGCTCGTGGCTCTCTTGGTATTGCTCATTCAGAAGACCAAGATAGGAATGGCCATGAGAGCCGTATCTCGTGACTTCGAGACGAGCTCCCTCATGGGCATAGATATCAACAGAGTCATCACAGTCACTTTCGTAATCGGATGCGGACTTGCAGCGATAGGGTCCGTTCTCTATTTCTCGAACTACACCGGAATTCAGCCTATGTCAGGCGCCATGCCGGGACTTAAGGCTTTCGTAGCCGCAGTATTCGGAGGAATAGGCTCGGTACCGGGCGCTGTAGTCGGAGCGTTTGTAATCGGAGTTGCCGAGAACCTAATTAAAGGTGCAGGCTGGACGACTTTCTCAGACGCTTTCACTTTCGTGCTTCTCATCGTAATCCTGATGGTTAAGCCTACAGGACTCTTTGGTGAGAAGAACATAGATAAGGTATAGGAGGGTGCCATGGATAAGACATTAAACAGCAAAACCAAAACCCTCCTCTCGATAGCTTGCATTGCAGCTTTCCTTGTCTTTGTGTACATAGGAGATAACACAATACCACCGGGCTCGAGCTGGAAGATGATGATTACGGTTATTGAAAAGGGATCTATATTCGCACTGGTTGCAGCATCAATGAACCTGCTCAACGGTTTTACGGGACTCTTCTCCCTCGGTCAGGCGGGATTCATGCTCATAGGTGCTTACACCTACGCTATCTTTACGATACCGGGCAAATCCCACGATGCGGTATATCAATACTTCGACGGCGGACTGATTAAGTGGTCCATAGTCGAGATACTGGAAGGCAAGCTCGGAGTCCTCGGTCACTACATAGGAATGTTCATCCCTATGATAGGCGCCGGCCTCATCGTAGCACTCATCGCATTCCTGATCGGAATTCCGGTGCTGAGGCTCAAATCCGACTACCTCGCTATTGCGACTCTCGGATTTGCCGAGATACTGAGAGCATTCTTTCAATGGAACACTCTCGGTCCTATCACCAACGGATCGAACGTACTTCGTAAGTACACGACTTACGGCAACGCCATATTCCCTGTCATAATTGCGGGGATTTGCATAGCGATAATTATGCTCCTGATCAACTCGACTTACGGCCGAGCATTTAGGGCTATACGTGATGACGAAATCGCGGCAGAAGCCATGGGCGTCAATCTTTTCAAACATAAAGAGATGTCCTTCGTAATTTCCTCGTTCTTCGCGGGAATATCGGGAGCTCTGCTCGCTATGTTCCAGACAACTATCAACGCGACTCCGTTCAACACGGTTATGACTTATGAGATACTTCTCATCGTAGTAATCGGCGGTATCGGTTCCATCACAGGTTCCATCATCGGTGCCTTCCTCTTCACGGCGGCATCCGAGTGGTGGCTGAGAGGACTCGATGCGGGTCGCTGGCTCGGCATCTCATCATCTCTGATGAGACCGGGATTCCGTAAGGTTGTATTCGCTGTACTCATCATGCTCATCGTGCTCTTCTATGCACAGGGCATCATGGGAAGCCGCGAATTCAGCTGGGACAGATTCATCGCATGGTGGAAGAATCTCCCATCCAATCTGAAGTCATGGCCTGAGAGGCACAAGGCTAAGGCTACAGCCAGGAAGGAAGCTCGCGCTACCAAGGCTGCTGCCAAGGCTAAGGCTAAGGCCGCCAAGGAGGAAGGAGAAGCCAAGAAGGCTTCCGGAGAGAAACTCTTCACACCGCTTCCGACCAGCAATGAAGTAATGGTATTCGGAAAGGAGGGCAAATAGTATGGCTGATAAAAAAGATAACAGAGAAGTCGTACTGAGACTCTCCGACATCACGATGCAATTCGGCGGCGTAGTTGCCGTAGATAATCTGAATCTCGATGTTCACAAGAACGAAATCGTTGGTCTCATCGGACCTAACGGTGCGGGTAAGACGACTGCATTTAACTGCATCACGGGCGTATATGAGCCTACAAACGGTGCCATTGAGATTAACGGACAGGTAGTAATCGAGAACTACCCTCAGGGTAAGATGAAAGACTCTTACCAGGGACGCAATCAAGGTAAATACACCAAAGCGATTACCATGCTACCCGATAAAGTCACCAAACTCGGCGTAGCTCGTACCTTCCAGAACATCAGGCTGTTTAAAGGCATGACCGTGCTGGAGAACGTAATGGTCGCCATGCATATGAACCAAAGCGAGAGCGTATTCGGTGCTACTTTCAGAAGCAAAAAGGCACGCGAGGAAGAGAAGGCCATGAGAGAGGAAGCCCTTGATCTTCTTAAGAAAGTCGATCTCTACGAAAACAGAGACGATATGTCGACATCGCTTCCATACGGTAAGCAAAGGCATCTTGAGATTGCACGTGCGCTGGCTACCCACCCTTCAATACTGCTGCTCGACGAGCCTGCTGCCGGTATGAACCCTCAGGAATCCGACGATTTGATGAGATTCATCGGCCGCATACGTGACGAGTTCGATCTCTCGATACTCATGATCGAGCACCACATGCAGGTTATCATGGGAATTTGCGAGCACATCTACGTACTCAACTACGGTGGTCAGATTGCCGATGGTACGCCTGCTGAGATTCAGGCTAATCCTGCAGTTATCGAAGCTTATCTGGGAGGTGATGAATAATGCTGGCTATAAGAGACTTAAACGTACATTACGGCGGAATTCACGCCCTCAGAGGTATCAATATCGACGTGCCGGACGGGAAGATCATCTCGCTGATCGGTGCCAACGGTGCGGGTAAATCAACCACTCTCAAGTCCATCATGGGCCTCGTGTCCAAGACGGACGGTCACGTCTACTGGGATGATACGGACATCACGTCTTTCAAGACCAAGGACGTTGTAGCCGAGGGAATCATACTCTGTCCGGAGGGCAGGCGCATATTCCCTGACCTGACTGTAGATGAGAATATCGCAGCGGGTGCATATCTCAGGAAGGACAAGGAGCAGATCAAAAGGGACAGAGACTGGGTATATGAGCTCTTCCCTCGTATCGCAGGCAGGACATGGCAGCTCGGCGCGACGCTCTCCGGAGGAGAGCAGCAGATGCTCGCGGTAGCCAGAGCACTGATGTCAAAGCCGAAGCTTCTGATGCTGGACGAGCCTTCGCTTGGACTCGCGCCGCTCGTAATCAAAGACATATTCGCCTGCATCCAGAAGATCAAAGAAGACGGCGTAAACATCCTGCTCATCGAGCAGAACGCCAAAGCCGCCCTCGACATCTCGGATTACGCCTACGTCCTCGAGACCGGCGTCATCACGATGGCAGGCCCGGGTAAAGCCCTCCTGAACGACGAGAGAGTTCAGGCCGCCTACCTCGGAGAATAAGATCAGAATCTTCATCTAAACTAAATGGCACATGGATTATCCCATGTGCCGTTTTTATGTATTATTAGTGGCTTTCGCTACTCGCTTATATCGAAGTCTGATTCCATCAGCCCGTCTCTGGCAATTTGATTCTTGAGGGCTGCGATGTTGAGACGTAGCTCCATGATGTCGTTGTCGCAGAGCTCCTTATACATAAGATTGAATGCCTCCTCCGTGTTATTAAGGACATCCGTCAAATCATCCCTCACTTCACCCATATCATTCTTGGAAGTCCTGTGAGTCTTCACATCCTTAAATCTGCTGAGCACGTCGGCTATCTTGGGAAGATATGTCTCGAAGAACTCTCTGACCTCATACTTAAGCTTGGGGTTGATGTCTGATCTTTCGAATATCCTCCCTGTCATATCTATTATGCGCTCGAGGCTTTCCTTGTCCGTCTGCCTAGTAAGCACTCTACCGCTTTCCTTCATCTCCGCGATATAGCACTCCATGGCATCCACCGGCCTGCCGCAGCCGAGGCAGAAATTAGATTCTTTTCGAAGCACTGTTCCGCAATGTACACATTTCATTTTTATATTCTCCTTTTATTCGCCCCACTCATCATATTTGCTTCTCATAGCCTTGTCGTCGTAGAAGGTAATATCGAGTATTGCAGGGTAGCCTGATTCTCCGTCCTTCATATATCTCCACTCGTAAGTTTTATCCTCGCTGCCGTTCTTCTCGGAGTTGGCCTCTCTCAGTCTGCCTTCCTCTCCGATTATATCGGCAATCTCCCTATAGCTCATACGCCCCTTCATCGACTTGAGCTGCTCGTCGCTTATGTGTAGGTCCGGATCGAGATCCTCCGAAGTCTTGGCCTCATATATTTCTTTACCATGCACGACATTGTGCTCCAAAATTCCTATCACCTTCATCGTGTGTCCGAACTCGACCTCAACCCTCGGGGCCTCGTAGGTGTACTCTGCCATGTCGAAATACTCTCCGGGCCATGCGTAGTGATTACCGTAGTTCTGCGCGCCTTCCTCACCGAGCAGAGCCACCACATCGTCATAATCCATGGCAAACTCAATCTGCTCATACATCTCAGGTGTTACCCTTGAAGTCATCTTAGCCAGTCTGTCGTCGAATGATTCATATGGGTCTTCTTCCAAATCACTTGTAACATCGTTTTTAGATGTTGTCATAAGTGAGACCATAAGCGCAATTACAAAAATAACGATGCCGGCCACAACAATGAATCCTATATTTGATTTCTTACCCTTTGCTTTCTCACGGCCGGCTGGCTTGACCTTCCCGGTCTTCGTAACCTGCGCGCCGCATTTATCGCAAAAGGTCGAACCCGCAGGGAGTTCATGTCCGCACTTTTTACATGTGATCGTAAGCTTACTCAATATTCTCCACTCTCCAATCGCTGTAGTATCTCAGAACTCCGTCTTCAAATCTTAAATCGAAGTAGAAGTCCCTATCCCTGTATTTGCACCGCCAGATGTAGTTCTTATATGTGGTGGTAACGTAATAGCCGCGCCAAGATTCAGATTCGTATAATTTCCCTTCACCCAGGATTTCCGTGACCATTTCATAGGTCATTCCTTCTGTGATCTTCTCAACCTGCTCCTTCTTTACAACAGGCGTATCGATCTCTGTGTAGCGACCTTCGCTATATAGTTTGTAAGTCTCGTATACTTCTGCGCCATCCAGGATGCTGTCCTCATCTATTGAGTCCGCAGGTATATAGTCCTTATCCTTGTTATAGTCATATTTATAAAAGTCCACTGTGAAGAGGCCGTGATACTGATCTACGTAATACTCTCCCGGCCAGGCATATCTGATTTTATAACTGTCTTCTTCTATCTTCTTACCGGGGCCTCCTACAATCTCCACTATCTCGTCGTAGCTCATGCCCACTTCAATCTTCTCGAAATTCTCCTTAGTGACCACTGTATCCCAGCCGCTCAGATCGCGCAATTTCTCGCGTCTTTCGAACTGAGTATTGCTTACATAAGTCGAGATAAGGGCCAGTACAACGAGGATCACATATCCGATCCCAATAGCGGCAAGTACTTTTTTAATAATCTTCCTGCGAACATGCTTACGCTCGCTCTTCCTCCTGGCCTTGCGCTGCCTCTCTGCCGTTGACTTGACTTCAGGCACTATAAAATCACGCGCACCGCAGATGTCGCAGTAAGCAGCGCCTCTCGGAATCTCCGCGCCGCAGTTATTGCATTTTTTCATCAGGACGTGATTTGCCATTATCTCTAGACCCTTTTAAGATATTCAACTTCCGCCGGGCTCAGCTTCCTGCACTGCCCGATGGCGAGTTTGCCTATGACCAATTCTCCGAGGCCTGTTCTGCAAAGCTCCTGCACGGGATGTCCTATAGCCTCGAACATGCGCCTTACCTGCCTGTTCTTACCCTCGTGGATAATTATCTCAGCCAGGGTGGAATTCCTGTCATGCTTGATCAAATGGACTTCGGCAGGGGAAGTCACGAAGCCCCCTATATCAATGCCTTTCTCCAGCCTCTCTGCGTCCTTGCGAGTGACAATTCCCGCGGCTCTGACCAGATACTTTTTACTGAACTCTCCCGATGGGTGCATGAGTTTATTGGAGAGCTCCCCGTCATTTGTGAGTATGATAAGCCCCGTCGTGTTGAGGTCGAGCCTGCCCACAGGGAAGACTCTCACGCTGTCCGGCACGAGCTCTGTCACCAGAGGTCTGCCTTCCTTATCCGCAGTCGATGTGACATAACCCGCAGGCTTGTTCAAGAGGTAATACACCTTCTTGGTCTCCGGCTCTATCCTCACGCCGTCGACCTCGATTACATCCCCGTCCTGCACGTGATAGCCGAGCACGTCAAGCACAGAACCGTTGACCTTGACTCTGCCCTCTTCAATTATTTCATCTGCCTTCCTGCGGCTGCATACGCCCGCCGCAGCTATATATTGATTAATCCTCATTAATATCTTCTACTGCCTTTGTCTCCGTCTCAGAATTTGCTTCTTCTGCCTCAGCAGCCTCAGGCTCCTCTGCATCGAAGTTCAGGAAGAGCTGTCCGCCCTCCTCTTCTCTCTCTCGTCTGAGCTCCTCATACTCAGGTACCTCAGGCAGGTCTTTGAGTGAGGCGAAGCCGAACTTCTTTAAGAACTCCCTCGTAGTGCCGTAAAGCAGCGGCCTTCCGACGCCCTCGGAACGTCCCGTGACCTCGACGAGTCCTTTGTCCATAAGGCCGTCTATTACTCTCTCGCTCTTAATTCCTCTTATGGAATCTATCTCGGATCTCGTAACCGGCTGCCTGTAGGCGATAATTGCCAGCACCTCAAGCGCAGCCTGGCTCAGCCTCCTGACTCTGACAGGTGTGCAGAGCTTTTGCACGAACATGTCATTTTCTACATGAGTGACATATCCGAAGGCATCTCCTGCCTCGCGTATTCTGATGCCGCGTCCCTCCTGCTCGTACTCTGTCATGAGCTCCCTGAAGAGTTCTCTGACCTCTGCCTTCTCAGCCTCGAGAACTTCGGCAGCATCCTTTACATCAAGCGGCTCTCCCCACATGAACATGAGGGTCTCAAGTGCCGATTTCATCGTCTTCTTACTGTACATCTGCTGCCTCCGTTTCTGTATATCCGTACGATGCCGGATCGTCGTCATCGTAATCATCTAAATCATCGAATTCATCATCGTCATATTCTGCGACGCCCGCAGCCTCGGCCTCCTCCTGAGCTCTTATTATCTCAGGGTCCTTCCTGACCACTGTTATCTCCCCGAAGTTCTCCTGCTGCTCTGCGTCATATCCCTGATTCTTAATCATTGAGAGAAGTGACATAAACGACAGAGTTATGTCATATCTGTCAGGCTCTTCCGGCAGCAGCTCCATGAAGGATATGCCGCTTACATCCGGCGTGAGCCTCAGCTCGAGCATCTTAGTCATGTCCTTGATCCTCGACTCTATGGACTCCTTGCGCCTCCTGACTCTCTGGTAGCGCCTCTGCACTTCCTCTATCTTCTTCTTTCGCGTCAGGAAGAGTATGAACGCATTCACGAGCTGCTCGTCGCTCGCCTTCAAAATCTCATCAGGTTCGCCTACATATTTCGAAAGATCCTCAGCAGGCTTTTCGTGGATTGCCAGATTGTACTCCTCGAGCTCCTGGAGCATCTCTGCGGATTTCTTGGTCCTCATGTAATCGAGTATCCTCGTGGCAAGCTCCATCCTCGGGTCTTCAACGATTACGTCGTCGTCAGGATTATCCGACACCCTCGGAAGCAGCATATGTGACTTGAGCCTGATCAGCACTGCTGCGAGCACTATAAACTCAGTCTCTACCTCGATGTTCAGATCTTCCATCTCCTTGAGGTAGGCTATGTACTGCTCGGTAATCTCCGCCACCTTGATGTCGTAGATGTCCATCTTGGCATTTTCGAGCAGATATATAAGAAGGTCGAAAGGCCCTTCGAATTTTTCAATCCTTACTTTATACAACTACTAATTCCTTCCTTTTGATTCAAGGCACTCCATCTTTTTAGTGGAGTCTCTTAAAAGTATATTTCTTTGAGGTAAAGTCCCTGCGGCGCTGCGGTAAATCCCGCCTTGCTCCTGTCTTTCGATTCAATCGCGTCTCGCACGCTCTCCGGCGTCCTCTTCCCGGCGCCTGCTTCTATAAGCGTGCCCGTAATAATTCTCACCATATTATACAGAAAGCCATCTCCCGTCACTTCGATAATCACCGACTCCGCATCCTCAGTTATCTCGAGCGATGAAATGGTCCTTACCGTCGTCTCCCTCGGGGTTCCGCCCGCAGTCTCAAAGCATTTGAAGTCGTGAGTCCCTACGATGTGCTCCGCGGCCTTTCTCATCGCTTCGATATCAAGTTCCTCCGCACCCGGATATTGCAGGGCTTGATTGCGCCTGAATATATCCCCTGTCTTATCTATTATGTAGCGGTAGGTCTTCCCTTTGCAGGAATACCTGGCATGGAAATCCGCCGGGACCACTTCCGCCGAGATTATCCTTATGTCTCCCGGAGCGCCCGAGCGACCCTCGCCGCCTGCACCGAACCTCCTGTTCATGACTTCGGCAAGCTTCTCAACAGGCATATTGCAATTCCAATCGAATGTCGCGCATTGCCCGAGTGCGTGAACTCCCGAGTCAGTCCTGCTCGTGCCATGTATATGCACATCCTCGCCCGCGATATATTTCAGCACGTGCTCGATCTCACCCTGCACTGTCCTCGCGTCGGGCTGGATTTGCCACCCGCTGAAATTCGTCCCGTCATATTCTATTTTAATCAGAACATTCTGCCCCATCGCACCTCTTCTTAGAGTTTGAAAAATATGAGTTCCTCTATGTTCCAGAGGAAGAGGAAGTATACTGTTACTGCTGCGAGGCCTGCAGGAAGCATAGCGTTCTTGTCCTTGATGCTCCCGCCCGCGAAGGCTATCTTAATTGCCGAATATACAGCGAACAGCAATGTCGTCAGTATGAATATGACTGCAATTCCCTGCATGCCGACTATAAATCCCATGGCAGCGAAGAACTTGATATCCGCTCCGCCTATGGAGCCCGTCTTAAATAGGAGATTGCCCAAGATGAGCACGGCCATTGATATGCCGAGTCCGAGCGCTCCTCCTGCGAGCTGCTCCCACCATTTGTCGAAGTAATCGTTAAATGCTATCCCGATGGCTATAAGCGCCCAGAAGAATTGGTCAGGCACTATCTGATACAACTGATCTGCTATGGCCATCTCAAGCACTGTGAAGAGTACGCAGAGCACGGCAAGCTCGAATGCGATGCTCCCGCCCCTGATGGCGAGATAGATGCCGCAAATCCCGAAATATCCTACGAAGGCGTACTTCCAAGGCGTGCTCGGGAGTCTTTGGCGTCCCATCGCGTCAGCTTCGACGAGTTTCCCCGGGAGCTCCTTCTCCCCCTCATAGTCCGGCCCTGCATCCTCCGGATAATCCTCGAACCACTTAGCAGGCGCCCTATTAAATGCTACGACGCTGCCGTTACCCATGACGAGCGCGAAGACTACGGCAATCACTATTCTGATTATCAGCTCAGTCGTGTATTGCATCAGCGATCCGTCAGGCAATTGTCCAAGAATGCTCCGAGGTCCTCGAACACCTTAGCCTTGTCTGTTTCGTTTAGTATCTCGTGCCTGTCGTCCTCATAGAGGCATATGTCCACGTTGCAAGGGGAATTCTCGATATATGCCATGTACGTTTTGCGTACGCCTTCTCCCCAGCCGCCGACCGGATCCTCCGCGCCGGAAGTGATGAGAATCGGCAATCCCTCAGGCAAGTATTTCATGCGCTCTGTGTCGCAAGCCTTCTGCATGCCGCCGAACATATGGTAGTAAGCATTAGGCGTGAAGTGGAATGTGCACCAAGGAGTAGCCCTGTACCAGTCGACTACATCTCTTTCCTTGGTGAGCCAGTCATTTACCGTCCTCGGATTTTTAATCTTTTTCAAATATGTGCCGAAACTCATGGCGTCGATCATCTTGGCTCTCTTACCGATCTTATTCGTTCCGAGTATCTTGGCTGCGACGCGCCCGATTTGCAGCATTGCAGCAGGCTGCCAGCCTGTGCCCATGATAATCACTCCGGAGAGCCCCTTTGCATACTCAGCGTCATTTTCCGTTATATACTGCCTGAGCAGAAACGATCCCATGCTGTGGCCTATCATCAAATACGGGAGCTCCGGATGTTCCTCCTGCATGATGGTTCTTAGCTTATGTATGTCTGAAATAAGCCAGGCATTTCCGTCACTGCCGAAGTAGCCGTGGTACTCATCAGATATTACCGACTCTCCGTGACCGATGTGGTCTTCTCCGCAGACGAGGAATCCACGCTCAGCCAAAAAGCAAGCGAACTCATCATATCTGTCGATGAATTCGACCATGCCATGGATAATCTGGACTATCCCCTTTGGCTTCGCTTCGGGTGCCCAGCTGATGGCGTGTATTTTAGTCTGACCGTCTGCGGACGGATAGTAGAAATCTTTTTTAAGCATTAACATCTCCGGTTTTTAAATTACATAAAGTCCCAAACTATTGTAACACATTCAAGCTAAAAAAGTGCCCGCATCGAGGGCACTTTTGCATTTTAATCCGTCTCATGTCTCCTATATTTCTATCTGCCGGGCTTCGCTCCGTGGAACTGATAAAACTGCGTTTCTATCTGTCCGTTGTACAGCTTGCGCCGCCTGTCAGCCTTGCGGCCGAGCTCCTTCTCGAGGGATTTGTCCGCAGTGATCAGGAAGAATGACCAGTTCGGGCAGCTTTCCATCATTTCTTTAAAGTGCGCATAGATCTCTTTATTCGCTTTATCGTCGCCAATCCTGATTCCATAAGGGAGATTTGAGATGACCACGCCATGCTCGTCAGCCGTGACGCCTTTAGGTATGCCAGCTCCCGGCATCCACGTAGTCATATCCTTGCGGATGATATCTATATCCTCTATGACGCCTGCCTCCTCAGCATTGGCCTTGGCGGCATGCACTGCTTTCTTATCTATATCCATAGCCGCAATGCGAAGAGCGCTCACATCATCATTTGCACTTTTTTCTGAGCCGGCGGATGCGCCCACAGCATCTATCGCCTCAAAAGCAGCACGCCTCTCTTCCTTCCAGACTTCGCTAGGCACTATATCCCATTTCTCTGACGCAAACGAGCGGCTGAGTCCCGGCGCGATATTTCTGGCAATCATCGCTGCCTCTATCGGAATAGTCCCCGAGCCGCAGCAGGGATCCACGAGCACTCTGTCCTTATTGTAGAAGCTGAGCTGGACGAGTGCTGCTGCCAGCGTCTCCTTCATAGGAGCCGCTGTATCCTGCACCCTGTAGCCTCTCTTGTGCAGGCCGACGCCGCTGGCGTCGAGCAGCAGCACAAATCTATCCTTATGTGCTATAAATCTGATCCTGTACTCCGCACCGCTCTCCGGCAGCTGCTCCCTGCAATAGAATTCACCAAGTCTGGTGGATACCGCCTTTTTTATAATCTTCTGGCAGGCAGGCACGCTGTGAAGAGCCGACTTAACAGAGCCTCCCACAACAGGAAAAGCGCCTTCAAGCGGGATAATGCTCTCCCACTCAAGCGCTTTGGTTTGCTGAAATAACTCCTCGAATTCCTTCGCCTCAAACTCGCCCATGCGCACATAGACTCTGTCTGCGCTTCTGAGCCATAAATTGGAGCGCACTATAGCGCGCTCGTCTCCCATATATGTGACCCTGCCGTCCTCTGTCTTAAGCACCTTGTAGCCGAGCGCCTCGATCTCGCGTCTAACCACTGCCTCAAGTCCGAAAGCGGACGTTGCCATAAGCTCCAATTTCATACTTAAATCTCAATCTCTATATCAAAGTCCGAGTGGTATAGCTCCACTTCACTTCCGTTTGCGACGGCCGCTTTCCTGGCCTCGCGCGTCCTGTTCATATCTATCACGCGCTGGTTCTCAGAGCCTCTGTATATGAGCGTAAGATTGCGCTGCTCCTCTATATATCTGCCATCCACCAGCATGTCGAGGAGACCGAGTAACTCGTCAGTCGCCGCATCTCCTCTGCCTTCAAGCTCCTCGAGAGTGTAGCCGCTATAGCTCATAAGGTGCAAACCTTCCGCCTTAATCATCTTTGCAAGTGAAAGAAGAGGTTCTACCTGCTCGAAAGGCTCACCACCGGAGAGAGTCACACCGCTTAGGTTTGGATTCGACTTGATCTCTGCGAAGATCTCATCCACAGTCATATCCTCTCCTGCGTCAGTTGCCCAAGACTCCGGGTTATGGCAACCCTTGCAATGATGAGAGCAGCCCTGCACAAAAAGCACATAGCGAAATCCCGGACCGTCCACTATGGACTCCGGCTCGATCCCGCATACCTTTATCATCTCTACCGTCTTGTTCTTTTTAGCCATAAGTCTTCCTTTTTCACAAAAATAGTCGCCCAGCTAAAGGCGACTATTCAGTAATCTTTTTGGTCAGACTATTAGTTTCTGCCCAGGCCGTGCTTAACTCTGTCTTCTACTTCGGCTCTCTTACCGTTGTTGAATCTGTCGAGTGTACCTACGAGGTATCCTGTAATTCTTCTGATTCTCTCGAATCCGATACCCTCTCCAACCTGACCGTTTACATTCTTTACAACCTTGTTATTCATAACATTACCTCCGTTTTCGTTCCCGATAATTCTATACCCATTGCAGGGTCATGTGAAGTCAAAATCTTGTATATTGTTGTATCTTTTATCGACCAGCCACATTATATAGTGTCTGCCGTTATTTTAAAGTGATGATGTCACATTACGGCTCGGCGGCTCTTAATGTGTGCAATCGCAAGGCACCGGCACTGTCGGATATCTCATGCGAAGTTCGTTGAGTCTCTCAACCGTCACAGGCTCACCCTCGCGTCTTCCGCAGCGAGGGCAAACATCATCGATTACGCCCGTGTATCCGCAGACAGGATCTCTGTCCACAGGGTGGTTAACCGAGCCGTAGCCTATGCCCTTCTCCTGCATGTATCTGATGATGGTCTCGAAAGCTTCAGGATTCTTGGCTGTGTCGCCATCGAGCTCTACATAGCTGATGTGGCCCGCATTGGTCAAATCGTGATAAGGCGCCTCGATGTCGATCTTCTCGAACGCACCGATAGGATAGTACACAGGCACGTGGAATGAATTCGTGTAATAATCCCTGTCAGTGATGCCGTCGATCTTACCGTATTTCTCGCGGTCTATCTTGACGAATCTGCCGGAAAGTCCTTCAGCCGGAGTCGCGAGCAGGGTGAAGTTCAGTCCCGTCTCCACGCTCTTTCTGTCGCAGAACTCTCTCATGTGCTTGATAATCTCAAAGGCCTGCTCTCTTACTCTCTCGTCCTCTGCATGATGCTTGCCTGTGAGTGCCTTCATAGTCTCGGCAAGTCCGATGAAACCGATTGAGAGCGTACCGTTCTTGAGTATCTCAGCTACGCTGTCGTCAGGTCCGATCTCGTCGGAGTCTATCCAGATGCCCTGTCCCATCAGGAAAGGATAGTTTCTGCCTTTCTTGGTGCACTGCACTTTGAATCTGTGCAGGAGCTGCCTGGATACGAGTTCCAGCATATTGTCGAGCTTCCTGTAGAATACGTCGAAGTCGCGGTTCGCCTCGATGCCGAGTCTCGGCAGGTTAATCGATGTGAAGCTGAGATTTCCTCTTCCGCATACGACTGCCTTCTCAGGATTGTGGCTGTTGGCCATAACTCTGGTGCGGCAACCCATGTATGCAACCTCGCGATTGTAGTTGCCCTCTTCATAGAACTTCAGATTGAACGGCGCGTCCAGGAAGCTGAAATTCGGGAAGAGTCTCTTGGCGCTGCATCTGACTGCGAGTTTGAAGAGATCGTAGTTAGGATCTCCCTCGTTGAAGCTCACGCCGTCTTTTACCTTGAATATCTGAACAGGGAAGATAGGTGTCTCGCCGTTTCCGAGTCCGGCCTCTGTGGCAAGCAGAATGTTTTTGATGACCATTCTGCCCTCAGGTGTCGTGTCTGTTCCGTAGTTTACTGAGCTGAACGGAACCTGCGCGCCGGCTCTTGAGTTCATGGTGTTCAGATTGTGCACAAGGGCTTCCATTGCCTGGTAAGTCAGCTTATCCGTGCGTGCCCATGCGGACTCTGAAGCCTGTCTGTTGCATGCTACGAGAGCGTCCTTATCGATTCCCGGAAGCTCTCCTGCTCCGTCGTACCACTTAGCGAGCACTTCGGAGTATCCGCCGTTCATACTGAGTGTCGGAGGCTCCGCCTCTGCCTTGATCCTGTCGGTTAGGTCCTTGGCTTCAACATACGAGAGGTCGAATTTGCCGGATACGATCTCAGTCAGAGCTGCGAAGTATTCCTTAATATATGTCCTGGCAACTCCCGGTGCCATCGCATAGTCGAAATTCGGTACAGACTGACCGCCGTGCATTTCGTTCTGATTAGCCTGAATTGCGATGCAGGCAAGTGACGCATAGCTCATAATCGACTGTGGCTCTCTCAGATATCCGTGGCCCGTGCAGAATCCGTCCTTGAAGAGTTTGATCAGGTCGATCTGGCAGCAGGTCTCGGTGAGCATGTAGAAGTCCTTATCGTGGATGTGAATGTCTCCGCCGATATGAGCCTTGGCTATGTCCTTAGGAAGTACATAGTTGTCTACGAAGTATTTAGCTCCCTCTGAACCGTATTTGAGCATCGTACCCATCGAGGTATCTCCGTCGATGTTGGCATTCTCTCTCTTTATATCCGCATCCTTGGAGTAAGAATAAGTGAGTTCATTGTAGATACCCATCAAATCCGACTCTGCTTCTCTGATCTTGGCGTGCTCCGCACGATAGAGGATGTATGCCTTAGCAGTCTTCTCATAGTCATACTTGATGAGCATCTGCTCTACTATATCCTGAACCTGCTCCACCGTGCAGGTCTCTCCGTCGAGCTTCTCAACTACCTTTTGAGTCAGATAGGTGAAGTCAATGCTCGACATCTTCTCACCGCTTACAGCTTTATTAGCTGCGAATATGGCGTTGAAAATCTTGGAATCATCAAACGGCGCTTCCTTACCGTCTCTCTTAATAATTGTGTTCATAACATCTTCCCTTTATAACCTTGATTTAGTGAAACGCGCTCCTATAAAAAGAGAGCGTAAAAAAACGTGTTCCGTCCCCGAACACTATATATTGTAGTCCGCTCTCTAAATCATGTCAATATGTAGTTGTATTAAATTTTTCAATTTTACGGCAATTTTGCGAAAATTCGCCTATATCGAACAGCGCAGACGGTCTCTAAAAGAACCTCTTCCCAAGCGCGAGCTGTATCAATTCGGAGGCAAGCTCCCCTGTTTTATTGTGTTCGTCAAGTATAGGATTGACCTCAACAAGATCCATGCTTATGAGCTTCCCTGACTTAGCCAGCATCTCAACTGCGAGGAAAGCTTCTCTTGCGGTGATGCCGTTTGTGACCGCAGTTCCCGTGCCCGGAGCATACTCCGGAGTTATGGCATCGACATCGAAGCTGAGGTGGATGCCCACTGTTCCTTCACCTGCTATCTTGATGGCCTCCTGCATCACATCATGCATGCCCCTCATATCTATTTCATCAATGGCGAACACCTTAAGGCCTGCTTCTTTCATCCTTGCAGCCTCAGCTCTGTCGAAGTCGTGTCCTGCCACCTGAACGCAGTGCTCAACCGGCACGAAATGCGGCTCCTGTCCGAAGTCCACCATGCTGTCCGGCCCCCATCCGCAGACCGCCGAGTACGGCATGCCGTGCATATTGCCGCTGATTGTAGACTTATCGTCGTTCCAGTCGCCATGTGCATCTATCCAAATGACGCCTATCTCGCCCCGATCCGCATAATGCTTAGCCACCGCAGATATGCTTCCCGCTGCCAGGCTGTGATCGCCGCCGAGCACTACAGGAATGCTCCCGTCCGCAAGGCTGGCGCTTACTTGCTCATAAAGTCTCCTGTTAGTGGTGTTGACCTGCTCGTAGCACACCATGTTGCTCAGAGATTTGCCTTCCTGAGGCGGCAGTATATCTCCCTTGTCTTTGACCGTATAGCCTATGCTTTGCAGGTCCTGCTTGAGGCCGGCATAGCGAATTGCAAGTGGCCCCATGGCTACGCCTTTTTGCGACGCACCGAGGTCGATCTGCACACCGATGATATCTATATTCTTATTCTTGTTCAGATTATCCATACACCATACTCCTTACCTTACTGCAAAAATCATACCCGATTAGCCCATCCTTTACAACACAAAAGAGGCCGGAACCGTAGTTCCGACCTCTTCTTTAATATCGATATCTTAAAAGCGCAGGTTTTTTCGTTCACAGCGCGAAAGCAAGCGGGCGAGCAGCGGAGCTTACTGAAGTAAGTGAGCAGCGCAGCACCGCGCAGCTGACAAAGCTGTGGGCGAAAAAGACAAGCTTTTAGCCGAAGTATCTCTTGAGGAGACCAGCAAATGCTTTGCCGTGTCTGGCTTCGTCTCTGGCCATCTCGTGAACTGTGTCGTGGATAGCGTCGAGACCCTGCTCCTTAGCCATCTTAGCGAGCTCAACCTTACCGAGTGTTGCGCCGTTCTCAGCCTCAACTCTCATCTCGAGGTTCTTCTTTGTGCTGTCTGTTACAACCTCGCCGAGGAGCTCTGCGAACTTAGCTGCGTGCTCAGCCTCTTCCCAAGCTGCCTTCTCCCAGTAAAGTCCGATTTCAGGATATCCTTCTCTATGAGCAACTCTGCCCATTGCCAGGTACATACCAACCTCTGTGCACTCGCCCATGAAGTTAGCCTGAAGTCCCTCGATGATCTTTGGATCTACGCCCTTAGCTACGCCTACTACGTGCTCAGCTGCCCAGCTCATCTCGCCTTCTGCCTGCTTTGTGAACTTCTCTGCAGGAACTCCGCACTGTGGGCACTTCTCCGGTGCCTGATCTCCCTCATGAACATAACCGCATACGCTGCATACCCATTTAGCCATAATACTTTCCTCCTGTTTTAAAAATGTTAAATAATATCTTTTATAATAACTGATTATACTCAGTTTTTAACTATGATTTGTGTCAGCTTGCTGAAAGCTTAAGATCTGCTCTCTCTTTCAAGCTTCTCCATGCACTCTCTGCAAAGCCCGAAGAAATTCGATGCGGAAGACTCGATCACACCGTCAAATCTCTCGGCGATGTCGCGCGGCAACTTGTCGTCAGCCTCCGGCATGTCGACGACGCATCCGCACTCTCTGCAAAAGAAGTGCGAATGCGGTTCGACTATCCAGTCGAACCTTGCCGCGCCGCAAGCATCAATCCTTGCGACCTCTCCCCACTCGACCAGCTGATTGAGGTTGCGATATACCGTAGCCAGGCTCAGTTCGGGGTTCTTTGGTTTAAGCTCGGCATACAAAGTCTCTGCAGTAGGATGATCCTTCCTGTTTGAAACCTGTTTCCTTATCGCTTCTCTCTGTCTGCTGTATCTTGGCATTTATATTCCTTCTTTCTTATCGATAATGATAATCATTATCACTAACAAGAGTATACTCTCGGACCGAACTCCTGTCAACACAAAAATGCAAATTATTTTTTCTTTTTTCCGCCAACAAAAGAACAGGATTTGACTCCTGTTCTCTCTAAAATCATATGTCAGTTAATTATTTCAGGATAATCGTATCTGTGATTGATCCCTGCTCCTCAGCGAGGCTCTTCAGGCTGTCGGAGAGATCCGAGAGAGTAGCCTCTTTGAGATCTGTAGGCTGATTCTCGAGCTCTTCCTCGAAAGTCAGGGCTTCACCTACTGCCGCTGTCTCTTCGAGATTCAGCTCAGCCTTATTGATTGTAATTGTAGGCGCCTTGTCCTGAGTAGCTACCTCTTCGAAAGTCTCTGTGTCATCCTCTGCAGCGAGCTCCTTGATAATTTCGAACTCATCCTCGTCGAGTTTGGCAAGCTCGTTCTCGAGCATTCTGCGGAAGTTAGTTCTGAGTCTTCTGACTTTGTTGCTCAGCATCAGATGCTCATCCTCGATCTTCTTGATGTTCATCTTGGCATCAGCGAGCATGTTCTCAGCCTCAAGCTCAGCATCTCTCATCATAAGCTCAGCTCTTCTCTCTGCGCTTGCGGAGATGTCTGCCATGAGCTTCTTAGCTGTCTCAAGAGTCTCTACCATAGCTCCGTCGTCCTTCTGCGCCTCAGCGAGCTGAGCCTCGAGGGACTTAATCTTATGAGCCATCTGTCTGTTGTCGTTCAGAATCTTCTCATAGTCTGCAACGATGATATCCAGAAATTCATCTACCTCTCTGGAGTTATATCCTTTCTTATCTCGGCTGAATTCTTTCTTATCGATGTCGATAGGCATTATCATAGTTTAGCACCTTACCTTTCTGCATTAATCTGTATCTATTCGTAAATAATTATCTTCTACTGCCATGGACTTGAGTTTGCAGGCCTTCCTGCCTCAGTCGCTCTGTCCACCATCGCCTTTATGTTAACATTCTTTGGAGCAAAAATGTAGATGTTCTGGTTAATTTTCTGTGCCGTTCCCTCGAGTGCGTACACCGCTCCGTTGAGGAAGTCGAACATCTTGCGAGCCATATCCGTCTCGACTCTCTCGAGGTTTACGATGATAGGTTTGAAGTTCCTCATATTGTCTACGAGCTTCTTGCACTCATCGATATTCTTAGGCTCAATTACCACCATGCGAAATTGCCCTGAAGCATTCGCGGCTGAGTCCCTGTCAGCCATTGCGGCAACCGGTGTCTTTGGCATCGGCTTGGCAATCTCGCTGAAAGGTGTGCGGCTCATCGGCGCTGCTGCGGCTGCCGGAAGCGTCCCTGCCGGTGGATGTGGATCACTTGGCCCAGGCATTGGGCGTGGATGTTTTGCCCTTCCCCGACGAAACGGAAAACCCCCGCGTCCACGCGCTGATTGCCCAAACGGGCGCCGTGCGGTGCGTGTCTTTGCGCATCCGGGGACACTGGTATGTGTTTATCCGGCATTTGGATGAGCAGGAACGTCGCTTTGCGGTGGCCCATGAACTGGGCCACCTTTTGCTGCGTCACCCCACCCGCCCTCTGGCCCCCGGCGTGCGCGCCTTTGCCGGCGGGGAAAACGCCGGCGATCTGTTGGAAGACCCGATCGACCCCGCCGATTATGCCGCCGATATGTTCGCCGTGCGATTGCTGGCCCCCGCCTGTGTTTTGCATGATCTGCACATCGATTCGCCCGCCGCCATCGGCGCTGTGTGCGGCCTGCCGCCCCGGGCCGCGGCCCTGCGGGCGGAGCGGATGGAACTGCTCAACGCTCGGAACGCCTATTTCACCCATCCCCTGGAGCGGCAGGTGCGGGACCGGTTTCTGCCCTTTGTTCGGGCCCGCGCTTTTCCTGCCGCTGTCCCCTCCCCCGC
>CACWIO010000005.1:0-38164 GCA_902760855.1 uncultured Eubacteriales bacterium
TCAGTATATCCGAAGAAGCTTCCATCCTCGTAAAAATCTATATAGTCAATCTGTATTCCTTTTGCTAAGACTTTTGCTTCTCCATCAGTTATTACACTGATATCGCCATAACCTGAGTCTCCACTTGTACCTACATATAGACTACTTTCATCATTACCTATAACAAAACCCTCTGCCTTCAACAAAGCATCTGCAATTTTGCCACCTTCTACTGTTGCTTCAAAGATATCGCCTTCACTTGCAATGAACACTCTTCCACCCTTTACATAAAAGTCTAAATAACCACCATCCTCTGACCCAAGCATTTTAGCTGCAGCATTTTCTGACATAGAAAGCTTTTCATCAAGCTTGCTTGTCATAACATAGCTCGCTTTTGCATAGTCGATATTAAATAACTCTCTGATATCATAAAGATCTTCTATATTATCAATCGATATCTTGTCTGTTATCGAATCTGTTGTGTTATAAACAATCATGCCATCGCAAAAAGTAGCGTTAACTACATTTTCGGCAATTACTTCTTCTTTACCGTTTTTGTATGTACAAAGGTTGCTAACGGATTCCGGTTCAGCTTCATTGATTTCTTCTCGAAGAAATTCGTAATAAATCTCATCGTCGCCACCACTTTTGTCATTAACATAGTCTGCTAATATGAGTTTGTTGCCATTATCTGTTGTATAGAATATTTCTCCATTTATGACTCTATACGTTTTTGCATTAGCGGCAATCTTTGCTGTTTCTTCCTTGTCAAATCCTGCAACGTACAATGAACTCTTGCCATCTTCATCCAGTTTAACAAAGTAAATATTATTGAGGTCTTCATGGTCTAGTATAAATGAAATATTCTTAGCCAACTTTATATTGGATTCAAGATTATTTACATCCATTCCATACAAATCATAACTGCCATCATAATCATCTCCATTATACTCTTCTTGCTCAACAGTATATAAAACCTTACTATCCTCGTCGGTATAGAATTCCAAAACATTCTTGCCTATTTTTGTTGACTCTTTTCCATCAAAGCAATATAGACTATTTTCTCCATTCTTATATATTACTGAACCATTTTTCATGAATTTGAATCCCGGATATAAGCTCACGTTTGAGGCAATGGTTTCAATATACTTGTCATTTTTTGAGGATCCTTTTTTTAGCTTGTCGATCTCAGCACGGCATAATGAACCCATCCCATCTTCAACCTTTGTAAAGTAATAAACATACTTTTCATCAGGGCTGAAGCTCACCATTGTATCGGTTGGATAGTCTACTCTTGCAGATGCCAACTCTACTTCTGTATCCTTCGCCAAATTGTTTGTTAAATAATAGGTATCATCCTTTATGTAAATATATTTATCTCCTCCAGAGACTTTCCCCGCAAAATTTTTTACTGTGAAAAAAGCTCCAGCTGCAACAAGTCCAATCAGTACAATAGCCGCAACACCTTTTACTGCGGTTTTTTTCTTAGGTTTCGCATATGCTTCTGTAGCACTAGGCACAACTATAGTAGAATTGTTCTTAGTCTTTTCTTTATTTTTAGGCTTTAAGGGTGTTTCCTCTAATGATTCCTCTACAATATCGGTATCTTTAGCTTCTTCTAAAACATCATTCAAGTCCACGAACTCAGATAGATCCGCTCCGCAGCTATGGCAGAATCTGCTGTCATCATCTTGTTTGACTCCACATTTTGGACAAAACATATTTTCCCTCCTGAAACAACTCTGTACTTACACCTTCTATATCAACACTTTTACTTCACTACTTTACTATTTCGAACCCATTCCTCTTATTTTTGTTAGTGTGATTGCTGCTAACACAAGACCCACAATGCCAACAACAGCATATTGTATAAAAGCTGTACTGCTATAGTAGAATTCATCAACTGGATCATATCCATTTCTTCCAACATTTAAGCCATATCCTAAGAAACCTGGTAACGTTCCTCCACTTGTTGCAGTGTAGACTTTGTTTGCTCCTGAATTAATAAAAGCTATTATCATCGCAATAGTTGGTACTATTATCTCATATTTTTTTATGGAATTCTTATTCTTAATAGATATTACGATGCCATATACTATGAGTGCTATCCCAATAAGTGTCGAAATCCTATACATCGTGTGCATTGGTCCTCCAACCTGACTTATTGAATAAAGATCGTACTGCTCCATTCTACTATGTAGCACACAAGCAAGGAATCCATAAACGCCCAAAGCGAGCGATTGAATGATTACTCCAGTTATTATTATGTTGTTCTTTTCTTTTCTATTCGAACCATTTCCTACGGCAACTGCATGCTTGGTCTCTACAGCAACTGATGAATCCAAGTATTCAGATAAATCCGAACCACAAATTGGACAGACTCTACTATCATCTTCTTGCTTAGAACCGCATTTTGGACAAAACATTTTTCCCTCCTATTCAGCCATTAAGGCTATGTATTGAAAAATTATAACAAACTGACCTATAGCCGTCCACAATTGTGTGATGTCATAATAATAAGCTCTCTAAAATTGATAACATTGGGAAAAAAGCGCAAAGAAAATAGCACTCATTCCTAAGTGCTATTTAAAGATACATACATCACTTGTAAACATCGAAGTTTCCGAGTATTACCTTTCCAGACCCTGGTGTAGTATAGATATTTCCGTTATTATTCTTTACATTGAATGTTATACTTTCTACACCTGAAATGTTTATATCTATGTCTACTGGTTTTGTATCGCGTGTTAGTGTAAATTTCTTTAGATGCTGTCCGTTCTGATCTTCTATTACAATATCAACATTGTATTTCTCACCAGCTTTCTCTTCTACGGCTATTGTGCCTTTAATTCTTCTATAACCACCCGAAGTGTTATATTTAACATATCCGCTTTCATCCTGAACATGATTAATTTCGATTAAATAGGCACTGTCTTTCTGATATTCATTGCCATATGTATCTTTGACATTGTCATATGGCGTATCAGCATAATTTGCCTTATTTATAATAGGGAGCGTGTATAGTGAAATCGGTTGAACATCAGCAACGAGTTTACTCAGCTCTTCAATCTCATCAGTATTTCCGAGCAATTCCCTCGCATTTGCAATTAGTTCATACGCCTTGTTACTCTCATATGATTCAATATATTTCTTTACTTCTGAATCAAGCATGTTTTGATATGTCGTTTTAACTTCATTAGCTTTAGATTCTATATCCGAATCATTAGAGAAAGCTTTAGTTCCTTCATAAAGAATCTTTAGCGCTTTTTCACATTCTTCTAGTGTTTTAGGTGCACCCACTTCTTCTAATAGATTATTCTTATAAGCGTCTCTTGCACCACTAATCATTTCCTGTGTACTAGCATAATGAGGAAAGTCATCTGCTACTTTCGCAAGCAGCTTAACGGCATTGACATATTCTTTGTTATCATATGCTTCTTTTCCTTGAGTATATGCGTCTATACTTGCGATAAAGTTAGTTGCTTTCTTTCCAATAACCGAGCTTGTGATTTTTGTAAGAGGTTGAAGTTTTTTCTTAACTTCCTTGTCATCCTGATTCTCTGAATAATCTTTTACCACCTTGTCATAATAGTTGCTAACACTTCTAGTAAAGATTTTTTCCTGAACTGGATTCCCTTCAATTTTACTTTGTATTATTGATTGAGCTGAATCTGCATCTTCCGAATTAAGTGCACGAGTTGCCGCATTAGCTGGAGAAATAAAATATGATCCAACTGCAGCCATTGCAATTAATAATAAAGCCAATACAGTAAATGCTACTATTGGCAACTTTTTCTTTTTTGAAGTCGCTCTTGCAATAAGTAGGATGTCAACTAGAACCACTGCTACAATTCCAATATGCATTGCGTATTTCAATCCTCCTATGAAATATACAATGCTAGACAGGATCGCAATCAAAACATCCCACTTGATGATACTTTTAAGGGCCTGTGTCACGTTTTTTAAGGCAGTCCTGTCTTTTGGCGTCTTTTCTATCTTTGGCTTTTCTATCGGAGTGCCTTTGGCAACCAAAGCTTTATTCTCACTACTCGTTCTAGCCGCATAGTTTTTTGAACCTTTGTAAGAAGATGTAGGCTTAACTATATCCATTTCAGGTTTTGTCATTGTTATTCTATCTTCTTGTTTAGCTGACTCAAGTAGAGTGTTGACTGAGACCTTAAGCTTAAGCTTATTATTATCGCTTAAACTCTCCAGCAATAGATACATAGTATCTATCGCATTCCTTACCTTTATTTCTCCTGTAGCTTTTTCTAGATGCTTCTCCTCATCATCATGAGATGCTATATTCCCAACCTGTTTAACAGTATACATTGACTCTATATCGCTATATTTAAGCATGCGAGTCTCGCTATTAGTCTCCTTAATCTTACTAAGAATAGCATTAAGACTATCTCTATCCTTGCCTTTAACCTTTATCTGGATTTCCATCTCATCACAAAGCTCTTTAACAAGAACTTCAAGAGCTTTTCTGACCTTAAACGCAGCCGAATCTAAATCGCCTGCATTCATCCTTTCAGTTGCTTCTTGCATGTATTTTTCTATTTTCTTTTTGCTTTCTTCCATATCAGCAACCTCTCCACTTTTTTATGGCACATTCCAAGTCTACAGAATACGATTAATTATACATAGAATTATTGCATCTTCCTAATTTATATATCGGAAAAAATCCGCAACAATTGAGATTGTCGACTAATTCTACTTTTTATCTCTTGTTTTATGCTATCAGGTGATAATACTCGGATATAATGTGCAAAAGGCATAAGTCTAAGTACTGCCAGTTCCTGTTCCTCGCCTATTACATACTCAAGTTCGATTATATACGCCCCTTCTTCCGTTTCTCTAACCTTCTTAGTATAGTGAGAGAACTCAATAAGAATTCTTTCTAATGCATTCTGTGTGCGAGCACTATCTTCATCAAGCAATATCGTAAGCTTGCCTTTCTTCTCTTCATACTTTTGAGCATTCGCAGGGTTTGCGCACAATTCACAAGTTTTTACGCGTCCCATTCTAATAATGCTATTCCCATATCCTCCAGGACTATATCCATATATCGAAAACTTGTCTTCTATTTCTGAATATTCTATATGATCTGGCACAAAGGTGTATGGGATCGGTGAAACCTCACCATATCTATTTTCAGAAATTATACTCAACGCCCAGCCGTCTTTTATTGCCTTAATCACCGTTCTGAAATTTTTAATGTAAGTAGAATCATCGAACTTATCCCCGTCGTTAAATACTCCTACTGAAACAAAATCTTCCAAAGAGAACAGGGGCTCAACATCTTTGAGAGTATCTACAAAACCTAAATCAAAAAGTTGAATTCTCGGATCCGAAATAATGCTTTTCAGCCATCTCTTCTCTAGAGTCGTCACTGGCCTACGATACTCGCACTCTATGTCCGTCTCATAAATGTGGCTATCGTCAATCTTCTTCAGCTTATCACTCATGAGGAACCACTCATTGAATACATGCAATTTATCAAGAATCAAGTCTCCTGAGAAACTTGAATTTTCATATAGTATTTCTTCCTCTTTTTCAGGTGTCAGCTCTCCCTTTAGAGCAACACTAATCAACCTTCCTACCACGCTATAATAGTAGCTATAAATTTCATTATAGAAGTGCTCAGTTGGGTTACGCATCAAGCGCCTCCTTTGACTCGGTATGGTTTTCTATCATTTTTTTGAAGTTTCCTTTTAACTTAGCCATAGCTACTTCATCATCTATTTCAAGCTCTATAATGCTACCGTAGAATGTCGTAATCCAAGGCAATATTTCAACAGGATCATATAAATCCATGTTGAATCTATATTTCCAGTCTCCAAGTTCCTCAACTTTTCCATTTCTCTTTTCTCGCATTAAGCGCTTTGCTATATATTCTCTAGTTTCATCTACTTGAATAGTGAACATAACCCTCCTCGGCGGAAGATCGGTATTGAAAATATTAACACCCCAGGAGTGCTTATACAGTTCTTTGCATTTACCTTTAATACTACTGTAGTCATCTACGACTCCTTTCTTACTTCTTCGTCTCAGGTTTATATAATCGAGTCTTATCGGCTTGTAGTATCCGGTTTCCTCCGACCAACACGCTACATATTGCCGTCCTGTTTGAACGTTGCGCATGATAAAAAGTGGTAATAGTGTCTTTGAAGAATACTGTTTTGTTGTTCTACTATAAACATCTAAGCTTATCTCTCTATGCTCATTAATTGCTTCAAACAAAGCATACATAACTTCATCATCAACTACTTGAGAAATCATATTATGTTTGAATGCAAAGATCGATGCACTAGGGTCTTGTCTATCCAATAGATATGATCCAACTGTGCTAATTGGCATAACTTCTGAAGCAAAATCCAACATATCTGTGTCTACATCGTATGAATCAGCAAGCGAATAGCAGTATCCGTTGGCTCCTCTATTACGAATAGTAATGCCTAGCTCTGTCATTTCCGTAAGAGTGTCATACAACTTTGACTTAGTAAGGTTTTCGCTTACCGCAAGTTCCGTTCCATCTTTTTTTTCAAATAATCTTATCTCATCATTTTCATCGTATGAAGTGATTCCCTGGAGATAATCAAATATAGATTCTCTCGTTATTTCAATATTTTTGCCTCTATTCTGAGCGAGGTAATCTAAGATGTAAAAATGCATCATAATATCAGCACCAGAAAAGGTCTTGGTCTTCCATATATTATGAATAGGATTGTGTCTGTTCTCTCTCGTGTCTATCGCAATGAAGTATCTTTCACCATCCTTCTTTTCAAATTTATAGTACTCCCTCAGAATACTAGCGATTATTTGTCTGCTTTCATCGGCTGCACGGCCTTTATTGTCGACTAGTTCATTAAGCCCATTACGATTCCTGAAGCCATTAATAAAAAGGTCACGCACAAAAATACGAACCCCTTCCAGTTTTTTTCTTTTCATTCTGTCATCAATAACTGTCGTTTTGGTCTTACGCATTAACGGTCTCCGTTTATGTACTGCGACACTGTAGTAATTCTACCACATTGTGCCGTGTTTTTAGAGCTCAGCCTAGTATTGCATTCGCTCTTACCTCGCCTACAAGATCTTTCCATAGGCTCGTCAATTGTCAGGAGCTCTACATAATGGCTCCATGTCAATTTTGCAGACACTGTCTGCAAAATTGGATATTCGATACACATTTTCCTCATCTTGTTATTTCTTTTTTCATCTCTGTCCTCAAAAAAACTCCGGAACAAGTCCAGAGTCGTGGAGCTCCCGGCCGGACTCGAACCGGCGACCCACGCATTACGAATGCGTTGCTCTACCAACTGAGCCACGGAAGCAAATATTGAGTAGAGGAACGCATTCGTAATGCATCCTCTTTTTAACGTTGCTCTACACTTACCGAAGGAGCATGGCCGACGGAGGTCAAAGTTCCCGACTTTACGGCAACGCCGTATAATCCGGAGGGAACTTTTACTGAGCCACGGAAGCAAGTTTGCGTTGCGCGCTTTGTAATGATAACAGAGCACGCCCCTAATTTCAACGATTATCTTTGCGAATATCGTGCCCGTCATGCCGTTCTGAAACGGCCTCTTTGTAGTCCTCATCCGGCAGCATAAGGGTGAAGCCGTTGCCGTTTACCTCGCTGACAGCTGTGATCGTAATGAAGGCCTTATCGTCTATTTCCAGCACGCATCTTTTAGCTCTGTGAAGTGTACGATTGCTCGTTGCACAGCAGATAACAGTCCTGTCGTCCTGAATATATCCACCGCTTGCCTTGAAGAGTGTCGTGCCATATCCCAGTTCCAGCAGCGCCTCGTTTATCTCCCCGGACTTCTCTGACCATATCATCATCTGCATACCGCCCTGCTCCAGCAGTATCATGTGATTCATAACCACACTGTAGATGATAGCGTAGAGTATGCCGAGTATGATTCCGTTTGACTTCGTAATCGGAAACTGCGCGATAAAAATTATTATGTCGATTGCGGATAGAACCCTCGCAGTGTTCCAGCCCAGCTTGCGATTGAGTATGATGGCAGGCACATCGATTCCGCCTGTCGAGCCCCCAATTCTGAGCACAAGTCCGAGTCCCACTCCGTCAAGTATGCCTGCGCAGATAGCCGCAAGCAGGGGCTCGTCTACAAGATGATGCAGGAACTCCATGTTCTGAAAGAGTCCGAGGAAGAACGGATATGCAAAGGTCCCGATGGCTATGGATGCAGCGAACTTCTTACCGAGCATCAAGCCGCCTATAGCGAAGAGAATCACATTCACCACAGCTACTGTGATGGCAACACCGGCTCCGGTATAGAACTGCATCAGCCTTCCTATGCCGCTGACTCCCGCGACCACCATATTGAACGGAAGAGCAAAACAAGCCATAGCGAAAGCGCATATGGCATTGCCCGCAACCACCTGTATAAAATCCTTAGCAAGTTTCTTGCTACTGTTATTCATTCGCCTCCGCTGTTTCTATTTCCTCAGATACAGTTTTGACCAGCTTAACTATCAGAAGGGCCACGTTCAGAAATGCCACGGCCACAGCCAGTCCTGTTCCGGCTCCATTCAGAGCCTTTCTTGCGCCATCATACTTAGACATAGAACCCTCCTTTGAAATACGTGGAAACTATAGCCTTTATATCGAGTAGAGGTTATTATTCGAAAATTCAGGATTCGACGTAATGTCAATACCGAGCGCCTTCACGGATCTCTCATCCTTATCCGAGAGAATCGCCGTGCAGTGCGCCACGCAACCGCTCAGATTCGGTATCTCCCTAAGCGCGAGCTCGGCAAACGGATTGGTCAATTTCGTCAGCGTCAGCGCCATGATGATTTCTTCGAGGTTGAGGCTGGTCTTGTCATGAAGCACATCGGACTTCGTACTCGACATGCTGTCGAAAATTGTCGGGGATATGATGAGCATATCATCTTGGATGCCCGCGAGTTTTTTGATGGCATTCAGTACCATCGCAGCCGTTGCCACCATACGTCTCGAGGATCTGCCTGTTACAATGCTGCCGTCCGGAAGTTGTATCGCAGATACTACTACGTTCTCGTATCTCTCCGGATCCAGTCTGCGCTTAACTTCCACATACTCCTCTGCCGCCTGAACAGCCGGTCTGTCATATCTCGTAGCACCTACTTCCTCCAATAGCAACTTGCAGCGCTCGAGAGTCGCCTCATCCACGAGACCTTTTCTGTATGAACACTCCGCAATCAAATATCTCCTGATTACTTCCTGCTTCGAAGCCTCGCGGCAAACCTCATCGTCCGTTATCGCAAAGCCCGCTCTGTTCACGCCCATGTCCGTCGGAGATTTGTATCCCTCCGTGGAGCCTGTAATCGCATGGAGTATACGCGAGAGCACCGGGAAGGCGTCTATATCTCTGTTGTAGTTGACCGCCGTCTCACCATATGCCTCGAGATGGAACGGATCTATCATATTCACGTCTTTGAGATCTGCCGTCGCGGCCTCATATGCTATATTTACCGGATGTTTGAGCGGCAAATTCCAAATAGGGAATGTCTCGAATTTCGCATAGCGAGCTTTTCTGCCGAGCTTGTACTCGTGATAGACCTGCGAAAGTGAGGTCGCGAGTTTGCCGGAGCCCCCGCCCGGGCCGGTTACGACTATAAGTGGTTTGCTGACCTGGATATACGGGTTCGCACCGTATCCTTCCTCGGACACGATGGTGTCTACGTCGGTCGGGTAACCCTTGGTGAACTGATGGGTATAAGTCTCAATGCCGCGGCGCTCGAGCTTGGCGATGAACTGATTTACGGCCGGCGAGTCCTCGTACCTTGTAACTACTACCGAATTCACTTCAAGCTTGTAGCTTCTGAACTCATCTATCATTCTCATTACTTCGAGGTCGTAAGTAATGCCGAAATCCTGACGGGTCTTGCTCTTGATGATGTCTCCTGCGTAGATGCATATGATGACTTCAGCCTGATCGCTCATCCTCTGGAGCAACTTAATCTTCGCATTCTCGTCGAAACCCGGAAGCACGCGCATGGCATGCTTGTCTTCTACGAGTTTGCCGCCGAACTCAAGATAGAGCCTGCCCTCGCCGCTATCTATCCTCTCCTGGATATACTTGGTCTGCTCCTCGATGTATTTCTCTGCGCTGAATCCTTCTTTTCTCATAACTTCCCTTCGTTTACCTATGACGGCATTACTTCAATCTCGAGTATATTGCGTCTCGAATAAAACTTATCGAATTTTATCTTGTAGTCGACGGAGACGGTGCCGTACCCCTCCTCGTCGAGCTTGTCTTCAAGCTTATTGGTGTAAATCTCAAGGTCGAGCGATGCGAGCTGAGGCACTTGGTATCTCGTGATGTTGAGAACTCCCGGCTCCAGAGTCATATCCATGCTGTCATCGTCGTCTTTTCCGGCAAACCTCCGAATGCGAACGCTCTTGCCATCGAGCTTGACCAGTGTATGCGTGTCCTCCATGCCGGTGTCGACGGTCTCATCGTAGCTGATGTATTTCGCATTGTTTTTGCAATATAAAGTTCCCTCGGTCATTATCTCGAGAGAATCCTCCATCTCAAGCTCTCTGCGGAATGCCTCACCGCTGGGCTTTAGATTTTCAACATATTGCTTGCTGGTTATTTTAAGATTTACGTTCTTCTTCATACTGCTTCATTTTATACTTTTAAGGGTATATAAACAAGAGAGCAAGATTTGAAAAAATCCTCCAATCGTGTACAATTAGTGATACTTTAAAATGTTGATTATTTTAAGTTTATTTTTAACTTAGAAGCGTATTATATATATGGAAAGGAAGGCGCTATGAGAGCGCCGCAAGGACGATAAAATGGAAGATAATAACAATAAAAACAATGGACTCGAATTCGATCTGGATGAGATTATGGCAGAAATCGATAAGAGCAAAAATGAAGCAGTGGACGCCTTAGATAAGCTTGATTTCAATTTAGCTTCGGACTCAGTTGCGGAATCTGAAGATACAGTTCCCGAAGCACCGAATTTTGAATTGAAGCCGGAAGAGCCAAAGGCCGAAGCTCCGGCCGAGCCTAACTTTGTGCTTATGCCGGACTCTCCGAAAGAGGAGGCCCCAAAGTCAGATGACTTTGATATGGCGCCTACTCCGATAGAGCGCAAAGAGGCTCCTGCGGATTTCAGCTTGTCACCGGAGCCTGAAAAAGAAGAACCTAAGACAGCGGACTTCAACATGAGCGCCAGTACAAAGGAAGAAAAAGAGGATCTTCTCGAATCAGACTTCAAGGGAATCGACAGCAAATCCGAAGTCGAGAGATCTTCCTTTGAGTACGATAAAGCCCACGATGAGGCTGCCGGCATGAAAGTGACAGAAACTTTTCAGCCAAGACAGTCCACTCCCAGTGAAGGAGTAGCCAGGGCTACGGAAAGCAGAACAGTCAGTTTAAGACCTGAAGGAGCTATTCCAACTCCCAGACCTCAAGTTCAGGCGCAGGCAACTCCAGGACCTCAGGCGCAGGCTACTCCAAGGCCTCAGGCGCAGGCACAGCCAACACCAAGGTCACAAGTGCAGGCTACTCCAAGACCGCAAACGCAAACGCAGACGCCGGTTAAGCCTAAAAAAGAAAAGAAATACGTCACGCTCGGTACTCTTATAGGCTGCATGATACTCACCATGTTCCTGAGCACTTTGCTTGGCAGCATGCTTGGCGGAGGCCTCAACAGCGTAATCAACAATCCTGCAGATAACAGAGCAGAGCGCAACGACTCCGAGCTCTCGCAGCTCAACCTCAGCGACGCTACCGGCAGCGAGCTGACAGTTGCCCAAATCGTTGACAAGAACGAGAACGCAGTAGTTGAGATTACAGTCTCCGGCACCACCCAAGGAATGTGGGGTCAGATGCAGCTCGTGCAAGGTGCGGGTTCCGGAGTCATCATGAGTGAGGACGGCTACATAGCGACGAACTACCACGTAATTCAGGGAGCCAGCAAGGTCCAAGTCACACTTAAAAACGGACAGGTATATCCTGCACGCATAGTAGGAAGCGATCCTTCAAACGACGTCTCCGTCATCAAGATCGAAGATACCGGACTTACAGCTGCCGAAATCGGAGACAGCAGCACTGTTGACGTCGGCGACCTCGCAGTTGCCATCGGCAATCCTCTCGGTCAACTCGGAGGTACGGCTACTTCAGGAATCATCAGCGCACTCGACAGGACACTCTCTGTAGAAGGCACAACTCTCACACTTCTTCAGACAGATGCAGCCATCAACGGCGGTAACTCCGGCGGCGGACTCTTCAACAGCCGAGGAGAGCTCATAGGCATCGTAGAGTCGAAAGCCTCTGCGGTAGGAGTCGAGGGATTGGCGTTTGCCCTTCCTATCAACACTGTTGCAGGCATTATCAATGACATCATCGAAAACGGCGGAAATGTACAGACTGCAGGAAGACCGGTTGTCGGCATTCAGATAAGTGATGTAACAGAAGAAGTTTCAGAATACTATGGTCTGGAGGAGCCGGGCGTATATATCGCTCATGTGACAGGGTTCAACGCACAGCAGGCAGGCTTCCAGGAGCAAGACAGAATAGTTTCCTTCAACGGAACTAAGATAAATAACAGCAGCGAGTTCATCAAACTCGTCAGTGATTGCAAGGTGGGAGATACGGTCACCGTCGTGGTCAGTAGACAAGGACAGGAAATCGAAATCAAGACCGTGCTCGAAGAACTTCAATCCGAACAATAAAAAAACGGGTGCAAATGAACCGAAATGGCTCAATTGCACCCGGTATTTTTTTATTCCAATTCGTTTGCGGCTTCCATCTTCTTACCAAGTTCGAAGACGAATTCTTTCAGAGCTTTAACATGCGCATCGGCCTCGCGCCTCGCATCCTCTGCCTTTCCGCTGCAGATGGCTTCGATTATTCTGTGATGCTGCTCTGCGGTTGCCTCATACAGAGTATAGTCGTTGTAATACAGATATCTGAATCTGAGCGCCAGCTCCTGTACGTATTTTACCAGTTCGCTCAGAGTCTCATTTCCGCAGCAACCTACGATGAAATTGTGGAATCTCTCATCGAGTTCGATGATTCTGTCCTTATCCTCTCCGTTCTCGAGAGCCGCGTCATACTCTGCGGCTATCTTGCGCAGTTTATCCTTCTCCTCGTCGTTGATTCTCTGGGCGGCAAGCTTAGCAGCAAAGCCCTCCATATCCTCTCTGACCTCAAAGACATCGAGCATGTCCTTGATAGAGATATTAGCTACATAAGCTCCTCTCCTCGGAACTATCTTGACCAATCCGTCATCTGCGAGTTTCTTAATAGCCTCTCTGATCGGCGTCCTGCTGACGTTCATCTTTTCGGAGAGATCTATCTCCATCAATCTGGTCTGAGACACTATGTCTCCTGTTAGTATCTTATGCTTAAGTTCGAGATACACCAGATCTTTAAGTGGCTTTTGTACTTTTAGTTGAATCTCCATCATATCAGCAACGCCTCCTCTTGCGTCATTCCCGTTATAGTGCGCCATACTCTCAGCTTAGGATCGGACGAGGCAAGCGCCTCCATGCACTTTGCATCCTCCGCAAATCTTTCTCTGTCCGTATAGTACGCAGCGATCGTCGGACCGCTCCCGCTCATCAGCACCTCATCTGCGCAAAGCATATCCTCCATCAGGCCCTTTAAGACAGCTGCATGTCTGTAGCTTGCGAGTGTATACCTTTCCAAATCGTTTACGAAAAGTCTCCTCGTTCCGTTCGGATTTGTATCGTCATAACCTATGTCATCGATGGCCTTGTAGGCATCCGCCGTTGATACGGCAATCCCCGGATTGGCCATTATGACATATCTCGAAACTGCCTCCGCAGGTTCAACGATTTCGCCTATGCCCGTTATCCATGCAGCATCGCTGGCCTCGGCTATTCCTGCTAAGCCCGTAAGCACATCCTTATTCCGATATGCATTCATGAAGATGGAAAAAGGCACATCTGCGCCAACTTCCGCACCAATCTTCATCAAGTCTCTGAGAGACCAAGGTGCGCCCATCAGTTCGTTCAGGCCGAGCATGGCTGCTGCTGCATTGCCGCTTCCGCCCGCAATTCCCGCTGCGACAGGCAGACGCTTATCTATCTCCACGAACAACTCCGCCTCCGGGAATCTTGTATCATCCCATTTTAGTAAAGTCTTAATCCCCTTTAGCGCCAAATTGTTCATGTCGGTCGGGATTGTTTTTTCGTCCGTACATAAATATACATCATGCAGATACATTCTGCAATGAGGCAAATTGTATTTTGTTCCATTTTTCGCACATTTTTTGATTGTAACGACGTCATGCAGGCCAATCCCCTGCATAAGCGACACTATATTGTGGTATCCATCCTCACGGCGCCCCACTACTTCGAGCGATAGATTCAGTTTTGCATGTGCGTTAAGCTTGATCTCATTCATGCTCATAATAAAGTGGGGAGCTTAGCTCCCCTTTTGTTTATTTCTTTTTAGCTTTGCTTGTGCTCTTCTTATTCGCGGCTTTGATAGCCTCTATAGATCTGTCGGCTTTATTCTTAGGAGCCGGAGCATGCACGTGATATACGTTATTGAGGTAATCTGCGCATTTGTCGATTTTCTTCTCTGGCTTCTCATCGTCTGCCTTGGCGTTCTTGCGAGCTTTCTTCTTTGCTTCCTTGGCTTCTTTCTTAGCCTGAGCAGCCTTAATCTCTTCTACGGATTTGCCAGTCCTCTTGGCTTCCTTATAAGGATTGAACGCAGCATCCTTTGAATCATCCGTGCTGTCCTCTTCCTTCTGTGCATTCTGCTGTTTCATGGTCATGAACATAAGACCGCCCATCATGACGAACATCATCATCATGCTTATACCGGTGTTAATCTTCTGGTTATATGTCTTGAAACTTACGGTCTTAGGCTCGGCAAGTGTGTTGCCGGCAGTATCCGTAAGACCCGCATCAATGGTGAGCGTATACTCCGCGTTATTCTTAGCAACAAAGCCCTTGTCTATGTCCGCAATTACCAGCACGAGGCCGTCATCTTTTTCGCTGAAGAGAATCTGTACAGGGACCTTCTCTCCATCCTCATCTACCATGCTGAACTTGGAGTCATTTCCTCCGCCCGACTTAACCGGGTTATTGAATGTGAGCTTGACTCCGAGGTTCTCCATCGAAGTGTTCTTCTGTCCTTCTTCCGGATATGAAGACAGGAGCTCAAGTCCGCCCTCAGCAAAGCAAACTGCTGAACTTATCATTACCATGACCGCCGTAAGCAAGGCGATAAGGCTTATCTTTTTCATTAACTGTTCCTCCGTTTATCTGAACGCCCGCGCTTATGCGCATTTCGGGCAAATTCTATCTTCTTGATTTGAAGAAATCCTTCAGTATCGAGCTGCACTCGTGCTCGAGCACTCCTCGCTCAATTTCTATCGTGTGGTTGAGGCTGTCCGATCCCGCTATGTTGAACAGGGAACCGCAGGCACCTGTCTTGGGGTCATCAGCGCCTATTACCAACCTGGATATCCTCGCAAGCACCATAGCACCCGCACACATACTGCAGGGCTCGAGCGTCACATACATCGTCGCTCCCGCCAGCCACTTGGCACCCAGTGCTCTTTCGGCTTTTTCTATGGCAAGCATCTCCGCATGCGCAGACGACAGTCCCAGGCTCTCTATGCGATTGTGCTCTCGGGCAATTACTTCTCCGTCCTTTACAATCACAACTCCTACCGGAACTTCATCCTCTGAGGCAGCTATTTTCGCTTCCTCGAGAGCGAGTAACATATAGCGTTCATCGTCATTTGTATATGCAATCCCGTCTAAAGCCATAGCGCAAGTATTGTATCACAATGAGACTTAAAAATACAACAAAAAAGAGCTCTCAGAGCCCATTTGTGTGCGCTTCTAACGCCCCCTTCTGAGGATACTAAAGTCCTATCACTGACTTAAGTGCAATAAGCAGAGGATTAATCTCGTAAACGAGCTTCGTGAGATAGGATTCTTGCATCGCAGTTATCATTTCCGGTAGCCTAAGCGGCGCAAAGAGAGTGGTTCCCGGTATGAGGGCTGCCACTAATATGCAGGCGATAATCACGCCCTTCACTATTCCGAGCAGCATGCCCACGAGGCGGTCAGTCCCTCCTATGATAATTGAAGAATTCCTGCCCCTCTTAAATACCATTCTGATGATGTATGCCGCAAGCCATATCGCCAGCACTATCAATATGAACCCGATTATACCGATCAGCGCTTCCGTTATTCTGTTCGACATGGCTTCCGCGGCTTTGTCCGCAGCCGCATCAGCCGCCTCCCCTATCATACCGGGTAAAGACTTCGAATAGCTGTCCTTCTCCGGCCTCATAATCGAGAACACTCTGTTATATACAGTGCCCCTAAACGGCGTAGTCATCAGGTAGGCAGAGAAATCCTTGCCATACATCACAGCAAGAATCAGGCCGCCGGCGATTCCCAGCAGCCTGATAATTGTGTCCCCTATGCCTCGCCTAGCTCCAATCAGAGCCGAAAGCAGCACGACGAGGCATAATATTCCGTCTAGCATCCACCATTCGATTTTCACTAGAATCCGATCTTACCTGCAAATCCTTCGAGTGCATCGAGGAATTCCTTATCATCGAAGCAATAGTGCATCTTGGTGTAGCCGCTTCTGAACTTAGCAACTTCATCCTTAACATCCTTATTTCTCAGGATGCAGTCAGCCATGATGGAAGCGAGCTTCTTGAATTCTTCTTCTCCGAAGCCGAATCTTACCATCTCGCTTACGCCCATTCTGAGAGCGCCGGATGCTGTGAAGCCCTCTTCATCAGGAGTTGCCTGATAGTTAACAACGATGTTGTTTCTCTCAAGTCTCTCAGCGATTTCAGGACCTTCGCCGTAGCCTACACTTACGAGCACCTGATGTGTCTCTGTGTAGTCATTTGCCGGATCTCCGCATACGTTCAGCCCTTCAGCCTTGAGTGCCTTAGCGAAGCCCTTGGCGTGGGTGATGATTGCCTTCTGATATGCATCCTTGAACTCGTTCATCTCAAGAGCTGCCATGTACAGTCCGAGCTGTGTGCCGAGGTGGTGGTTGGATACACTGCCCGGGAATGCTCTTCTCTCAACAGTCTCCCAGAGGCCGTACTTGAGCTCGTCCTCTTTGTAGTTCATGGCTACGAGACCTCTCTGAGGTCCGAAGAATGTCTTGTGTGTGGAACCGGTTACGATCTCAGCACCTTCTTCGAAAGGTTTCTGGAAGTAGTCGCCGGCAATTCCGAGCACGTGAGCCATATCGTACATGATTGTTGTCTCGAGACCCATGTCGTCTACGTATTTTCTGATCTCAGCTACAGGCTCTTTATGAATTACCATCGACTTACCGAAGATGATGAACTCAGGTCTGTACTCGTCGATAACTTTCTTGGTCTCTTCAACGTCGATCTTGAAGATATTGTCCTTGAGAACAGGGAAGTTAACAATTGCGTTTCTCTCTGTCTTAGGATCAACTGCTACATAATCCTTAAGAGCGCCCATTGGCTGAGCCGAAAGGTGTCCGCCCTTGATGATGTGGTTGTTCAGGATATATCCGAGTCTCTCAGGAGTCTTCTTCCTGTTGAGTCTGTTCTTCCAATCCATGAGTGATGAGAATGCGCAGACATTGGACATCTGTCCGCTGATAACTCTGGTCTCTACCTCAGTACATCCGAAGTATTTTCTGAGTTCATCAACAGCTCTCTGCTCTACTTCATCGATGAACTTCGTGCCCTGATAATAGAAGATATCCTTATCGTAGAAGGATTTAACTTTCTTATGCTCAGCATAACGAGCACTAGGATCTGATGCGGACAGCATCTGAACTGCCTTGGATGGAGTATTCTCCGATGGGATGAGGTTGATGCAATTCTTCTGTCTCCAGAGGTGATTGTCCTCAGCCTTCTTGATGAGATTAAGCGCCTTGACAGCTCTTGGCTCATCGCCAATCTCCATCTCGCTGATTTCTGTTCCGTAGATCATAGGACGGGCAAACGGCGGAGCCATTGTGTCGAGGTGCTTGTCTACGATTACGGCTTTGATTCTCTTGCCTCTTACATCAACTTCTACCTCGTCATCCGGAAGGATATCGCAGTTGATGTAGCAGAGACCGATGGATCTCTTAACTACCTCGTCAGTGATTACACTCTCGAGACCTTCACCCTCTGCCTTGTAGTAAGGAACCATGGTGCCGGATGTCGTAAATCCTACGAGTTCTCCGTTTTTGTATACGTCCATTCCCTTACGCAGTACGCCTCTGTCGATAAGTGCGATAGGCATAACGCGTCTTGGGAGCACGTCGCTCATGCTGTAGTCTCTCTTCTGAACTCTGTCGAAAGCTTCTTTCTGCTTAGTCAGAGCTTCGCGTCCGATGTAGTCGCCTTTGCGATCTGAGAAGGATACTGCGAACTTAGCGAGTGAAACTGCAAAGATTGGCATTGGTACATCGTCAGGACCAGGCTCATCTCCCGGCTCGAAATACATTTCGTGTCCGTAGAGAGGCATGCCGGCCTCAAGTCTCAGTGTGTCACGAGCACCGAGAGCAGCAGGCTTAGCGCCGAGCTCTTTCATTCTGTTCCAGAACCAAGCAGCGTCCTCTGTCTTTACGAATACTTCGTATCCGAGAGGCTCTCCGGTATATCCGGTCTTGGCTACATATGCTTCGTGTCCTTCGAAGTCTACATGTCCGAGCGCATTCTTTTCTGGCTCAGTGAGTGCAACTCCGCCGGCGAGCTCTGTCAGAAGCTCCTTACTCTTAGGTCCCTGTACAGCTATGGAAGCCCAATCAGCTGTGATATTGGTCATGGTGCAGTCGAAGTTCTTGATCTCTTTGTTAAGATGCTCAAGGTCTTTGTCTGTATTACCTGCGTTTACGATCAGCAGATATCTGTCCTCTGAGAAACGATAGAGATATGCGTCGTCGATAGCCTCACCTTTCTCGTTAGGAATGATGCTGTACTGGGCTTTGCCGACTATGAGTGATTCGACATTGCTGGTCAGTACGTGCTGCAGGAATTTGACCATGTCCGGTCCTTCGATGATGAGTCTTCCCATGTGGGATACATCGAAGAGTGAGCAAAAATGTCTGGTGTAGAGGTGCTCTGCGATGATTCCTTCCGGATACTGGATAGGCATCTCCCATCCGCCGAAGTCTACCATTGTGCCGCCCTCTGCTACATGTACATCGTACAGTTGTGTGCGTTTAAGCTCTGCCATTTTAACTTCCTTTCTCCTTACAATTTTGAAATTAATCCATATCACAAAAAGTATATCATTTACGTTAAAAAAGCGTCAAGAATTTACGTGGCCGGAATCAAAGGTCCGGATTGCCTGTAATCCTTGATTTTCTGCCTTTTTCTGATATATTTTTAGTGATGGTTAAGGAGCAAAAAATACCGGAGGAAACAAGATGACAAAAGCAGACAAATATCTGGTAGAAGACATACACAATATCCTGGATAACGGCTACAAAGATATAGACCCGAGACCGAAATATGAGGACGGGACACCGGCACATACAATAAGCGTCAATCACGTAACCAGAAAGTACGATCTCTCCAAGGGCGAATTCCCGATTTGTACCCTGCGCCAACAGGCATGGAAGACCGGCATCAGAGAGATTTTCTCGATATATCAAAAGTCCACCAATGTGCTCTCCGAAATGAGAGACATGGGCGTCACCTGGTGGGATCCGTGGGATATAGGCGACGGCACCATAGGTCAGAGATACGGAGCCACAGTCAAGCGCTATGACCTCATGAACAAGCTCATCGAGGACATAAAAAAAGACCCTTACGGGCGTCGCAAGATAGTATCGCTCTGGCAGGAGACGGATCTGCGCGAAACTCCGGGATTGCCGCCTTGCGCATTCCTCACGATTTGGAACGTCAGAGGCGACTATCTTGACATGGTGCTCGTTCAAAGATCCGGAGATATGCTGACAGCATCCGGTGCAGGCGGCATCAACGAAATCCAGTATGCTGCACTTCTGATGATGATAGCCAGAGTCACAGGCCTCAAGGAAGGAGTCTTCACTCACTTCGTGGCCAACGAGCAAATCTACGATCGTCACATTGAAAATGCAGATGAGATGCTGCGCCGTGCCAAGGAGGCGGAGGCTTCGGGAGATAACGCAAGTCCAAGGCTCGTTTTGAACAAAGAGCCGGGCTGCGAGTTCACAGATATCACCCTCGACGATTTCGAGATGCTGGATTATGCACCGATGAAGCCGCAGCTTAAATTTGAGCTCGGCATCTAATCAGCCCTGAGTTCTCTGTAGGTCTTTCGAATCTCGCCTGCCATGTATAGGGAGCCGAAGGCCAGGACCGGATTATCTTCACTAAGACATTTATCAATGGCATATTCGGCGGAGGAAAGAGCCTCTGCCGCTATGCCTTTTTTATTGATTGAAGCTGCGAGCTCCTTTGCCGGAAGCGCCCTCTCGCTCGCAGGCGTTAGGCAGTAGCATTTGTCCGTATAAGGCAGCAGTATATCCAGCGCCTCTTCATAGTTCTTATCTCTCAACATTCCTATCAGCAGCGTCACTTTTTCTCCCGGGAGATACCTTTCAAGCGACTCAGCTACGGCCTCCGCGCACTGCGCATTGTGCCCTCCGTCTAATATGAATACAGGATCTGTTCCCAGGAGCTCGAATCTCGCAGGCCATCTCACAGACTCAATGCCCTTTCGCACAGCCCCTTCGCTTATATCCCAGCCTATCCTCCTCAGGAGTTCTGTGACAGTGAGCGCTACCGCCGCATTTCTCATCTGGTATTCGCCTAAGATGCCAAGACGCATTTCCTCTCCGTCCCAGCGTATAGTTTGCCCACTGAGGTCTGCACCCATGCTCTCTATCCTGTTAAAATCTGCGATCCAAAGTTCACATCCTCTGCCGAGGCATATGGATCTTATTATATCCATCACTTCGGGAGTGTTAGGATACAAGACTACCGGCGAGTAGCTCTTTATGATGCCCGCCTTGGTCCTCGCTATCTCCTCCAATGTATCTCCGAGATAGTCCATATGATCATAGCCTATATTCGTCAGCACAGCGGCCTCAGGTGCCTTAATTACATTTGAAGCATCGAACTCTCCGCCCAGACCTACCTCGAGCACGACTATATCGCATTTTTTCTCGCGGAAATACAGCATTCCTATCGCAGTGACTATCTCAAAGTGGCTCGGCTCATCCTCCATGGTATCCGCTTTGGACTTGACGAGCTCCGTCAGCCTGCAAAGATCCTCCTCGGATATATTCTCACCGCTGACTCTTATCCTCTCTCTGAACTCCTCGATATATGGCGACGGGAATAAGCCCGTGCGATAGCCTGCAGCACGCAGGACTGACTCTATCATTGCGGAGGTGGAGCCTTTGCCGTTCGTGCCTCCGATATGGATGAATCTCAGCTCATCCTGCGGATCTCCCAGCATATGAAGAAGCTCGCGCGTGCGAGACAGCCCGAGCTTCCATACATTGCGTCTTACTGAATTTATATAGTCCAGAGTTTCCTTATAGTCCATATTCGCTCCACACTATGCCGCTGCCATCCCCGCTTTGAATCTGGGAAGAGCCTTCGCTATAGCAATTATCGCTGCAATTTGCACGGCACTTAAAATGACAGTTTGCGGAATTCTCGATACAAACAGCGGTCCATACGGCGATCCGTACAGAATAGATATCCACAGCGTATTAAGGCATAGGCTCAGTACGCATTGATTAATCAATACCGCAGTGCATATCCTCGGCCAGTTCTGGTTCTTGTGAAGCAATGCGCCGTACACCGCGCCCGTAAGAAACGCCGTGAGCGTAAAGCCCGGAAAGAATGCTCCGATAGGAAATAGGATTGCCCCTATATAGTCTCCGAGTGCTCCGACCACTCCTCCTGCGATAGGGCCATAGAGCATGGCAGCTATCACTATCGGCACGAAGCTGAATCCTATCTTCGTGTTCCATGCGCTGATGGAGAGGAACCTCGAAAGCACTATCTCCATTGCAATCAATATGCCCAAGGTCACGAGCATAACCGTTTTGTTGTCTGTCTTTGATCTGTTAGTTCCCATAATAAAAACCCTCCCGGCAAACGCCGTAATGCAATAACGAGTTCGCCACGGAAGGAATCTCCCTTGGTGGCGACGGATGCGGATGCAGCACCGCGAGCTATGCTCTTCGTCCGCAGACAACTTCCCATCCTGCGGCACTTGACGCGCTACGTCCTACTTCGCCCATATTTAACTGAATGAATAATATCAATGCGACGCTTCAGCGTCAATCATTTCTTATACGCATAATAATATGCAAAAGGTACCACACAGGCCCCGCCTATTATGTTACCTATGGTAACCGGCAGGAGATTGTTCAATACAAAGGCTCCGATGCCAAGTTCGGCTCCGAGGAACATTCCCATCGGGACATATGTCATATTTGCTATGCTGTGCTCAAAACCCGCGAACACGAACATCATAATAGGGAACCATATGGCAAATATCTTGCCGACCAAGTCCTTCGCACCGGCTTGCATCCAGCATGCGAGCACCACGAGTATGTTGCATAAAATGCCACGCACGAGGGCCGGCATGAACGGAATGGAGCACTTAGCCGTCGCTATGGCGATTGCCCGTTCTCCCGCCGCATCAGCGAGGAGTCCGCTCTTCGCAAAAAGAAATGCGACTATGAGAGAGCCAATGAGGTTGCCGAGATATACAAGGCCCCAGTTCTTGAGCATCTGAGCTGCAGTTATCTTCTTATCCATCAGAGCGAGGCTCATCAGATTGTTACCTGTGAAGAGCTCGGCGCCGCATAGTATGACCAGCATAAGGCCTACAGGGAAGAGCGCCGCTCCAACGAGCTTTCCCATCATGCCCTGAAATGCGTCTCCTCCCGCAGAAGTCGCCAGTACGAATACAAACGATCCGAATCCGATGAAAGCTCCCGCCATCATTCCCAGCACCAGCATCTTCCCCGCAGGGAGCTTCGCTTTGCCCACTCCGTTATTTATCCATATTTCAGTAATTTCAGCAGGAGTATTAATACCCATTCTCGCTCCTTATATCTTAAATTTAGAGTTCTATCTGTAATAGTTTTCGAACACCTTGTTTGCGCGAGGTCTGTACTCGGCTATCATGGCATCCGCCTTGGTATCGAGTTCCTCCGCATATGCTCTATCCTTCATAAGGCGAGTGTTTACCCGCACGTTAACTGCAGCAGCGAGAAGTGCTCCCTTGCATAGAGCCGCGCCCGTCGCCGCATCGGATACTACGAGCTTGGAGCCCTTAACGGCAAACTCCTCGTGCAGCTCCACCGCCTTGCAGCAAAGTTCCATGATTTCAAACGGAGTAACTGCCGCATCTCGCAGGCATTTTTCGAGTATCTCATCCCTGCCCGGCGTATCTTTCGGCAGACCGTATGCCTCTCCGAGTGGCGCGAACATCTCAGCATCTTTATTGACGCAGTCTGCGAGTCTGTCCGACACTTCCTGCATCTCTGCCATCATCGCCTTGATGTCCTCTTCCACATCGGCATATTTTTTCTTTCCGACCGTAAGAGCGCCTACCATCAGACCAAGGGAAGCCCCGAGTGCTCCCGCAAGAGCAGCCGCACCTCCGCCGCATGGCACAGGATCGGAGGATCCGAGCTTGCCGAGAAATTCATTAATCCTAAGTTCCAACATATCCATGTGATTATCCTTTATATAACGATATCAGCAGATTTCTTTGCGGCATCGATTACGTGCTTCATAAGTACGCTCGTGGTGACCGAGCCCACGCCTGCAGGCACAGGTGTAATTGCCTTTACGACAGGCTCTACTGCCTCGAAATCCACATCCCCTGCTATGCCTTGTTTCTCCTCATCCCAGTTGATGCCGACATCTATGACGACCTGATCGGGATTTGTAAATTCCGGCGTTACGGACCTAAGGCGTCCTGCCGCCGCTATGAGAATATCTGCCTTGCTCGCAATCTCCGGCACATTCTCCGTCCCGGTGTGGCAATTCACAACTGTCGCATTCTCATGCATGAGCATCATGCCGACAGGGCGTCCGATGACGAGCGATCTGCCGATTACTGCAGCTTTCTTTCCTTTTATATCTACGCCGTAGAAATGCAGCATCTCCATTGCCGCCTCAGCAGTGCAAGGAGGATATCCCTTCTTTGTATCGGTGAATACTCCGGCCATCGAAGCCGAAGTGCAACCGTCTACGTCCTTTTCCGGTGCAATCATCTCGCGGGCCGCCGCTCCGTTTATTTGCTCAGGGAGCGGTTGCATCATAAGTATGCCGTGAATCCTCGCGTCTTGATTGATGCGTTCAAGCTCCTTAAAGAAGTCCGCTTCCGCTATATCCTCCGCGAAGACTTCATTTACGACTTCAACTCCGCATTTCTCAGCCCTCTTCATAGCTCCGCGCTCATATGCGAGATCATCGGGTCTTTCTCCGACTCTCACTATGGCCAGCGTCGGAGTGACGCCTTTCGACTTGAGCTCATCAGCATCTGCCGTTATGACTTCCGTGATTGCGTTTGCTACGGGAAGACCTTTTAATATGTGTTCCATCTGTTATACCTCTCAGAACAAGCCTCTGATTTTACCTGTCTCGTCTACATCTATAGTCTCGGCCACAGGGACTTTAGGAAGTCCCGGCATGGTCATAATCTCTCCCGTCAGAGCTACGATGAAGCCCGCACCTGCTGATACTTTAATGTCGCGAACCGTCATGGTGAAATCCTTAGGTGCGCCCAGGAGCTTAGGATCATCAGAGAAGGAATACTGCGTCTTGGCTACGCAGATTGGAAGATTCCCGAAACCGAGTTCTTCGAGCCTGTCCGCCTTATTCTTTGCTGCAGGCAGTAGCATCACATCATCCGCATGATATACCTTCTGTGCGATTTGTCTTAATTTCTCCTCGATAGTAAGATCCGTCTCGTATGCGAACTTGAAGTTCGAAGGCTCCTCGCAGAGTCTGACTACTTCCTCTGCCAATGCTTTTCCGCCTTCGCCGCCCTTAGCCCATACTTCTGACAGACGGGCATTTACTCCGAGCTCCTTGCACTTGGCCTCTACCAGATCGAGCTCCGCCTTGGTGTCGGTCGGGAATGCGTTGATAGCCACCACGCAAGGAAGTCCGTAAACATCCTTTATGTTGGATACATGCTGGAGGAGGTTCGGAAGTCCTTTTTCCAGGGCTTCGAGATTCTCTTCATTGAGATTGTTCCTGCCCACTCCACCGTGATACTTAAGCGCGCGCACCGTCGCGACAATTACAACCGCGTCAGGCTTTAGGCCTGCCTTGCGGCACTTGATATCAAAGAATTTCTCGGCTCCGAGGTCAGCGGCAAATCCCGCTTCCGTTACTACGTAATCTCCGAGTTTCATCGCCATGCGTGTGGCCATGACTGAGTTGCAGCCGTGAGCGATATTGGCAAACGGTCCGCCGTGAACTATGGTCGGCGTGTGTTCAAGCGTCTGAACCAGATTAGGTTTAATCGCATCATTCAGAAGGGCCGCCATTGCACCGTCTGCTTTGAGGTCGCGTGCTGTTACAGGCTTTCCTTCATATGAATATCCCACTATAATGTCGCCGCATCTCTTTTTAAGATCCATAATATCCGAGGACAAGCAGAGCAAGGCCATAACTTCTGACGCCACTGTTATGTCGAAGCCGTCCTCACGAGGTACGCCCTGTGCTTTACCGCCAAGTCCATCTACTATATTTCTGAGCTGACGATCGTTCATATCCACAGCTCTCTTCCATGTTATCTGCTTAGGATCTATGCCGAGGGAGTTTCCATGTTGGATATGGTTATCAAGCATGGCTGCGAGGAGGTTGTTGGCAGCTCCTATAGCGTGGAAATCTCCCGTAAAGTGAAGGTTGATGTCTTCCATAGGAACCATCTGGGCATATCCGCCTCCTGCGGCACCGCCCTTGATACCGAATACAGGTCCGAGAGACGGCTCTCTGAGAGCCACCACTGTACTCTTTCCGATTGCGCGAAGTCCGTCTGCAAGTCCGATAGATGTTGTGGTCTTACCTTCGCCCGCCGGCGTAGGCGTGATGGCAGTTACGAGTATGAGTTTGCCATCTTTCTTATCTTGATTATCCTTCAGGAAGTTGCAGTTGATCTTTGCTTTATAGTTCCCGTACTGCTCGATATATTTCTCATCGATACCAAGTTCAGCTGCTATTTCTGTTATTTTTCTTGGGATGTTTTGCTGTGCAATTAATAAATCTGTGTTGTCTCTCATGTCTGGTCTCCTCTCGCTTGATGCTTTTAGCCGCATCGCTAATATCATACCAAATCCCGAGCTTGTATAAAAGTTCGTCATATATTAAACACATTAAGATATAACTATTTAGACTTTGTAACGCAAAACTGCCGCATTTTGATAGACGCGGCAGTTCTTACTTTTAATAATATATTCTTATATTTAGATAACGTTCGTTACTGAGAGTACAACTTGGGCTACAAGTGCTGAGCCGATAAATGTACCGAACATTACGAAGCATGCGATAAGTATGCCTTTCCATCCTATGTGCTTGAAGTCCTCCCAGTTCTTTCCCATTGTTACTCCGGCATATGCAAGAATCGGTGTTGCAAGAGGGAGCATCTGAATCTTGTTGACCTGATCTACAACAAATCCGGAAGTTACCGGGTTATAAGGCATTGCCAGAAAGATGCCTATAACTGTGATCCAGATTACGGCAGGAATCTTAGGTACGCACTGAGCAATTGTAAGACCCGCAACGGCTATTGCCATGAGAATCAGCATTCCCGGAATTGTTTCTACAAGTCCTACATTTCCTTTGCTGTAAATGAAGTTGCCTACCCATGAGATAAATCCTGTGATAAGGATGACTACGAGGTTCTCAACGAATCTTCCGCCAAAAGTGTCAGAACGCTCTGATGCAGGTTCCTCGAAAGATGCTGCTGCACTGGACTTTTCGACCTTCTCAACGCTGCGGCCTTTGCCCAGCTTAGGTTCGAGAACTTTATATAACCAGTTACAAAGCGGCAGTCCGATGAGTACTGTGATGAATACCGTGTCTGCTGTCGAGAGCACGTTTGATGTCGCTGCAAATGCGGTGATCTCTGTCTCGAGTTCCGGGAAATTCAAGATGAGAGGTGCTGATGATGCAGCCATCATTGATCCGGATCCGACTCCGCAAGCCATTGCCATTGCAAGGGGGTGAAGCGGTGTTGCCGTTGCGAGCAGCGAAGCGAGAAGACCCATGAAGATGGTTCCTACTAAAGTTCCTACAACATATGTCATGATGACGCCCTCACCCTCCGGTGAGTTAAGTCCGTATTTCTGAGCAATAATAGCTACGTTAGGCTCTCTAGCTATGGAATGAGTCATTCCTACAGATTCACGTTTGAATCCGAAATACAGCGCGAGAGGAAGGGCTATGACCATAGTTCCGAGATTTCCGAGCTCTTGGAGCAGCAGTGCCGGTCCTGCTTCGATGACCTGAGGAATCGCCACGCCGGATACTACAGAAACCTTTGCGATAAATGTAGAAATACCTACTACAACGAGAACGTCAGATATAGCATGCTGCTGCGGACCTACGAACTTGAAGCCCTTGATAAGATATAGTACGAGTGCGATGACCATAGCGAAAAGCATAGGCAGGAACATTATGCTTCCGATTCCCACCGGAATGCTGATGATGTTTATCTTCTCGCATATCATACAAACTATGAATATTACGATGAAGAATGGCCAGTTTCTCTTAAGATCTTCCAATAGTTTCATAAAATACCTCCTTACATTACTTGAGCAATCCGTTGTTGACTGCATCAATACCTTTGAATACCGACATAGCGTACAGCCCTGCGCCAATAGGGACAACCGCTTTGTTCAGTTTGAAATGAGGACTGTGCCAAGGATATACACAATCGTTGTCCTCTTCTCTGATTCCGAGCCAGTAGAAGAAACCCGGAACATGCTGTTGATAAATAGAGAAATCTTCCCCTCCTCCCGTAGGAGTCGGATCTACCGGCACTCCTACTGCTGATGCAGCAGCATATGCAGTATCATAGAGCTCGTGCATACCATAAGTAGCCGGTATTTGGTAGATGTACTCGCATTCACCTTCACAATTGTAGGCATCGGCAATCTGAGCAATCATCTTTTTGAGTCTTTCCTCGATCATCTTAGCGTCAGCACTGTCAAATGTTCGCACGGTACCGTACATCGTGACTTCTTCGGGAATAATATTGTTGATAGCACCTGAGCCCGCTTTCATGTCACAGATTGATACTACCGCAAATCTGTTTGGACTAATATTCCTGCTTACAATTGTTTGGGCGGACTGTATGAACGACGCAGCTGCAACTACAGGATCACAAGTAAGATGCGGCTGTCCGCCATGTCCTCCACGGCCGTATATCTTCATGTTAATACGATCTACCGCAGCCATGAGCGGACCGTCCTTGACCCCTATGGAACCAAACGGAACATCCGGTGAATTATGTACGCCAAAGATAGCATCGACTCCCCTAAGACAATCCCTGTCGACCAGAATCTTGGCCCCGGTATTCAGTTCCTCTGCAGGCTGAAAGATGAATTTGACGCTACCTTTGATCTCGTCACGCATTTCTGACAGTATGCTTGCCGCTGTCAGAAGGGCAGCGCAGTGGGCGTCATGACCGCATGCATGTGATACCCCGGGTACTTCAGAGCAAAACTCTTGTGTTGAGTCCTCTTGGATTGGCAGAGCATCTATGTCCGCGCGAAGAGCTATACATGGCCCGTCAGATCCGCCTCTGAGCAGTCCTACTACGCCCGTTTCCATGCCATAATCTATAACTTCTATGTCGAGAGATTTGAGAATATCCTTGACATACGCAGTAGTCTCAAACTCCTGATTGCTAATCTCAGGATGTTTGTGTAAATGCTCAAAGAACTCAAAGGATAATTGCTCCTTTTCCTTCATCAATCTATGAACTGTTGCTTTGTACTCCATATAACCTCCTTTCCAGTTTGTTAATTATTTATCAAGCTATTTATATGTTAACATACAAGCAACAGAATAGTAAGTGATTTTTTTAACAAAGTTTTTATCTTAGGATTACTCTTAAATCGTATAGTGTATGTTTTTTTAAGTATTATTTTTTCAACTAGCTTGAAGACCTTTAATTGCAAGCCTTTCACAAGCACATAATCCGTTGACGATTTGCGCCGCAGGGTGCTATTATTAACTCATCATCAGTATGTTATTTTTTTTACACAATTTGTAAGGAGATTAGAACAATGATTGATCCAAAAGACTTAAAATTCAGTAGAGACGATGAATGGGTACGCTATGAGGGAGATGCAGTTTTTGTAGGCATTTCTGATTATGCTCAGAGCGAGCTCGGAGACCTTGTATTCATTAACCTCCCTGAGGTAGATGATGAAGTAATCGCAGGTGAGCCTCTTGGTGACGTAGAGTCCGTTAAGGCAGTTGCCGACATTATCTCGCCTATTACAGGTATCGTTTTAGAGGTTAATGAGGATCTTCTGGATGATGCCTCGCTGATCAACAGCGATCCTTACGGCTCATGGTTCGTTAAGGTTGGAAACGTCAGCGACGAAGTTGAGCTGCTCAGCGCAGACGAGTATGACGAATACAGAGGATAGACTCTGCGATTAGGCTGTTTGCCAAGTAACGCGGGGCGCCGCAAATACGCGGTGCCCTTTTTAATTAATGTAAGGAGGAATCAAATTGGGCACATTCATTCCTAATACCAAGGAAGAGCAATTGAAAATGCTCAAGGAGATCGGATACAAGGATTTTGATGATCTGTTTAAGATTATCCCTGACGATTGCAAGGTTAAAGGTGAGCTCAATCTGCCTGAAGGCATGAGTGAGATCGAAGTAGACCGCAAAGTACAGGGCCTCGCAAACAAGAACGTCATCTTCCGTTCGATCTTCCGTGGCGCGGGTGCATACAATCATTATGTGCCATCCGCTGTGGACGCTATATCTAATAAGGAAGAATTTATTACTGCATACACTCCGTATCAGGCTGAGATCAGCCAGGGTATTCTCCAGAACATCTTCGAATACCAGACCATGATATGCGAGATTACCGGAATGGACATCGCAAACGCTTCTCTGTACGACGGAGCTTCCGCAGCCGCTGAGGCTTGCTGGATGTGCAAGGACAGAAAGCACAGCACGATTTACGTATCCGGTGCCATCGATGAGAGAATTCTCGAAGTTATCAACACTTATAGCTTCGGCAGAGAGAACAAAGTCGTAGTAGTACCTGCTAAGGACGGCGTTACCGATGCAGACGCTCTTAAAAAAGCTCTCGCAGATGATTCCGAGGCAGCCTGCTTCCTGATGCAATATCCGAACTTCTTCGGAATCATCGAGGATGCAGATGAGCTCTGCAAGATCACACACGATGCAGGCGCTAAGTTCATCATGTACACTCATCCGCTGTCACTCGGAGCACTCAGATCTCCTGGTGAAATCGGAGCGGACATCGCTGTAGGCGAGGGCCAGCCTCTCGGACTCGGACTTGAGTTCGGCGGACCGTACCTCGGCTTCCTCTCCACAAGAGAAGAGAACATGAGACTTATCCCGGGCAGACTCATCGGAGAGACTGTCGACTCCAAGGGAGAGAGAGGATTCGTCCTCACCATTCAGGCCAGAGAACAGCACATCAGACGTGAGAAGGCCAGCTCCAACATCTGCTCGAACGAAGCATGGTGCGCTCTGAGAGCTGCTATCTATCTCTCGACTATCGGTGCCAAGGGCTTCGAGGATGTTGCAACTCTTTGCTCATCCAAGGCTCACTACATGGCTGAGGAGCTTGAGAAGATCGGCATGAAGCGCTGCTTCGAAGGCGAGTTCTGGAACGAATTCGCAACGACTTGCCCTGATGCAGATAAACTGCTCAAAGCTCTTGAGGACAAGGGCATACTCGGTGGTCTGAAGTTCAACTGCTGCGGCTGCGATGATGCAAAAGAAGACTGCATACTCTGGTGCTGCACAGAGCTGAACAGCAAAGAAGACATCGATGAAGTAATCGCAATTGCAAAGGAGGTGTTCTAGGATGAAATTGATTTTTGAAAAGAGCATTCCGGGCAGAGGGCAAGATATATTCCCTCCATGCGATGTACCTGTCAAGATGCCTGATGTAAAAGCCAAGAAAGTAAAGGCTCGCCTGCCGGAGATCTCCGAGAACGAGATGGGCAGACACTATACAGCTCTCGCCAAGAGAGCACACGGAGTTAACGACGGATTCTATCCTCTCGGCTCCTGCACGATGAAACATAACCCACGCATCAACGAGAAGATGTCATCCCTTCCGGGATTTGCCAAACTCCATCCTCTCCAGCCGGCTCACACAGTTCAGGGCGCTAACGAGCTCATCAATGAGCTTGAAGAGTTCCTCTGCGAGATTACGGGCATGGACGGCGTTACCTTCCAGCCTGCAGCCGGAGCTCATGGAGAATTCACGGGGCTTCTCTTGATGAAGGCTTATCATCATGACAGAGGCGATTTCGAGAGAAACGAGATCATCGTACCTGACGCCGCTCACGGCACCAACCCTGCTTCGGCTACAATGGCGGGCTACAAGTCCATCACCATCAAGTCGAATGAGAACGGTACTGTAGATCTTGACGATCTCAAGGCTCACCTCGGTCCTAAGACTGCGGGCCTGATGCTGACCAACCCTAATACGGTAGGTCTTTTCGACCCTAATATCAAGGAGATCACAAGGCTCGTTCACGAAGCCGGCGGGCTTTGCTACTATGACGGTGCTAACCTGAACGCCGTAGTCGGAATCGTAAGACCTGCAGACATCGGATTTGACGTAATCCACATGAATCTGCACAAGACATTCTCGACACCTCACGGCGGCGGCGGCCCTGGCAGCGGCCCTTGCGCATATAAAGACTTCCTGGCTCCATTTGCCCCGGGTCTTGTATGCAAGGATGGTAAGAATTACACAAGAGCAGAGAAGTCAGTCGGAAATCTCACAGGTTTCTACGGCAACTTCCTCGTAAATGTTAAGGCTTACACATATCTGCTGACAATCGGCAAGGATATCGCGAGCGTAGCTCAGAACGCTGTGCTGAATGCCAACTACATGCAGGAGAAACTCAAGGATATCTATCCTATAGCATTCGATACGACATGCATGCACGAGTTCGTAATCGGCCTCGATCCGGTTTACAGAAAGACTCATGTATCCGCGCTCGACGTTGCGAAGGCTCTCCTCGATTACGGCATCCATCCGCCTACAATCTACTTCCCTCTGATCGTACACGAAGCTCTCATGATAGAGCCTACCGAGACAGAGACGAAGGAGACTTTGGACGAGGCCATCACAGCATTCCGCGAGATTTTCGATCAGATTATGAATGCGCCTGAGCAAGTTCAGCAGGCTCCTCAGACCACACCGGTACTGAGACTTGATGATACCAAGGCTGCTCGTGAGCCGAAGCTCAGATACACCTTCGACTAGTCGATAGAGCTAAAAAGGACTTTTATAGAAAATGTTACATATATGAGATGTTTTTTCTCTATATGTAACATTTTTCTATTATTCACAGGATTCGTCAATCAACAGCTTAACAATAACCGGCTTTCTCTCATTTATTGTTAAGTCTTTTTTCAAAAAGATTTAAAAAAGTTACATATATGGAATTTTTGCGCCATATATGTAACGTTCTTCAAAAAACTCCTCTTCTATTTGTGTTAGTTCTTTTCATTATAGGCTTTCTAATTTTAGACTCATTAATAGTCACATCCTGATATCTCTTTTTCGCTTATCAGAAGTCGACGTAACGGAGGAGTTCATCCGCTGCGGAGCTGCTTACGTTGACGGCAATCGCATGGCCACCCTTGGCGAAGTAGCCTACCATTATATGCGCTATGCCCTTGCGGCGTTTCCATATGGTCGCAGTATCCGTCACGCTTTCGATGTAATCAGTTCTGATGCAATCCGTGGTCTTTGTAAATCCGCCTCTCGAGATGCGCACATTGTCTTCGTTGCTCGAGATAGAGCTGTTGTTAAATTGCATGCATATGTCAATGAATCCCAAGAGAAGTACCAAAGCTGCAGCGGCATAGAATGCGCTATGTATCATATTAGCCGCGATGCATGCGGCAATCGCCAATACAATTGTGAGTATGTTGATAGGCCTGTACAAGAAGTAATATGCACTCTTTATTTCGGGTTTAGTCACCGGACTCTTCTTTTCAAGCTCACTTATAAAGCTCGATATTATGCTCTCGTACTCAGAGCTTTTCGCAAGAGGGAGCAGCATCGGATCCTCCTGGCTCACATCGCTGTCACCCCAGCCGTATCCGACTGCTATGCATTTGAGCATGCCTATGCCCGCCAGCCTCATTAGGAGAGGCTGCTCGTAGCTGATGCCTGCTATCTTGCTCTTGTCGAATTTGTAATTCTTCTTCGTAATTATTCCATAATTGATGTGAAGCTCACGTCCGTAGTCAACGATGCGGAAATCGTAGTATTGAAGGAGCGCTCCGACGGCACCGAACACTATGCTCGAAATGATCCCGATGGCAATTATTATGAGAACTACTACCACTCCCACATCCGAAACGTCGGTGATCGCAAGCTGCTCGGTAATAGCATTGATCAATTTGTCAAAGGCTTTATCGAAGAGCTCTCCGAAAAACCCTATAAGTGCGAGCATGCCGCCTATGATTTTAAGAACTGTAGCACCTTTCGATCTGAGTGCGCCATAAAGCATCAGTTGAGCCGTCGATACGGTAAACACCTTGGCGCCTTGAGGTAAATCCTCTTCTGCCACTCTGGCGACGCTTGCCTTTGCCCCGTCGATGATGCCGGCTTCACTCGTAAGTATGGACCTGAGCTCCAGGGCCTTGGCTTTTGATAGCGTAATATTGATCTCGGCGTCTTCGGATATATTGGATGAGTTGTTGATAATCATCCTGTATGCGCCGAAGGCCTGGTGGAATATGCTCTGAGTTAAGTTGATAGTGGTAATGCCGGATATCGGCATTTCTTTTCTGACTTTGCTAAGCAGGCCGGACTTCACTATCAGCATGTCATTTTCTACGCTTATGACGGTGACGTAGTAAGAAACAATTCTGAACAGCGGGCCGAGCAATAGCGCCCCGGCTATAACAAGTTCTCCGATTGCTTCATCGGTATCGTTTGCTCTGATTGCGAGAAATATAGCCACTATCAGAAAGAATGCATCTTTTAGGAAGTTCTCGAATATAAAAGATATGTGCTGCCTGGTAGGTCCGAATCTCATGACTCCGTAATCCTCCCGGCATTGACCGAATCACCAAGTGCTTTTTCGTTAGCGGCAAGCCTCGAACGAAGCCTCGCGTTGAGTTTTTCGCTTATATCCTCCGCAGTCTCCTTGCTGAGGCCTACGATATCAAAGGTGCCGCTTGCCAGTGCAAGTTCCACACTGTAGAGCTTGAAGATTCTCTGGATCGGGCCTTGGTTTGTGTTTACATTCTGTATCCTGATGATGGGTATCACTGTCTTCGCGATAAAGAATATGCCGTGTTTGATTACAACGCGGTCGTCCGTGATTGCATACTCCCACTGTCTGTATTCTATGGCAGGCAGCACTACTATGCTTACAGCCTGGAACAGCATTAATATAATCATCGCGGCAAATGCTATATTGCGTATGATCGCGCCTCCTTCAGAGAACTCAAAGCTGTTCAATATAAAAAATGCGACTCCGAATATTGAAACAAGAACCACAAGGCCTATGAGCTTCTTGATTCTCCAATAATTCAATGCTTCTTTTTCCGGTTTTCTGTATTCCACTTTTCTCTTTCCTCTCATAAAGATTGGGGCGATCACGCCCCAAGTCCAACTTTAGTCTGCATTCATAGGCTTGATGCTTGACTTATCTTCCGTAAGATATTTTGCAGAGCACCAGCCGGTATAATCCCCAATGCTTCCGTAAGCCCAGTCGTTCTCTATCTTCTCTACCAGGATTTCATCGCCGTACGACATGATGTGTATTATATCGTTTTCCGTGCCAGGGCCTTTCCTGAGTATTAGGCCCTCCTCGTCATTGACATACATCGCTTTAGGTGATTCTTGTTCGCTGCCTTGCGCAGCCTCTTCCGGATTTTGATCCTGCTCGGCTTCCGCTGTTTCTACTTTTCCAAAAGGCAACTTAATATCGAGCCTATCTCCAAACTTTGGTTTTAAGAAGCCCTCATAAGCTACCATAGCTATTATCAAAATAGCAGCGATTGCCGCTATAGGCGCCAATAATGTGAGTCTTTTGCTTATATCCTCGGCCCTATACACAGCCATCTCTTCGCTATCCAGTTGTTTTCCGCACGATGGGCAGAAAGATGCGCCCTCAGGCGCATCTGATCTGCAGTATCTACATTTCATAGTGTTCTCCCGTTATTTGTATTAAAGGCGAGCTGCCTCCATGATTGCTTCTACAAATGAAGGATGCGGATGGATGATGTCTCCGAGTTCCTCGAGAGTCATTTCCTGGCTTACCGCCACAGCGAGCTCACCGATAAGGTCTGACGCCCTGCCGCAGAGGAGGTGCGCACCGATTATCACATGATCTTCCTCTCTGGCTACGATCTTGACGAATCCTCTGTCGAGTCCGGCGATTAAAGTCTTGCCGTTTGCCGACATCGGATATTTCTTCGTTACAACTTCGATGCCCTGATCCTTAGCCTCGTCAGCTGTCAGTCCGACAACTGCGATTTCAGGATCCGTGTAGATGCAGCTCGGCACCGTAGTCATATCTATGGTAGCCTCCTCTCCGAGCATCATAGCAACAGCGCTTCTGCCCTCAGCAGTTGCCGTATGAGCAAGCTGAACTCCGCCTATGCAGTCTCCGATAGCATATACGCTCGGGCAAGCCGTCTGATAAGTCTTGTCGACCTTAATGAAACCTTTCTGATCGAGCACATCATATTTTGCGAGGAAGTCATCGCTGAATACGCCCTTGGTAACAGGCTTTCTGCCTACGCTCATCAGCACCTTGTCTGCGACGATTGTAATTTCCTCTTCCTTTTTATTCTTAAGAACGACTGCGAGCTTGTCCCCGTCCTTTTCAATCTTCTGAACAGGAGAGCTCACATGTACGTCCACGCCCTTCTTCTCAAGCGACATCTTGATGCTGCGTCCGATTTCCTTATCTACCATAGGTAGCAGTCTGTCGAGTCCCTCGATGACGGTTACGTGATCTCCGAGATCCGCATAGATGGTGGCAAACTCAATTCCTATTACTCCGCCGCCGATGATGACGAACTCAGGAATCTCTTCGCAGCCCATGTTGAGAAGATCCGTGCTGTCGATAACTCCCGGAAGATCAGCGCCCGGAATTGGCGGGATCAATGGATCCGAGCCTGTAGCTACCATGATCTTCTCAGCTGTGAAGCTTTCTCCTCCGACCTGCACCTCATGGTCGCCGCAAACTACGGCTGTACCTTCTATGATATCTATCTTTTTCTTATCCAGCAGTCCCTTGATGCCGCCTCTCAGAGTATCTAGGACTTCGTTCTTCCTCTCTCCGATTCTGGCTCTGTTGGCTTTAAGTCCGCTGACCTCTACGCCGAGCTCCGCTCCGTGAGCAGCCTCTCTGTATACATCGGAACAATGCATCAAAGCCTTGGTAGGAATGCAGCCTCTGTTAAGGCAGGTTCCGCCAAGTTGCGCTCTTTCGACAACGGCTACCTTCATGCCGCCGTCAGCTGCATCGAATGCGGCTTCATAGCCACCCGGGCCTGCGCCGATGATAAGAAGATCATAGTTGTAATCGCTCATAATGTTACCTCGCTTTACAAAGTGAAATAATAGTTAAATAACGAATAGAATCATCATATTGACATTGCAATCAGCTTTAGAATTTCATATCCGCTTGCGGAGTTCCCCGGCGGAATCTTGAGCGACATTATCTCCGTCGCATCAAATTTGCATCCCCTAAGCAAATCTTCCACCGCTCTGAAAACCTCAGTCTCAAGAGCATCTGAGTAGATTTTTACATCCTTTATATACTCTCCTCGCATCGAGAGCTGGACTTCAACCTCTCCCCATTCGAATCTGTGGATTATGTCCTTTTCAAAAGGAATCCTGGTGCCCAGGCGCCACTCCTCCGATGAGTATTTGGCAACAAGCTCTTGAGGTGCTGATGTCACCTCCATCAACATGGCCTCCGCCCCATATACCTTCTCTGCAGCCAGCACCAGCATATTCTTCATGGCCTCTATCTGCGCCGCTGTATCAGCTGCTGCGAGCATTTCGTCGCTGATATGTTCTTTGAGATTTGTCACTCTCGACCTTACCGATTCGACGCCCTTGCTCTTTAGTTTGCTGTCCGGAACATTCAGATATTTACTGAGATCTTCCGCCACCACATTCATCATAATCGTGCCGTGGTGGTAATTGTAGCCTCCGGTGGAGTAATACGCATGCCCGGAGAATTTCTTCCCGGCCACAGTCAGGTCGTTCCTTCCCGTCTTGATGGCATTTACTCCCATGAGGCGGCAAGCCAGAAGTATAACGTCAGTCTGCTTCGCGACATCGAAGAGTTCATCTCTTGCGATGAAAGTGAAGTTGAGATTGCCCATATCGTGGTAGACGGCACCGCCGCCTGACAGTCTGCGAGCCAGATAGACATCATCTCTTTTGATGGCTTCCACATCGCATTCGCGCCACGGGTTTTGGTTGCGCCCTATAACGACAGTGTGGGCATTCTGCCACAAATACAACAAAACCTCACCCTCTTTGCATTCCATAGTCAGATGCTCTTCGAGTGCGAGGTTTTCGTACGGATTTGTGGTATTTATTCTAACAATTCTCAATTCCATATGCTTGTAATTGTCGATTAATTGACACAACTAATTTTACAGTCTAAAAAGCCTTGACGCAATAGGTCAGCAGTGGTATTATATCGATATTGTTTAGTGATTTAGCGTGCTAAAGTAATAAAGCAAATCACAGGGCAAATATTGTGGAAAATTCGGAGGAACTATGTTTAAGAAGAAAGATTCAAAGGGAGAAGTAAAGGAGATGCAGGCTGTCAATCCTGTAATCATATTGGCTTGCATCATACTGCTGGCGGCAATTATGACATATATCATACCGGCCGGCGCATTTGAAAGAGTAGCTATTCCGGACACGGATTATGAAGCCGTAGTGCCGGGTTCGTATCACACGGTTGAAAGCAATCCTATCAAGCCTTTCAATCTGTTCATG
>CACWIO010000005.1:38178-52755 GCA_902760855.1 uncultured Eubacteriales bacterium
GCGTACATTATATTCTTCCTCCTGATACTCGGCGGAGTATTCAAGATAGTTGAAGCCACAGGTGCATTGCACGCGGGCATCAACAATCTCATACGAGTCACGTCAGGAAAAGAAATAGTGCTCATACCTATAAGTTTAGTAATATTCTCGCTGATTTCGGCGTTGGCTGCTTGCTGCGAAGAGTATCTCGCATTCATGCCCCTCATGTACATGGTATGCATGGCCTGCGGCTTCGACTCGATTATGGCGGTTTGCCTCTTATTCTGTGCATCTGCTGTCGGCTACGCAGGCGGTATGACACAGGCATTCTCGGTCGGAGTTGCCCAGACTATTGCGGAGCTGCCAATGTTCTCCGGCATCCAGTACAGAGTTGTCGTGTGGGCGGTTCTCGTAATAGCCACTATCGCTTATGCAATGTGGTACGGATTCAAGATTAAGAAGAATCCGAGTTCGGCATATAACTATGAAGTTGATCAGAAGTACAGAGCTGAAATGGACTTTGGCTCAATCACGGAAGTGGAGAAGATCAGCGGACGCCAGATAGCAGTGCTCGCGATATTCTTCGGTGCCTTCATCTTCGTTCCGTTCAGCGTTATCAAGTGGGAGTTCTACATTGATGAAATGGCCGGCATATTTGTAATCGTCGGACTTCTCGTAGCCATAGTCGGAGGACTTAAGGCTAACGAAGTTGCCGATAATTTCGTAGAAGGCGCCAAGGATCTCGTTTGGGCGGGAATCATAATCGGTATGTGCTATGCCGCAACCAACATTATGAAGGACGGACAGATCATGGATACTATTGTAAACGCCATGGGCATAGCTCTCGGCGGCACCAGCAAAGCAGTATCCGCATCGGGAATGTTCATCTTCCAGGATCTGTTTAACTTCCTCGTGCCATCTGGCTCAGGTCAGGCTGCAATCACAATGCCGTTCATGGCGCCTCTCGCAGACATACTCGGAGTTACAAGGCAGACTTCAGTACTGGCATTCCAGCTCGGAGATGCTTTCACAAACGTAGTTGCACCGACTTCCGGTGAGATCATGGCTGCGCTTGCCATCTGCAAGGTTCCATACAGCAAATGGTTCAAGTTCATCGGGCCGCTCTGGGCAATCTGGTCAGTGCTTGCCATAATTCTGTTAGTTATCGCTGTAGCAATTGGTTATGCATAGACTATAAACGCTAATGAATATATTTGAAGAGTTCAAAGTATTTCAATATTTTGGAGAAATAAGTAAAATTCCGAGAGCATCCGGGGCCGAGAAAGAGCTCAGCGATTATATCGCAGATTGGGCACGAGGCCTCGGTCTCGACGTGATGCAGGATTCGAAATGCAATCTGATTATCAAGAAACCGGCGACGCCCGGCTACGAGGACTGCGATGCGCTTATCGTTCAGGCTCACCTCGATATGGTCTGCGAGAAGACAGGCGGAAGCACGCATGATTTCTCAAAAGATCCGCTCCGTCTTGAGATTAACGGGGATTGGCTTAGTGCGCGAGATACCACACTCGGGGCAGACAACGGCATCGGTGTCGCAATTGCCATGGCTTTGTTGGATGATAAAGAGATAAGTCATCCTGCGCTTGAAGTTGTCCTCACGGCATGTGAAGAGACTGACTTCTCCGGCGCGGCCTGTGTAGAAATGGATGCTCTCAGCGCTACACGCATGATCAATCTCGATCACGCCTGCGAAAGCGAGCTTATAATCGGTAGCTGCGGAGGACTTGGTGTGGAATTTGCCCTGCCGATAAACCGAGAGACCGAAATGCCTGAAGGCTTTAAGCCATACAAGCTGTACATAAGCGGCCTTAAGGGCGGGCACTCAGGAGAAGACATCCACAGGGGAAGAGCTCACGCAATAGCCCTGCTCTTTAGAATAGTTGAGAAGTCGGGGCTCCCTCTTATCAGCATAGATGGCGGCACAAGCCGTCTGGCGATTCCGAGAGATGCCGCTGCTGTAGTTCTGTCTGATGATGAAGATTGCCTTAAGGCTCTGGTAGAGCAGGAGCAGGAAGCGCTAAGGAAAGAATATGCGAATGAGAGCTCTCTTGCATTAAGTGCCCAGCTCGAATCCGAGAATTCTTACGCCGGCTGTCCGATTGATGATGACTCTATGCAAAAGCTTCGGGACGTGATGGCGGCATATCCGAACGGCATCGTAAGCATGTTTGATGATTTGCCGGGAGTAGTCGAGTCCTCAGATAACATCGGAATAATAGAGACGGGCTGTCAGTCCATCAGGCTGGTATCTGAGATACGCGGTGGCTACAGTTCGAGCATTGCATCTATTTTGGATAGCATTAACTCCGCATCGGAACGTACGGGAGCTGTCGTAAATACCTTCGCGGCCTATGAGCCATGGAGCGCGAATCCCGGATCGGAATTGCAGGAACTGGCTATGCGAACTTATGAGAGCGTGAATGGCACCGCCATGACTCCTATCGCAGTTCATGCCGGTTTGGAATGCGGATTCTTCGCAAGTGCCAAGCCCGGGATAGACATAGTATCGCTCGGTCCTAATTGCGAGAACTACCACTCGCCGCAGGAGAGACTCAGCGTCTCATCTACAATAAGAGAATACAATTTCATCGTAGAATTGCTGTCTAATATGAAATAGTTCCAAACAGCACATAAAAACTGCTGCCTTGCTGAGCTTGGCAGCAGTTTTGTTATCTGTTCTAAACTTGATTAGAAGAACTTCTTTGCAATTTTGAAGATGTCGCTTGCATCTACGCCGTCGAGCAGTCCGCCCACGATGCTGAGCATGTCGTCAGAACCTGCGCTCTTGGCTGATGTCTTAGCGCTCTTACCCATCTGGCTCATGAGAAGAGGTGCTGCAATAGCCATGATTCTCATGATAGTCTTGGTGTCGAGTCCGCTCTTCTTCTTAGCCTTAGCGGCAACTTCCTCTTCCTTGGCTCCGAGGAGGTGCTTTACGATCTTAGCGCCGTCGTCAGTATCAACGTTCTTGAGGAACTTAGTGAAGTCGCTTGTGTCCTTCTGTCCGTGATCCTGGAGCGCCTGCAGGAATCCCTGCTGTGTCTCCTTATTCTGAGCCTGTCCCTGCATACCCTTGAGCAGCATTGGAAGTACTTCCTGAATTGCTGATGAAGCGCCCTGCTGATCAACTCCGAGCATCTGAGCTACCTGATCGATAGAGCCGCTGTTAAGCATCATTTTCATTACATCGTTCATATCCATATTCAATTTCCTCCTACATATATGCTTGGGGCCTAGATCCCCTCATTTGCATTCCGTACATTCCAATTTTACTTGCTCAAAGCCTTGCGTGTCAACAAAAAGCATGGCTCTTGCAGACCTCGGTAACGCTCTCAAATCCGTCTTGCGATGACAGCGCACCATTCTCCGTCGCGCAGGACTTCTTCTATCTCAAAGCCGGCTTTCCTCACAGCCTCCGAGACAACCTCTTCCTTTATATCCAGTATGCCCGAGCTGATAAAAATGCCGCCCGGTTTTAGCTGCTCCGCCGCCGCAGGCGCAAGCCTTATAACAAGATCCGCCATGAGATTTGCAACTATTATGTCCGCATCGAAATCCACACCCTCCATGAGGTCTCCCTCTCTGAGCTCTATGCGTCCCGCAAGTCCGTTTCTCTCCACATTCTCTTCGGCAATCCTCACAGCATCAGCATCTATATCTATGCCGAGGCAGCTCTTCGCACCGAGCATGGAAGCGGCAATCGCTAGTATGCCCGTGCCTGTGCCTACGTCGAGGATCATTGCATCATCTGCGCAGCTAATGTGTTTCTCCAGTGCCTTAATACAAAGCGTGGTCGTCTCGTGAAGACCCGAGCCGAATGCCATGCCCGGGTCCATCTCTATTACGAGCTCTCCGTCCTCGGCGTCATACTCCTCCCAGCTCGGCTTGACCACAAATCTCTCCCCGACCTTGGTAGGTTTGAAGTGCTCCTGCCATTTATAGAGCCACTCGCTGTCGTCTCCGGTTACTGAAAGCGTCCATTTCAGCGCATCAGGCCTGCTCTTGATAAGCTCTCTCAGAACACCCTCCGCGCGGGCAGCATCTCGAGCACCCTCTTCATCGTCCGAAAAATAAATCGAGATCTTCGGCATTTGCCCTGAGAGCCTGCCAAGCTCTTCATTTATATAGTCGTACTTGTACCACTCCGGATGCTCCTCGATATCTCTGAGGTCTTCCGGATCGTCGATTACGAGTGAGGTGATGTCAATGGACGCGAGCGCATCTACCACCGCCCGGAGTTCTTCCTTATTTACTTCTATTATCAATTCTTTGTATCTCATATAGTTTATTTCATATATCCTTTATATCCTCAAAGCCTCTTGGTGTGCCACAATGTACTACTTCGCATAGTACACTGTCAAGAAAAAATATTGAGTGCGTGGAAGAGTTTTTTCTCTGACGCACTCAATTTGAAGCTGATTTCAGTTATTCAAGCAGTTATGAGAGCTTGATCTTCATGTACTTCTTCTTACCCTTTTGGAGTATGAGCTCTCCGTCTTCGAAGTCGGCCTCGGTGACCGCATATCTCTTATCGGTGATCTGCTCTCCGTTGATGCGGGCACCACCGCCCTGGATAGTGCGGTAGGCTTCGCTTGTCGAAGGCTCGAGGCCGGCTTCCTTCATCAGGAGAGCGAGACCCATTCCTTCACCTGCAAAGAGGGATGCTTCGAATTCCTTGGTCGGCATGTCTGCGGATGCGCCGCCGCCTGCGAATACCTCGCGGCTTGCTTCGAGGGCCTTCTGAGCCTTCTCTTCGCCGTGGACGAGCTTGGTAACTTCAAATGCGAGCACTTCCTTAGCCTTGTTGATCTCTGCCCCTTCGAGAGCGGAGAGTCTGTTTACTTCGTCCATCGGCAGGAAGGTCAGCATACGTAGGCATGTGTTAACGTCGGCATCGTCGACATTTCTCCAGTACTGGAAGAAATCGTATACGGACGTCTTCTTCTCATCGAGCCAAAGCGCGCCGCCTGCGGTCTTACCCATCTTCTCTCCGTCAGCTTTGAGGAGCAGGGATACAGTCAGACCGTATACCTCGTCTCCCATGAGCTTTCTGGTGAGCTCGATGCCGCCGATAATATTGGACCACTGGTCGTTGCCGCCCAGCTGAGCCATGAGGCCGAAGTCCCTGTGCATTACGTAGAAGTCGTAGCTCTGGAGCAGCATGTATGAGAACTCAAAGAATGAGAGTCCGCTGTCTCTGTCCATGCGCGCCTTAAAGCACTCGGCTCTTAGCATTGTATTTACGTTAAACTGCGATCCGATAAATCTGGCAAACTCAGTAAACTTTGCAGGTCTGATCCACTCCGCGTTGTTAACTGACACTGCGTAGCCCGGTTTAGGCTCGCGGTTCTGATGACCCGGCGTGTATACGCCGCCATTGCCCTCATACTTCCACTCATCGTCGAAGTCTATGTATTTATCGAAGAGTTTCTTGAACTGTCTGCAGTTCTCATCTATGGTCTCAATGGTCATGACCTGACGCATATCCGCCTTGCCGGAAGGATCCCCGACCTCACCGGTGCCGCCTCCGAGCAGGAATACCGGAGTGTGTCCGTATTTCTGCATATACATCATTGTGATCATCGGGATGAAGTGTCCGATGTGCAGGCAGTCGGCAGTCGGGTCGAAGCCGATATAGAACTTTATCTTTTCCTTTCCGAGGAGCTCTCTGAATTCCTTCGGATTTGTGCACTGCGCAATAAGCCCTCTCTCCTCGAGGACATCATATACATTTGTGTGCTGGCTGACATTGTCAGGTATTAGATTCTTCATTTGTATCACCTTTTCAATCTTTTAATATCTCTGTCGCAAGTGAAAAAATATTAGCACAAATTCAAGATTTTAGCAAAAGTATGTCCTACTATGCGCAAGTTTTGTTTACAGTCGAGTGCATTAAGTTTATAATTTAATTTACGTATAACAATTAGTGTTTTTAAACACCAATTAAACTCTGATAAATATTACTAAAAGGAGGGTTATCTTGGGTAATTCAAATGACTTAAAAAAGACGGCACAGCAAATTCGAATGGATGCTCTAAAGGCCATACATGCGGCCGGCGCGGGACATCCGGGAGGTTCTCTTTCGGTAAGCGACATTTTAACAGTTCTTTATTTCAAAGTTATGAATGTCGATCCTTCGAATCCTAATATGGAAGACAGAGACCGTCTCGTTCTCTCCAAGGGGCATGCAGCACCTGCTCTATATGCCACTCTCGCACACAGAGGCTTTTTCGACTGTTCCGAGCTTCTCACATTGAGGAAGATCAACAGCAGAATGCAAGGTCATCCGGACATGCACAAATGCCCGGGCGTCGAAATCTCTACAGGCTCTCTCGGGCAAGGATTCTCTGCGGCGGTAGGCATGGCTATAGCGGATAAGCTGGATGGGAGAGATCGCAAAACTTTCGTTGTCAAGCTGCACTTGCCGCAGCAAAGTATAATTTAGGCAATTTCACCGCTGTCGTTGACTGGAACAATCTTCAGATAGACGGCGTAGTGGATAATGTAAAGAAGGTTGCGCCTATAGACAAGAAATTCGAAGCCTTTGGCTTTGAGACCTTCGTAGTTGACGGTCATGACATAGACGCTCTTATCGACGCTTTCGATAAAGCCTCAAAGATCACCGATAAGCCTACATGCATAGTTGCTAAGACCATAAAAGGAAAAGGCGTTTCCTTTATGGAGAATCAGGCGGGATGGCATGGCAAATCCCCTAGCGACGAACAACTGAAGCAAGCTCTCGAAGAGCTGCAAGCTTAGGCGGAGGTGACAATATGGCAGAAGTAAAAAAGATTGCGACAAGAGAAGCGTACGGAGAATTCTTGGTTGAGTACGGAGCAGAGAGAAAAGATCTCATTGTAATGAGCGCCGACCTCTCAGGTTCAAATAAGACTGACGGATTTGAGAAGGCATATCCCGAAAGATTCGTAGAGTCTGGCATAAGCGAACAGGACATGATGGCAGAAGCCGCCGGCATCGCCCACAGCGGACACGTTGTGGCAGCCAGCTCATTCGCGGTGTTTGCCGCGGGCAGAGCCTTCGAAATAGTCAGGAATCTCATAGCACATACTAACGCAAATGTAAAAGTCTGCGCTACTCACGGCGGAATTACGGTCGGAGAGGATGGCGCAACTCATCAGTCATTTGAGGATGTGGCACTTATGAGGACTCTTCCGGGTATGAAGGTAATCGTGCCCGCCGACGGAGTCAGCACCAAGATCCTGATGAGGAAGGAATTCGATACTGATGGCCCTGCGTATTTCAGGCTCGGCCGTTCGGGCATTCCTGTTATTTATGACGAGAATGCGGATATTCAGATTGGTAAGGCCATGACTCTGAGAGAGGGTTCGGATATCGCAATAATTGCCTGCGGTATCATGGTGGACGCCGCTCTCAATGCCGCAGAGGCATTAAAGGCAGACGGCATTGAAGCCAGAGTCATCGATATGCATACGATTAAGCCTCTCGATGAGGATGCGATAATCAAGGCTGCTTCGGAATGCGGCAGATTAGTCGTTGCAGAGGAGCATTCTGTAATCGGTGGTCTTTGCGGAGCTGTAGCAGAAGTGACTGCCCAGCATCACCCTGTCAAGATTGCTTTTGTAGGTCAGAAAGATTGCTTCGCAGAATCCGGACAGCCTGCAGAGCTTCTTGAAAAATACGGAATGACCGCAAATGATATTGTCAATGCGGCAAAGGGATTGCTGTAAGTAAATCAAAAGACTGCCTCTTCCTGTATGAAAGAGGCAGTCTTTTTGTGTAATTATCAATTTAGAAATTAATATCTTCCAGCTCGTTGATGCGGCGCTCGTGTTTTCCGCCTTCAAACTCAGTTACCATCCATTTGTCGATAATATCGAAAGCCAGCTCCTGAGATATCATGCGCGCGCCCATGCAAACTACGTTTGCGTTGTTGTGGCGGCGGCACATCTCAGCCATCTCTACAGATGTGCAAAGTGCGGCTCTTACGCCGGGCACTTTGTTGCAGGCTATGCTGATACCGATACCCGAGCCGCACACGGCGATTCCGCGCTCGGCATCGCCGGCCGCCACCGCGCGCCCTACTGCGTGCCCGTATTTCGGATAGTCCACAGACTCCGTCGAGTCACATCCCATATCAAGGACCTCATGGCCCTCAGCTGTGAGCTTCTTTTTAATAGCTTCCTTTAGTTCATATGCCGCATGATCGCAGCCCAACGCTATTTTCATTTCCTTCCTCCGACTGATTCTGTTTAGATTAATCTACGCATTAACTACGTTTACAGGATTTCCCGCTGCGAATGCTTCGATATTATCCGCAGTGATGTCCATAATTCTCTGGCGAGCTTCCTTGGCTGCCCATGAGATATGCGGTGTGATGATGCAGTTCTTAGCCTTGAGCAGAGGGTTGTCTCCCTTGATAGGCTCTGTGGATACTACATCGAGTCCTGCTGCGTATACCTTACCGGAGTTAAGAGCATCTGCGAGATCCTGCTCGACTACGAGCTGTCCGCGTGAATTGTTGATAAGAATAACTCCGTCCTTCATCTTTGCGATGCTGTCCTTGTTGATCATTCCCTCTGTTGACGGGAAGAGCGGGCAATGCAGGAAGATTACGTCTGACTTAGCCAGCAGCTCATCGAGCTCTACGTACTCTGCGAGAGCTCTTCCGGCGTCGCTCTGGAACTCGTCATAAGCGAGAACTTTCATGCCGATTGCTCCGAGAATTCTGGCGGAAGTCTGTCCGATGCGGCCGAGTCCGATAACGCCTGCGGTCTTGCCGGCAAGCTCTATCATCGGATAATCCCAGAAGCACCAATCCACGTTGCTCTCCCATCTGCCTTCCTTTACAGCCTGATCGTGATGTCCGTAGTGAGAGCAAATCTCGAGCAGCAGTCCTACTGCATACTGTCCTACGATATCCGTTCCGTAAGTTGGAACGTTCATAACCACGATGCCCTTTTCCTTTGCGGCATCTACATCAACTACATTGTATCCTGTAGCCAGCACTGCGATGGCCTTGAGATTTGGGCAAGCATCCATAGTAGCTCTGCTGATAGGAGTCTTGTTCATGACTGCTACCTCAGCATCACCGATTCTCTCTGCGATAAGCGGCGACTCCACATAAGATGTGCGGTCGTACGCCTCTACTTCTCCTATTTGCTCCAATCTTTCCCAAGAAAGATCTCCCGGATTCTCTGTATATCCGTCTAATACTACAATTTTCATTATGCTATCCCCTTTCACAATAAAGCCGACGTCCCAATCGTGTCGGCTCATCATTTCAATTGATTTAACCTCTGAACAACTCGGTGTCGAAGTATGTGGCAGCTACCTTATCACTCAGATTGTTGTTGTCGCCGGATTTGATAGCCTCGTACAGTCTCCTGTGGGCATCGATCAATTCCTCTGTCTTTCCGCTCCTAATCATATGCTGCACAGTATTATATCTGGTGGCATAGGTAAGAGCTCTGACAACTCTGTTGATTTTATCGGCCATTGGATTTTTACCCATCTGCGCGACCTTATCGTGGAAGACATTGTCGATCTCGAAGAATTTATCAACATAGTCTCCTTCTGATTTTGCGGTCTCTTCCATCCTTTTGATAACTTCGCTGAGTTCATCCAGCTCTTCTGCGCTGTGATGGGCAATCGCCAGTTTCATCATGCCGGCCTCTGTCATCTCGCGGAGTTCCATTAAGTTCTCAAATGAGTCTTGATTAAGTATGATGCCGTAAATCATAGGATCAATCATGCTTTCGGTGTATCCGTCGCACACGAAAGTTCCCTCAGCTCTCTTGCTCTCAAGCACTCCGAGATAGGTGAGAATCTTAATAGCCTCTCTGACACTGCTTCTGGCAACCCCAAGCGATTCAGCCAGTTCGGGTTCCGGCGGTATTTTATCTCCCGGCTGAAGCTCCTTGCTCTTGATAGCTTCAGTCAAGCGATTAATAACGCTTTGAACAACCGATTCCTTCTTAAGGCTCTTTAAATATGTAGGAGCATTGCTCATATCGCCCCTCCTGTCAATTTTAAAAATTGTTTTATGTATGTAGGACAATTACTTCACCTTTAGAATATCAATTAGCTTTACATAAGTCAATTCTTTAACAGATTAATGTTAACCCTTTTTTTACTCGGCAAGCGACAGATGCTGCGGTACTCCCTCGGAGTAGTACGGCTCGATCTCGCCCATGATGAGTGGTCTCGCATAAGCGATGAATTCGTCGCTTACGTAAGTTCCGTCGTTGATAATCCACTCTAGCGGCACCTTTCGCTCTACATTGGCAACCTCATGGATGTCGAATTTGCTGTAACTCGTAAGATAAGGCGCTCTCGACTCTACCTGGATTGTAATCATCTCACCGGTATTACCGGCAAACGCAGCCTGAGCTGCGAGATAACCTGCGTTGTATGCCTCATCAGCGTCGGTTCTCGACACTACGTGAGATGCACAGCGCTGCATGGTTGAGAACTCGATCGACCTGGCCTTGATGTCTGTCTTATCCATAATCATGGATGCCAGATATGCTCCGACTCCGGAGAGCTGAGTATGTCCGAAGGCGTCCTTCTTACCGCCGCCCGATCCTATCTCGCATACGAATGTGCCGTCCTCGAGCTTGATGCCCTCGGATACAGCAACGACTATGGAATTCTTAGTCTTTGCGATGTCCTTAATCCTCTTGATGAAATCATCAGGATCGAAGCTTACTTCAGGCAGATAAATGAGATCCGGTGAGTTGTTAGCAAGAGCAGCTGCAGCTGTGAGCCAACCTGCATGACGACCCATAATCTCAACGATTACGACAGAAGTCCTGTATGGACCATAGCAATCATTATCCACGATAATCTCCTTGAGGGATGTCGCGATATACTTAGCTGCCGAGCCGTAGCCCGGGCAGTGATCCGTCACAGGAAGGTCGTTGTCGATGGTCTTAGGAATGCCCATAAACTTCTGTGGCTTTCCGTGTGCTGCCGCATAGTCAGACAGCATCTTTACGGTGTCCATAGAATCATTGCCGCCGTTATAGAGGAAGTACTGAATGTCGTATTTCTCCATTATTGAGAAGATCTTTTCATAAACATCTTCGTTGCCGTCAATCTTAGGGAGCTTATAGCGGCAAGATCCGAGGAATGCGGATGGTGTACGCTTCAGAAGCGATACATCCTGCGCGTTCTTGATATGCTTTCTGAGATCTAAAATGTTTTCATTCAGGAATCCCTCGATTCCGTAATGCATGCCGTATATCTTCTTGATGCCGGCTGCCTCAGCAGCTTCGAATGCACCTGCAAGACTTGAATTAATTACAGCCGTAGGTCCTCCGGACTGGCCGATTATCATATTACCTTTTATACTCATGTGTTCTCCTTAAACGAGTTCTCGTTTGAGATTATTTTCGTGATTTAGTGAGCAAGGCTACCGACCTGCCATTGCATGCCGGCAGCCTTGCCATAGTGCTTATTTAGCCTGACAGTCCAGGGAGCCAAGTAACTAGTCCCGGAATGTAGGTAATCATGAATAGTACGATCAGAAGCGGGATTAGGAAAGGTATAATCGCCTTGTACATTTCCTCGATTCTGATATTCGCTGTCTTCGCACAGATGAACAGGCTTGTTCCGACAGGCGGAGTACAAAGACCGATCATCAGGTTTAGTACGAGTACTACTCCCAGGTGTACCGGATCGATTCCGAAAGAAGACATCAGCGGAATCAGGAACGGTACTGTGATAGTCATGACAGCCAGAGCCTCCATGAACATTCCGATTAAGAGGAATGCGATGTTGAGGATGAGAAGCATGATGTATTTGTTTGTTGTAAGGCTTGTCAGTACGTGAGCCAGAGCGTTGGTCATACCCATCATCGTAACCAGCCATGAGAATGCAGCTGCTCCGCAGATGATGTTGAGGATGCCCGCGCCGTCTGCTACGGCCTGCTTAAGAGCCTCGTAGATTTCCTTGAGAGTCATACCCTTATACAGGATAACTGACAGGAAGAATGCGTATACTACTGCTACGCAGGCAGCTTCTGTTGGTGAGAATACACCGGTCCAGATACCGCCGATGATGATGACAGGAGTCATCAGTGAAAGCAGAGCTTCCTTTGTGGATACCACCCATTCTTTAACATCAAATGGTCTTGTAGGATATCCTCTCTTCTTGGACATTGCGAATACCAGCACGCTGGTAGCAAGAGCCAGAAGAAGTCCCGGTACTACGCCTGCGATGAAGAGCGTACCTACAGGTACCTCTGTCATCATTCCGTATACTACCATTGGAATTGATGGAGGAATGATAGGTCCGATTGTAGCGCTGGCACCTGTTACGGCAGCAGCGAAGTCAGCATCGAATCCGTCCTCGATCATAGCATCTACCTCGATCTGTCCGAGACCGCCGGCATCTGCTACAGCAGATCCGCTCATGCCCGAGAATACGATCGAAGCGAGTACGTTAGCGTGTCCGAGTCCGCCCGGGATCCACCCGATCATGGCTGAGCACGCTCTGAAAATACGTCTTGTGATACCACCCGTGTTCATGAGCTTAGCAGCAAAGATGAAGAACGGGATAGCCAGGAGGGTGTAACCCGAAGCGTTACCTATCATCCTGTGTATTATAGCTGTAGGTTCGAATTGGCCTGTTACCGCTGCGGTAGTCAGAGCTGATATCGCGAGCGAGAAACCGATTGGAACTCCTACGATCATCAGAACCAAGAAAAGTCCTATGATCAGTAATGCCATTTGTACCATTTACATACCCTCCCTTCTTACGCTTCAGCCGGAGTTGCCTCGGCAACTTCCTCATCGACCGCTTTGATTCTCTTATAACAAACGTTCACGATCTGGAACAGTGACATAAGAGCACCGATAGGGAACGGCATATAGAAGAATCCGCGTGCTACCGGGATTGTCTGGTAAAGAGTGCTCATGGCGTTCTTCACTACAGATATTGACAGTATGCCTGCGATGACCAGGAATACGAAGCAGAGCATGTCCATAGCCGAGAGCCAATATGCGCGCATCTTTGGCTTCATTGCGTTAGGAACGAAAGTCAGTCTCATGTGTTCATCGTTGTGGAAAGTCATAGACATTCCGATGAATACTATCCATGACAGACAAATCAGCGTTGCCTCATACTGCCATGCTACCGGATTGTTCAGGGCGAACCTGCTGAACACGGACCATGTAATGAGGAGAATCAAGAACACCATCATCGTGACCGTTATGGCTGATGCGATGTTGTTGATAATCTCGCATAGTTTGTCAAATTTTTTCATAGTTTGTTTCCTCTCTCTGTGTAGGGGGAGTTAGCTGCCGAGGGGCGGGACCCCGCCCCTCACTTAGCTATTCGATTAAACTATCTAGTTCCAGTTACCTTAAATTACATTGCAGCCCTGATTCTGCTTACGAGATCCTCAGCCCAATCATTCTTAGCGAAGTAATCTGTGTATACAGATTCTGTAGCTTTCTTGAGAGCTTCAACATCAGGATTTGTAACTTCCATGCCTGCATCCTGGAGATCCTTGAGCTGAGCTTCCTGGCTGTCTACGATAGCCTTTCTGTGCTCATCGCCGTATGTCTTAGCAGCCTCTTTGAGGAGGTTCTGTACATCTTCAGGATACTTGTTCCAAGAAGTGAGTGAGAAGATCATGTTCTTGCACTCATACTTGTGGTTTGTCATAGCAAGATACTTCTGAACATCCTGGAAGTTGTTAGCGTGGATGTTGGATACAGGGTTCTCCTGTCCATCAAATGTTCCCTGCTGCAGAGCGAGATAGAGCTCTGAGAAAGCGAGTGGGGATGGGGATGCGCCAAGAGCGTTGAAGATAGCCATTGTCATCTCATCCTCAGGTGTTCTGATCTTCAGACCTTTGAAGTCATCCGGTCCGTTGATAGCTTTCTTGGAGTTAGTTGTCTGACGAAGACCGTTCTCCCAGTAAGCAAGCTGGATCATGTTGCGGGACTCGAGGTCAGCTACGAGCTCGTCACCGATTTCGCTGTCGAGTACTTTGTAAACCTGATCATAGTTCTCGAAAAGGAATGGAAGACCGAGTGTGTTGAGCTTAGGAGCAAACTGTGCTTCCTGTCCCTGTGGCATCATCATAGCGTCGAGTGATCCCATCTCGATCATCTCAGCCATCTCTGCGTTGGATCCGAGCTGCTCAGCTGCGTAGATATCAACAGTTACAGCACCACCGGACTGCTCCTCTACGTATGCCTTGAAGTTCTCGAGAGATTTGTGAATCAGGTTCTCAGTTGTGTCACTGTGACCGATCTTGATTGCGAAAGTCTGGCCTCCTGCAAAACCTTCGCCGCCTTCTTCGCCGCCGGCTGCCTCGCCGCCGCCGTTACCGCCGCCGCAAGCAGCGAGTGATAATGTAAGCATTAACATCATCATAATTGCTAAAAGTTTCTTCTTCATAGGTTCCTCCTAATATTTATAAAGTGCAAACTTATTAGTGCCGATTGTTAGTGTGTCGTTTGGGGACCCTGCGGGATTTGTATCCCGCAGTTTATGGCGCCCAAGCAACTTATGTAAGGAGTATATTGTTAGCGATTTGCATCGCGTAACAAACTTTGGTTACTGCAGTGCCTCAGCACTTGC
>CACWIO010000006.1 GCA_902760855.1 uncultured Eubacteriales bacterium
GTACCCATCTCAGCTACTACTTCGCATACTGCGCTGCCGAGACCGTTCAGGATATTGTGGTCTTCTACTGTTACGATCTTACCAATCTCTTTTACGCAAGCTGTTACAGCATCTACGTCGAGAGGCTTGATTGTGTGCATGTCGAGTACTCTTGCGCTGATGCCCTTAGCCTCGAGCTGCTTAGCTGCCTGGATGGCGAGTGTTACTGTGTCACCGTTAGCGATGATAGCAACGTCTTTACCGTCCTGAATCTGATGAGCCTTACCGATTACGAGTTCTACGTTCTCATCGTAGATCTGATCCATAGCATCTCTTGTGAATCTCAGATACATTGGTCCGTATGTCTCTGCAGCTGCTCTTACGAGCTTACGAGCTGAGTTGTAGTCAGCCGGCATGATTACTGACATGTTCGGAATAGTTCTGAGGATACCCATATCCTCGATAGCCTGGTGAGAAGCACCATCGTTAGCAGGTGTTACTCCGCCGTGCGAGCAAGCAATTTTAACGTTCAGGTTTGTATAGCAGATTTCTTGTCTGATCATTTCGCAAATTCTCATTGATCCAAACGCAGCATATGTAACTACGAATGGGATCTTTCCGCATGTAGCGAGTCCTGCAGCTACGGCAGCACCGTTCTGTTCAGCGATACCTACGTTGATGTGCTGTTCAGGAAGCGCTTTCTGGAAGCCCTGTGTCTTACAGCTCTTACCGATATCTATGTCCAGTACGAGGACATCCGGATTATCTTTACCAACTTCGATGATCTCATCACCGAATCCGTCTCTTGTTGGGATCTTTTTCAGTTCACTCATTTTCATGTCCTCCTCTTATATCAGCTGAGCCTTGAGCTCTTCCATAGCCTGTGCATATTCTTCATCGTTAGGAGCGATTCCGTGCCATCCGCAAACGTTCTCCATGAAGCTTACGCCTTTGCCCTTTACGGTCTTGCCGATGAGAGCCTTTGGCTTTCCGTTCATTGATGCATAGCACTTGTCGAGGACTTCGACTGTCTGATCCATATCATTTCCGTCGTATGTGAATGTCTCCCATCCGAATGCTTCGAACTTAGCAGCGAGGTCTCCGTTAGGCATAACCTCATCACATGTGCCGTCGAGCTGGAGGTTGTTGTCGTCTACGAAAACGATGAAGTTGTCGAGTTTATACTTATGTGCTGTATTTGCAGCTTCCCAAACGATTCCTTCCTGGGACTCTCCGTCGCCGAGTACGCAGAAGACCTTGTAGTCTTTGTTGTTCATCTTGCCGCCGAGAGCCATGCCGGCTGCGCAAGCCATACCCTGTCCGAGAGAACCTGTCGAAATGTCGATGCCCGGGCACTTGATCATTGATGGGTGACCCTGGAGCGGTGAACCTTCCTTACGGAGTGTGTCGAGAACTTCCTCAGGGAAGTAACCGAGTGTTCCGAGGCAAGCGTACTGAATCGGGCAAACGTGACCTTTGGACAGTACCATTCTGTCGCGGTCTTCCCAGTTAGGGTTCTTAGGATCTACGTTCATGTACTTGAAGTAGCAAGCTGTTACGAACTCTGCTGCGGAGAGTGATCCGCCCGGATGACCGGACTGAGCTTTGTAGATCATGTCGATGACCTTCATACGCATCTCAGTTGCTTTGTTCTTAAGTTCTGTGTTGGAAATGTCTTTCATTGTTTTCTCCTCATTGTGATGCTTAAGAATTAGTGAGTGGATTATCTTCCGAGATATATTGACTGCTTAGCGAGTACGAGGTTGAGTATCATGTCGTTGCATGGTGTAGGAATTCCGTACTCTTTACCGAGCTTGGATACTGCACCGTTGATGATCCTGATCTCTGTCTCGTGGTGATGTGTTACGTCCTGTACCATCGAGCTGATAGTCTCGTCTGTCATTTGAGATACCTCGAATGCGTGCTCAAGCTCTTCCTCATAAGTGAGTGTGCAGCCTGCTGCGTTGGCAACTGTGATAGCTTCCTTAACGAGCAGCTTTGCGAGCTCCTGTGTATATGGGTTCTTATAAATGAAGCCGTTTGGAGTTTCGAGCAGTGCGCTGATTCCGTTGATTACTACGTTTGCGCAGAGCTTGTGCCAGATAGCGTTATATACGTTCTCGTGTACATTGGTCTCAAGACCTGCTTCTCTGAATGCCTCGGCAACCTTCTCTACCTTAGCGAGAGGAGCCTTAGGTGATCCCATGTTGGTAACTCCGTAACCTGTGTTTCTTACGTGACCCGGCTCGATTGGTGTAGCGCCGAATGCTGTGTTACCGATGATGATCTGCTCTTCAGGAACTACCTTGGCAATCTCATCGTAGTTGCCGTAGCCGTTCTGCAGGCAAAGTATCATTGTGTTCTCATCAATCATAGGAAGTGCGTTTCTGACTGCAGCCTCCAGATATTGGTAGTGAACAAAAACAACCAGCAGCTCCACAACTCCGATCTCCTTTGGATCAGTTGTAGCAATTGCTGGTTTAACTGAAATAGTTTCTCCGTTTCCGCGACCCGGTGCGCACATGTCTACGAGTATGCCGTTCTTCTTGATGGCCTCGATAACAGGCTCATAAGTATCCAGAACGCATACTTCATGCTTTGACAGTAGATAGCTTGCATAGCAGCTTCCGATTGCTCCGCATCCGACAAATCCGATTCTCATGATCAATGCTCCTCCTTAAATAGCTTCTTGATCTGCGGCATCGCCGCATTGATTTGTTGTTTAAAGTGATTGTTTGTATTATGTCTGTTTGTCTTATTGTCTTTTGTCTGACATATGACACTTGCATTGTACACGAGCCAAAACAAAACATGCAATAGCAATCGACTTTAATTATTTTATTAACAAGGATTTTAATCTCCTCTTAATGAAAAAGCCCGCGGATTAGCCGCGGGCCATAGCATTTCTACAATATATAGTTGTCTTTTTCGTATCGTTATTGCTTATATTGAATTAATCGGCGAAGAGATTATTACTTAGTTCCAAAAATACGGTCGCCTGCATCGCCTAGACCAGGGACTATGTAAGCGTGATCGTTCAGCTTCTCATCCTTAGCTGCGATGTAGATATCTACGTCAGGATGCGCATCGGTCAGAGCCTTGATGCCTTCCGGAGCTGCGATGAGGAACATCAGGCTGATGTCCTTTGCGCCTTGCCTCTTTACGAAGTCCACTGCTGCCACTGCGGATCCGCCTGTAGCGAGCATAGGATCTACGATGATTACTCTTCTCTTATCTATATCCTCAGGAAGCTTGCAGTAGTACTCAACAGGCTCATGAGTCTTAGGATCTCTGTAGAGTCCGACATGTCCGACCTTAGCGTTCGGAATAATCTCGAGCATGCCGTCTACAAATCCGAGGCCGGCTCTGAGAATTGGGATGATTGCCACGTCGAGACCTTTGAGCATCTGCACTGTGGTCGGGCAGATAGGTGTCTCAATCTGCACCTCCTGTGTAGGCAGGTCGCGAGTAACTTCGAATGCCATGAGCATGGCTACCTCTCTTGCGAGATCCCTGAACTCCTTGCTCGAAGTGTTCTTGTCTCTCATCATTGAGACCTTGTGCTGAATCAGCGGATGATCAAATACCATTATCTTTCCCATACTGTCCTCCTGTGCAATCTGCAATCTGTCTTCTATATTAATTATATAGAAGATTTCTCTTTATTTGTGTTCAATTCGTAAAGCATTATTTGACGATGTCGTAACCGGCGCTTTTGAGCATGCGGTTCATGACACCGAAGCCTGCACCTTTGGTATCTATGGCGCGTATAAAGATTATGTCGTAGCCCTGGCGGTCTAGCTCCCTCAGGTCGGCAAACAACTTATGGGCTGCTTTATTCGCGTCATTGCCGTATTCGAGTATGGCAGGTTTCAGGCCCTCGCGCATGGCCTCGACTCCGAGCTCCATAACCTTCTCTGCAAATGTCTCATTATCTCCTGCAATCAGGCGCACCTTAGCTTTGGGTGCGTAGTGCTTATACTTCATGCCCGGCGACCTCGGCTTGAAGTCCGTATAAGTGCCGGACATGTCTTCACTTTCATCCTCTATATTAATAAGAAGAGAATTGTCATAGCTCACCTCTGTTCTGAGCACCTTTTCTATCCACTCCTTCGTAACAATTCCCGGCCTCAGAATTATCGGTTCATCTCCGGTCATATCTATTACTGTCGACTCGATGCCGACATCGCACTGGTCTCCCATGATGACAGCATCTATGCGGCCGTCCATGTCCTCCAGCACATCGTAAGCTGTTGTCGGGCTCGGTCTTCCGGATGTGTTGGCGCTCGGTGCCGCGACAGGCACGCCTGCCTCCGCGATCAGCTTGCGAGCCGTCTCATTCATAGGCATCCTGATCGCGACGGTGTCAAGACCTCCGGTCGTGACACCCGGCACCGACGGATTCTTCCTCAGCACCATAGTCAGCGGCCCCGGCCACATCTGCTTTGCAAGTATCTTCGCGTACGGCGGCATCCTAAATGCGCCGCCCTCCACGAGTCCGTCGAGGTCCGCGATATCCGCGATATGGACTATCATAGGATTATCCGAGGGACGGCCTTTAGCCTCATACACAGAGCGGACGGCCTCTTCATCGAGGGCGTTTGCCCCGAGTCCGTAAACCGTCTCCGTCGGAAAAGCAACGAGCCCACCGGATCTGATAATATCCCCGGCCCGCGCTATATCTATTTCACTTGTACTAAGTCTCAAAGTTTTCATCTTACGAATTTTAACATAAAGCTCTCGTGCGCTCCAGCATCTATTTGTTAAGTTTTGAAAGGAACTCGGAAGGAGTCTCTGCTTTGACTTTTGAATTCTTATAGTCCTTTATATTTCTCGTTATTATGGAGTCAACGCCTATTCTGGCAGCGGTCTCGCTCATAACCGCATCCTCGTAGTCCGACATATTGCTATGCAAAGCAAGCAAACAATCCTCTGCATATGTGTCTGCAACTCCAAACAACTCTGTAAGTCGATTTAGTATTCCACGAGTCGTCTCGTCGTTATGAGTGCTTTTATTTATTATGTAGTAGAGATCTGTGCATGAACTTGCTGATATATATCCTTCAAACTCTTTGTTTGCGGCAGCGATTGCCAAATTCAATGCATCATCAAAGTAGGGCTCCCTGTTTTGAAGATAGTCGAGCACCACGCATGTATCTATCAGTACTCTCATTTCGATGCCAACCTTTCTGCACGCGCCTCTTCAAGGCTAATATCTGCAGGAATAATCCCGGCAAGCGATTTAGCCATTTCAACTCTGTCCTTGTGTGGATTAGATAGCATGGCAATCACTTTACCATTCTTTGTGACATATATGTCTTCAGACATAGCCATCTGCAAGTATCTTCCAAGATTCTCTTTTAATTCAGTTGCAGTAATAGACATAGCTCTCCTCTCTACAATCAAAATATCGTACGATTATTATAATAGAACCGTACGATATCGTCAATAATTTCGTTCGCTTTAACCAAAATCCTTCATTTTTTCGGCCTGATCTGCCGTAATAAGTCCGTCGATAGCCTCATCTATATCCCCGTCCATGAACTGGTCGAGCTTATAGAGAGTGAGATTGATGCGGTGGTCGGTCATCCTTCCCTGCGGGAAGTTATATGTCCTGATTCTCTCGGACCTGTCTCCGGATCCTACCTGGCTCTTCCTGTCTGCTGAGATCTTGGCGTTCTGCTCCTGGACCATCTTGTCGTAGATACGCGCCTTGAGAACTCTCATAGCCTTTTCTCTGTTTTGAATCTGCGATTTCTCGTCCTGACAGGTAACCACGATGCCTGTCGGAAGGTGAGTCATGCGGACTGCGGAGTCTGTCGTGTTAACGCACTGTCCGCCGTTGCCGGATGCTCTGTATACGTCTACCTTTACGTCATTAGGATTGATCTCTACCTCTACGTCATCGATCTCTGGGAGCACGGCCACAGTGGCAGCGGATGTATGAATTCTGCCGGACGACTCGGTCTCAGGCACTCTCTGCACTCTGTGTACGCCGGACTCGAATTTGAGCCTGGAGTATGCGCCCTTGCCCTTGATCATGACCACGGCTTCTTTGATGCCGCCTATTCCGGTGTCATTGATTTCAATAATCTCTGCTTTCCAGCGATGGCGCTCTGCATATCTGAGATACATCCTCAGGAGGTCGTTGCCGAAGAGAGCGGCTTCCTCACCGCCCGTGCCGGCTCTGATCTCAAGGATTACGTTCTTGTCATCGTTAGGGTCTTTTGGGAGCAGCAAAATCTTAAGGTCAGCCTGAGCCTGCTCGAGCTTATCCTCGAGCTCCTTGGCTTCTTCCTTAGCCATCTCTCTGACCTCTTCATCGTCCTCCATCTCAATCAGCTCCCTGGCATCGGCTAGGTCGGACTGCATCTTTCTGTAGTCCTCGTAAGCCTTGACCACCGGCTCGAGCTCGGACATTTCCTTCATGTATTTCTGGAAGCTCTTCTGATCCGCGATTACTGCGGGATCAGCGACCTTCTCGCTGAGCTCCTGATATTTCTCCTGTATGAAATCTAATTTATCAAACATATCTTTCCTCTTTTATCCATTAATAGATTCGCATCTTTTTATCGACATAAAAACCGGAGCGCGAGCTCCGGCCTGAGTATTTGTATGTGTGCCCTACAGGTTGTATTTGTTCTTGAACTTCTCAACACGTCCGCCGCGATTAGCAAACTTCTGCTGGCCTGTAAAGAACGGGTGGCATTCAGAGCAGATGTCTACTCTCATCTCTTCCTTATCGGACTGAGTTGTAAATGAATTACCACATGCGCAAGTTACTTTACATTCCTTATACTCAGGATGGATTCCTTCCTTCATGCTGGTACCTCTTTCTAAAATTTTTTGAAACGTATTACGCCGCCGCGATTAGCAAACTTTTGCCGACCTGTAAAATGGGTGGCAGTGTGGCGGATGGATTCCTTCCACCTGCAAACTCTCATTGCGACAGCTTGTGTAGTATATCACCCCAAAACCCTAAAAACAAGGCTTTTTTGCAAAGTTCTGCGGCCTGTAAAGAATGGGTGGCATTCAGAGCAGATGTGGGCTTAAGACCTCTTCCTACCGATCTTGAAAATTATCACATCGAGTATCACCAGATACAATGCTGCAAGGCCGAGGGTGGCGTAGCACATAGCCGGGCTCTTGGTCGCAAGTCCGACGAGTACGAGCACCGGTGCTCCGAGCAGTATGCCGAAGCTCGATCCGACCACAAGATTGTTGGCAGCAGGTGTTTCAAGTTCAGAGTCGAGCTCTCTTAAGAGCAGCACGCCTGAGCTGATGGTGCCTGTCATCATGCCGTACATGGATATGAGGCCTTCGTAGTAGTAGTCAGGGTATACCGCTTTGCATACCCACTTGAGATGAAACCAGGTGACCACAGTGCCCGCTGCAACCAGCAGCACAAACGGCAGGAAGAGCCCGCGTATGTCCTCTATATCTATACTGGCTATTCCGGCTACTATCATGATATCGAAGAATAGTCCCGAGAGTCTGTTGAGCAGGTAGTTGTCCTGATATGGCCTCTTGAGCCCTTTGACCTTTAGCTGCTCAAGCACTGAACGCAGCAGTATGGCAATTGCGGAGCCTATGATGAAATTGAATCCCCAGAGAAGTGTGTTGACCGTGCCCGCAACCCCCTCGTTTATAGCGGCGATGCCCGATGTCAGGCCTCTCGTCACCGCATAAGTGATTAAATAAACGACGAGTATCATGGCGAGCTGAATGCTCATTTTATCTATGGACTCGGACACGCTTGCGTCCTCATCGCTTTCGAAGTAATCTTCGGCAAGCTTCCTCTTGACAGGTGCATCTGAGACCTTGATAAGGCCCTTGCCCCTTAGGATATTTAGTATGATAACGCCCACAACGCACGCCACTATGTACCCTGCGGCTGCGATTGCAAGTCCGAAGCTGTGTCCGCCTTCAAATCCCAAAGTCTGGTAGGTCGAGCCTACGTTATTGGCTTGCCCAGGTCCCTGGCCGAAGCCCATGGGGAGGAGCAGTCCCGCGGCCCTAAACATATCCGGCTTCACAGTGAGCGCCAGGCCTATAGTTATTATGAGGCCTACTACGCCTTGCACCATATACGAGCTGACTATGACGGCACCGGAGCGGAATCCTACCCTTCCTTCGTCTCCCTCATTTTTCTTATCCGGAATCCTAAGGCTCATCGCGATAAAGCCGAGTGCTATTCCGTGATAAGTCAATATCGACATAAAGATATCGTCTATCTTAACAATGCCGATTTCCTTGGCGATCAGCAGTATAAAGCCGCCGAGAACCGCCACAGGGATCATGCTCTTTCTTATAAACTCAATGTTGCGCCTCAGAAAATTTGCGATGAGTATCACCGCAGCTATATACCCGAGCTGCAGCATCGCATTCCATACGCCATAATTCGCTGCTGAATAATCCAATCTCTAATCCTTCTTCCTTGCAATAATATTTATAGCTTGCATGTATTTTCTGAGATTGGTCAAGCCTGACCTGATCTCATAATAATCCTTACCCACGCTGAAAAGCAGTCTGCCTGCCTGCACCATGGTCATGTCGTATATATCGTCTACGGCAAACTCCTCATCCCCCATTTTAAGAAAGAATCGTCCGCTCCTGCTCTCGAGCGAGAGCCTGCCGTCGTCGAAAGCAAATTCATTGTGGTCCCGGTCCACGCTATAGAGTGTTCCGTCTTCGTCTCCGAATAGCTCTAAGTCCGTATGCTCTGCGGACTTTATCAGCTCTGAGATGCGTTCCTCGTCGAGCTTCTCCCAATCCGCTATGGTCTCAGGCCCGTCCTTGAGGCTTCCATCCCTTATATCTAAGAATCCCGTCTCCGTGAACCTCGCCTCAAATCCGCAATCGCATTTTATCATATCCAGCTCATCAGTAAGATTTCCTATCTTGGAGCATTTCGGACAGGAGCATAGCGCGCGCCTCAGCCCTGCCGCGAAGCCGTATCTTGAATGCGAATACTCAGCGGGTTCAGAGCCGGCATTTCTCTGCCATTCCCAGATGTCGAAGTAAAGGTCGCGAGCTATAGCCTCGTCCACTTCCTCCGCGCTCATTTCCGCGAGCATTTCCGGTGTGTAAACATTTACGAGCTTGCCATCGACTTTTCCGTATCTCATATCGGGTGCCCATCTCGGCCTCATGAGGTACGAGCCTTCGATTCTGTACGTTATGAGACTTGCCCCGCTCTTCTTGGCGAGTTTGCCGTTCCCGGGCTTGATGGGAAGGCTGATGCCGTTCCAGGTCTGCTCGCCCTCCACGGCCAGGTATACCGACTCTCCTGCCGAGAGTCTCTCAAGTATCCTCGCTGCCGTACGGCTTCCCTTGGCGCCTTTCTTGTGGGGTATGATGCTCGCATAGCGTGCGATCAGCTGTCCCCAGGGTTTAATTCTCATCAGATGCTCGCTCGCCACATACGCCACGTCTCTATCCGCAGCCGCAGCTGTTACGAACAGGAAATCGTATATTGCCGCGTGGTTGACCGCTATTATGGCAGGTCCTTCCGTCAATTCCGCGCCAATGTTATCCAGACTAAGTATGCTGTTGTTTTCGAGCCATAGCATAATAGGTCCGCGCACCAGCTTCTTGAATCTGCGGTGCCGCTTGATTTCGCTTTCGTATTTCGCTTTGCTTTTATCCGTCTTGGTCAATAGGCTCTTCCTTGCTCAGCGTCTACGCGATATCTCTGAGGTTCAGTTTTTTCACCTTCCTGAACACCATGCTGTTTATTATTACGGCGAATAACAGCTCAAGCGAGAGCGCTGCTATCCAGGCTACAGGATGGAAGGACTTGACAAATTCAAGATCAGGCTGCTGCAGTATCGCTATAACGGGCGGCGTTATCAATGCGCCAAGTCCGAGTCCGAGCGCAAGGCCGGCAGCCGTCGTAAACACAGTCTCTCTGGTGAGATATCCCTTGGCCTGTTTAACACTGAATCCATTGACTCTCATAACGGAGAGCTCCGTCTTCCTTCTGTTTAAGAATATATTGGACAGATTGGTCAGTATCATGAACGATATGACTACGGCAATTCCCGCCATCAGGAGCACGATGATATTGTATAAGCCTGTGACGGTTTCGAACTTCTTCCTAAATTCATCCTTGTCCGAGAATACGATCTCATCCGTTACGGCCAGCAGATCGCTTTTGACTTTCCCTTCATCAGCGCCTTCGAGCTTGACGTAGTACGCATTGACTTCGTGGTCTTTGCCGAATATTTTCTTATATGCCTCAGGAGAAGCCACCACCGCTCGTCCCACGTAGTTGAGGAAAACGCCTTTTATCTCTGCTTCGTTTTCCTTGAGCGAGTCATCGAGCAGCGGCAGTTTATCGCCAATATTCATGTCGTAGCTCTCGTTCATTCTCTTTTGTATGATGACTCCGTCCGCAGGAAGCTCTACCGGCTCCTTGGTCTTCGGATCAACGACTGCGTAGAAGTCCCCGAGCCTCTCGGGATCCGCGCAAACAATCTGCAGTATGTCTATCTTGCCATCCCAGTTGTATAGCATGCCCTCCGAGGTCGCAGGCAAATATGCAGCCCGGTTAGACTCAAGCGTCGATGCGATTTTAGCTGATTGCTCATCCGTTACCTCATCGTTCATGGTAACTATGAAGTCGTATCTGTTAATGTCTCCTATCTGTTTATCTATCATTCCATTAAAGGAGAGTTTCATGGAAATTGAGAGACCCATCAAAATGCAACATGCGGCGATTATACCTATCGTCACCATAACCCTGGCCTTGTCTTCCATCATATTGCGCATGATGAGCCTTGAGTAAAGGCTTCCCGCACCTGAAGCTTCCTTCTTCTTTTTCTGATTCTTCTTGAGTATGGTTCCTTTCATGAGCATTGATGCCGGGCTTCTGAGAATGCCTATGCATGCGGCTACCGTGGCAATCATAGTTACCGACCATATCAAGAGCATCGAAACGATAGAGATGCCCGGAGTCACCACGCTATGCGGTGCGTCGGTATGATACATACCTGATTTACCTTGCGCGACGAGAATCATAGTCGATATCAGGTACGCACCGATGACAGCAAGTATGGCGCCAACGACGGAGGCTGCGGCCCCGAATACCATATATTTGCCGAGAATCTCCCTCTTGAAGAATCCGAAGGCCTTGACTGTTCCTACAAGTTTCTTTTGTTCATCAATGATAATGATGAGAGTCGACAGGCAGACTATAGCTGTGACGATTATGAACAGCGCACCGAAGACATTGCCCGAGCTTCCGACGGCTCTGATGTTTGAATTCGCGTCGACATATCCCCCGTTAGCCCTCCTATCCAGGACTATCCATCTGCAATCTTCTATCTTGTCCAGCTCGGCTCTGGCTTCCTTGAACTTATCCTCTGCTTCCTTGCGTTTTTCATCGAGCTGCGTCTTAGCTTCAGCGAGCTCTGCCTCATACTTGGCTTTCTCAGAATAGTATGTCTCCCAGCCTGCATCGATCTGCGCCTGATAACTGCTTTGCTCTCTCGAGAGCGTATCCTCCGCAGATGCTATTTCCTGATCTTTTTGAGCAATTTCTTTATCTATCTTATCTTCATTCTTCTCATATAAGAGAATGTAGAGGTCTGTGTCATTTGTTGCAGTGCCTGTATTGCCTGCTTTTTTCTTCTCCTCTTCATATTCCTTTACGATCTCTTTGTACTCTTTGGAATCTTTATCAATTTCAACGATTTCGGAGAGATCCTTCAGCAAAACAGGCGCATACTCTATGCGCTCTTTTTCGTCCATTTTCTTTATCTTAGGAAGGTCATCATCGATCTTCTTTTTAGCGTCTTTGGCTTTCTTGAGCTCTGACTTTCCTTCGTCGATTTCCGCTCTTTTCTCTGCTACGGTCGCATCGAGTTTTTTCTGTGAGCTTTCTAGCTCCGCCCTTCCTTCGGCAAGCCTAGTTTCGAGCTCTGACTCTCCGGCTGCTATCTCATTATCTGCCGATGTAAGCTCATCCTCGACTTTCTTCCACTCCCGGTTTATTTTGGCATTTGCCTCGTCCTTGATCTCTTTCGTCCTGTCTGTCCCAAGCTCTATAGCCAAGTCTTCAAGCGCCTTCGTTATTCCCGCGGTCTGCTCGAAGTACTCATCCGAAAACATACTCACGCCTTCCGGGTCCTCTGTTCTGACGAAGGCTCTCGTGTACAGACCGCCCGTGGCTTCCTTGTTGAATGCTTCGAACGGCAGCACTACTATGTAGTCTGCTTTTCTTCTTATATAATCCGGATGACCCATGAGTCCCGTTACAGTAAATTCCTTGGAGTGCAGCATCGGATCATCGCCCAGTGCATCAAGACCCATAACAGAGATCTTAATTTTATCTCCTATTTTAATTCCCTCAACTTCGGCTACATCATCGCCTATCATGCACTCTGATTTCAAAGTCGGGATGTTTCCGTCCTTAAGCTCCGGTACGCTGACCTCGCGCGTCATGCTGAGGACTATGGCATTTCTCTTTTGATCCCCAAAAGCTATGGTTCCGTCAGCCTGAATCACACCCTCGGCGGCGGTAACACCTTCAACGGCTCTTATCTTCTCAAGGCTTGCCTCGGATACGCCCAGAGAGGAAATCAACTCATAGTTCTTGAAATTATGCTCGGTATAATAATCGATGAAATTCTGCTCGCTGCCCGCTTGCATGAATTTGGTCGTAAGCAGAGCTCCGATTCCGAGACCCACGACAAGACACAGTGACATAAATGACACCAAGCGTTTCCTGATATTCCTAAATGCGTCTTTAACCTGAGTTTTCTTCATTACCAAACGAGATCCGTTGCGCTGAGCGGATGTAGATTAACTCTTATACTTGATATCTTCCCGTCTCTGAGCTTGACTACGCGGTTGGCCATTTTGGCAATCTCCGGGTTGTGAGTTACCATGAGCACTGTAGTCTTGTGCTCTTTAACTATGTCCTCGATTACTTTGAGCACCTTGATAGATGTGTCGTAGTCGAGGGCGGCTGTCGGCTCATCCGCAAGTATTATCTTAGGATTCTTGACGAGAGCTCTGGCAATCGACACCCTCTGCATCTGCCCGCCCGAGAGCGCGGTCGGCATGCTGTTTGCCTTTGCCTCGAGACCTACCATGCGAAGCGCTTCCATTGAGTCCATCGGATTATCGCTGATCTCTCCTATGAATTCTATATTCTCATACGCTGAGAGGTTCGGCATGAGGTTGTAAGCCTGGAATATAAAGCCTATGTATTCTCTTCTGTATTCCGTAAGCTCATCCTCGCTCGGATTCGACATGTCCTTACCCTCTACGATGAGCTTGCCTTCGGTCATTCTGTCCATGCCGCCTATTATATTGAGGAGCGTACTCTTACCGCAGCCGCTCTCTCCGAGCACTACCATGAGTTCTCCCGGGAAGACGTCGATATCCACGCCTTTAAGTATGCGCCTGACTTCCTCACCGCTCATGAATTCCTTAACTATGCCACGGACGTTAACGATAGGCTCTCTGTCCTCGAACGGTCTAAAGGCAAATCCTTTATCCTCTATGTCAAGCGCAAGAACTGAGCAGCAGTTTTCGAAGATCTGAATCTCCTCTGCTGTATACTCTACGCTCTTTCCGGTAAGGAGTATGCAGCCTATGGTGTGCTGAGGCGTCTTTATAGGTACGCAAAGCAGGTTCTTACCCGTGAGGTCCGGTCCGTCGACTCCGGCATATTTGAGCTTGCTGACCTCGGAAGCTTTATACGCCTTGCTCTCTCCGTTCTTTATGACCTCTCCGACTACGCCCTCTCCCATGGCGGCGCTCTCACCTATTGCGTCGCTGGTGCCATGTGTGATTACAGCAATAGTTCTGGCGCTGGCGGCATCGTGCATCCAAATAGTGCCCTTTTTGCTCTCGGTCATATTACAGAAAATATCCAGGCTGGCAGAAAGCGCATCCTCGAGTTGATTGGCATCTCTCAAGGCCTCCATCACCTGCCATAATACCTGTGCATTACTTGCCTTCATAGTCCGTCTCCTAAATATGCTTTGCGTGTATTTCTCACTTAGTCCTACCTTACTATTTTACATCTTTTTGCAGAAAATGTGCATTTTTTAGTTCTGACGCTAAAGGACGGCTCCCGTATGAGATCCGTCCTTAATTGCTTTCGTCCTAGCTCCTTGCGGAGCATCTTCTTTTCTTATTTCTTGCTTTGGCCGAAGTGGAGTTCTTTGAGCCCTTCGACTTCGTCGCATATTTCTTTGAGGTTGCAGGTCCTGCAGTCAGTGGCCATGCCCTCGAGTATCTTGGAGAGCGTGAGAGTGATGTCTCTGGTCTTCTTCGCATCCGCCCTCATCGCCGCGAAGTCTGCATCATCTGTCGTGACGAAGATGAGCTTGACCGCCTTGATGTTTGGATTTTGCTTGTACTGGCGGATGTAGGAATTGCCGACCTGCTCGAATGTGATGCCACGGCTTGCCGCTTCCTTGGACACCCTGACCTGCTCGCGGTGGCTGTCCGACGAGCTTCTGATCATATATCCCTTCGGATACACGTGATACTTCACGAAGTCGATGTCCTGTATGGCTCTGAAGAGTGGCTCGGTGTCCTCCTCTCCCTCGCCTGCCAATATGTCCACCTTGATGATGGCAATTCTGGCAAACGGCACGCTGCCTTTTATCTCGCTGAGATCCGGCCCGTAGACCAGTATTTCGTCACGGTCAGCGTAGTCGCCTGAAGTCACGCATGCGTAATTGACCGCCGGTTTGTTGTCACCGCCGAGCTCATACGCAGCTTCCTTCATCATGACAAGTTGGTTGCCGCCTACATCCTCCCAGCAGCGCTCCGGATTGTACTCAAAGCGCCTGGTCTCTTTATCCCCAATATGCGAATCGATTTTCTCAATGATTGAGTTGTATAGTTCCATTTATTTTAGGCGCTCCAATCAGAATTTGATGTCGACTTCTTTGCGGTCGAAGATCTCGTTGACTCTCGCATAAGCCCAGGCGAGGAGCTTCTGGTCGAGATTGAGCATGTATACCGCAAAGAGTGCGCCTGTTGCGATGGCGCCTATCTTGGCAGTTGTTTTAATAACTTCCATATGTAGTTCCTTTCGCTTTTAGTTATGCGCTCTTGGCCATGCCCTTCTGGCGGGCGAATTCAGCAGCACCGAGTGCTCCCATGAGCTGCGGGTCAGTCTTGAGGTTGATGACCTTGAGCTTGAGAACGTGCTCGATGGCGTCCTTGAGGCCGTCGTTCTTGGCGCAGCCGCCTGTCAGAGTGATCGAGTCTGTAGCGCCGGCTTTCTTAGCCATTACGAAGCATCTCTTAGCAACAGCCATCTGGATTCCTGCAGCGATCTCGTCCATTGGCTTGTTCTCACCTACGAGGGTGATTACCTCAGACTCTGCGAATACCGTGCACTGAGCGGTGATAGGAATTACGTTCTTAGCCGTGAGGCTGAGTCTTGAGAACTCAGGCAGAGTCATTTCAAATGAGCGGGCCATTGCCTCGTAGAATCTGCCTGTTCCGGCAGCGCATTTGTCGTTCATCGCGAAGTTCTTGACCGTGCCGTCAGTGTCTACGGCGATTCCTTTTACGTCCTGTCCGCCGATATCGATGATAGCCTTAACGCTCGGGTCTGTTACGTGTACGCCCATTGCGTGGCAGGAAATCTCGGAGATGTTCTCATCAGCGAAAGGTACTTTGTTACGACCGTAGCCTGTACCGATCAGGTACTCGAGTTCCTCTGCGGACTTGAGGCCTACCTTTTCGAGGACCTCGTCCATGGCGAGTCTCGCGGACTGCTCGGAATTGATTTTGCTCTTGATGGTTGTATCGGCTACGATTTTACCGTTCTCATCAAGTATTACTGCTTTAGTGTAAGTTGATCCTACATCACAGCCACCGAAATATTTCATTTTTCGTTCTCCTTTTCTTTACATAGCTATCTCGTCGTCGAACTCGAGCAATGTCGGGTCGACAGGCTCTGCCTTCATTACCGTTCTCATGTATTCGTTGACCTTGGCTCTCATGTCCTTACGCGACACCGTCCTCGGATCCATCAGGTCATGCTCTATCCAAATCATGTGGTAGTTCTTATCCCTGCACTGATCGTCCAGCACTCCCTGCAGAGTGGCCATGTTCTTGCAAGCCACGTTCTGGTACATGATGATAATCTCCGCTCTCCAGTCCTCTACCTGGCGCCAGAGCTCATCGACTACGTTGTGGTAGCCTCCGTTGGTGTGACGCCTCATGACCATGCGCTCGTACAATCTTGCGAGATCCATCAGAGCCTCGTCCTTATCCTCGGTCTCGAGCATCTTGGTGAAGTTCAGCGACTCCATCTCGACGAGTATATCAATACCCCAGCAGTTTGCCAACCAGTTAGAGAAGTTCGCATAGTAGTGAGCCGGGCAAGACCAGACTATTCCTCTGTATTTCATCTTGCCGCGCCATGCTTCCTCGCGTCTCTCGTATGCCTTGTGCATGATTTCGTTGACCTTAGTGAATGTCTTCATGACGCGCGGATCAGCTCCTCCGTCCATCTCGTAATTCCATTTGCGGAAGAGCTCGTAGCAAGGTCCGATGATCTGCGGGCAATCCGTCTTGTTGACGTCCCATTTCTGGAGCTCGTAGGTGGTTTCGGTATTGAACCTCTTCATCTGTTCGAAGTAGTGATTCCAGTCCCACTTGGCGCCGGTGATCTCCTCTACGAATTTGATGCAGCCCTTGATGTCCTCGACCGCGTCCTGAGTCGTTTCCTCGTACTCGTATCTGACAGGGAATGTCAGGTGGTAGACCGGAAGATCCGGGAATCTACGAGACATGTATGACGAGGCCATTACCGAGCCGTCGCAAGGCATCGAGCTTGAGATGAAGCATGATCCCATGTGAGGCAGGGCGTCTATTACGAGGGCTCCGCACTCTGAGCTCGGTACCGGGCAGGTGTCAGCCGGAAGGCCGTAGCTCTCGACAGCGTCTATGTACGGGATGCAGGTCAACTGGTCTATCTCGGATACCAGGAACACCGGCATCAGCTGATACGGTATACCTATGAGGTCCGGGAAGCCCGCCATTATCTGTCCCATTGTCATCTCGTCGAAGAGCACGACTTTCTTGTTGAGCTCTCTCGAGTTACCGTTCTTCTCATCGCACTTGGCGAGGAATACGAGGTTCTCAGCTACGTAGCGGAAGATGTCGAAGATCATGAGGTGAGACATCCTGAGGGCGCTACCCTTCTGTCCCATGGTGTTCTTATCCATGAAGCCCACGCAGCAGAAGTATGAAATCATCCATCTGTAGTAGAGCGCGGAGTTAAGGGCCGGGATGAGGTCTTTGGAAAATGTCATAAGGAGCATTCCCCACATGCGTGCCCACTCTTTGAAATCGTAGGCTGTATCTACGAGGCCCTTCCATTCTCTTCTGACCGTGGCCATATCTCCTTTGCGGTAGAGTTTGCCCAGCGTGCGCTCTCCGTGGAGGAATACTTCCATCAGCTCATCAGGGCTCATCTCTGTGGCCTGCTTGAATTCTTCGGCCACTCTCCTGAGATCGTCCACGCATCTGTCCGCCTGGAGTTTCCAGAAGGCCTTGTGGTCGGCTTCCTTGAACATCTCGACGCAGATATTTGCGACTTCCGCGATGTTCCTGCCTTGGGCTTTCCAGTTAATATTATCTTTTGCCCTAAAGAAAGCAGGATTTGGATACTTTGTCTTAGTGGAAGCCTTGCCTCTTTTCTTTTCTATTCTTTCGGCAAGCGCATTTTTGATGCCGAGTAATTCTGTCGTCAATACCATGCTACTTGCCTCCTTTCTGTATCTTCTTGATCTCGAGCGATTCTACAAATGCCTGGAATCTCGTCCGAAGCTGTCCCGAGCCCTTGGCGTTGTACAGCCTGTCTATAGAGAGAACCGGCCATCCGTACTCCTCAGCCATAATGTGGCTGACCAGGGCTCTTTCGAAGCCCCAGAAATCGCAATATTTCATCTGCTCATATATAATGCCGTCCGCTTTGAATTCTTTAGCCAGGCGGTCAGCCGTTTCGCGCCTTTGCAGGACTTTGTTGTCCGCGATATATCTGGCGCATTCGCAGCTATTCATATAGTGCCTTACCACCTGCGGCAGAGCATCTTCTTTGTCGTTTAGCTCTATTACCTCTCTGCCCGGAGTTGAGCCGAAGCAATGCCTGTCGAATACAACTCTCGCGCCGGCGTCTTCTATCATGCGGGTGAACTCAGGATCGTCTATCTCCGAGCCCACGATGCCGACCCTTGCTCTCGGGAGCTTGTCGTCAGGTTTTCTCTTCTTGAGTTCCTCAAGCGTCTCCTGCAGATATGGGAGTATCAGGTATTTTGGGCAAGTATATGTCACGAGGTTGAGCACGTGGAATTCGTAGCCAGTGATAACCGGATTGTCGGCTTTTCTCATCTCGCTGATTTCCTGCATTATCCTGCAGATTATGTTGTGCTCAGCCACCGCGGCCCTTATCGCGCTGTCGGAGATGTCGACTCCGAGATGCTCCTTCATGGCAGCGAGCAGTCTCACCTCGAGCTGCCTCTGCATGTGATTGTACGAGAAGTCCTCGGTCTTATAAGGCACGTCCAGTATCGGCAGGAAGAAGTGCGGTTTCTCATTGCACTTCAGGATGTTGAAATGCTCGTAGAACCTGTTCATCATCGAACAGGCGTCGACCGCAGCGAGTCCGTCCAGGAACTGATAGCCTCCTTCAATTGCCCTCTCAAGCAGCGCGCGTGCGTACTCGCAGACGTAGTTCGACATATAGTAAGTGGATATGTCGATTGATCCCGTCCTCGGTGCCCTAAGCCTGACCGATACGCATTTGTCGACGTTGAGCAGCACTTCCGGAATGTGATAGCAGGTGTATCCCATTATGTAGCGCCCGTCCTTTGCGGCCTGCTCGACCAGCTCGTTGTCGGCGTTGTCCAAGAGGTTCTCGAAGTATATTAAATGCTTCAAGTCTTTCAAATAACCAGCCTCCCTTCTATGTTAAATAATATCCATCTTTTTAAGAGCTTCTCTCGTGCCCTTCATCACCGGCGAGTCTTCCGGCAAATCAAACACGCTTATGCCCAGTATATCGTTCTCCGCGTGCGCAGGATCCTCAGGTATGTAGGCGAGGACCTCCGCTGATTCTATCTGTATGTGCGGTATACTCTCTTCTCTGACGCGATTTACTATGACGCCGCATCTGTCATACATGACGAGCTCATCGGCAACCTCTTTAATGGTGTCCACGACCTTGCAGCCCTTGCGGCTCGGATCGGTGATGAGGAAGAGATGCGTGACCTTCTCCATGACGCGTCGGTTTATCTGCTCTATGCCCGCCTCTCCGTCGATTACCACATAGTCGAAGTCCGCAGCAAGCAGGCTGATGACTTCCTTGAGGTAGGCGTTGACCTTGCAATAGCAGCCCGCCGCCTCGGGGCGCCCTATGGCCAGGAAGCTGAAATTCTGCTCTTCGAGCATGGTGTCGAATATGCGATATCTCGCTTCGTTCAGCATTTCGATGGCTTCTTTTGGCCGGCCGTCCTCGACGCTTCCGACTATCTTCTTGCGGATGCCGTCGAGGGTATCGGTCGGATCGACGCCAAGGGCCGTCGTCAGACCGATGGCGGGGTCGGCGTCTATGGCCAGTATCCGCGCATCCGGGTATTCTTCTGTAAGTATTCTGATCATGGCCGCGGAGATCGAGGTCTTACCGACCCCGCCCTTGCCGGCCACAGTTAGTATCTTTGTATTTCCTTCCATTTATACTGTCTCCTAGAAGAGGGATGTTACAAGATCCGTGTAAGCGGATGGATCCGGAACCGGGAGGCCGGCAATCAGGAGCGCCTGATTAAGCAGGACCTCGCACATGGCTTTGGCGCGCTCCGTGTCGTCCACGCGTGCACGGTCCAGTGCCAGGAATGCGGCGTGGTCGACATTGAGCTCGAGTATGCGCTTCGCTTTCATACCGAGCTCAGGATTGACGGCCGTAAAGTACTTCTCCATCTCGAAGGTGATGCCGTCTCCGCTCGATATGCACACAGGATGCGATTTGAGCTTAGTCGTGGCCTTGACCACATCCACTCTGTCTCCCAGAGTCTCCTTGACGAAGTCGAAGGTATCCTTAAATATCTCGCTTGCCTTCTCGTCCTTCTCCTTATCCCCGTCTATATCGTAGTCTCCGTCTATGACGGACATGAACTTCTTCTCTTTGTAATTCCTGAACATATCAGGAATGAATTCGTCGGTGTTATCTGTGAAGTAGAGTATCTCGATGCCCTTGTCCTTTAGGATTTCGGTCTGCGGCATCTTATCCACCGCCTCGAGGCTGTCACCGGAAGCATAATAGATGTACTCCTGGTCTTCCTTCATGCGATCGACGTACTCTGCCAGCGTGACGAGGCCTTCCTCCGTCGATGAGTAGAACATCAAGAGGTCCTGGAGCTGCTCTTTATACTTTCCGTAATCATCGAGTGCGCAGAGTTTAAGCTGGCGGCCGAAACTCTTGAAGAATTTCTCATATTCCTCGCGCTTGTTGTCCCTCATGTCCTCGAGACGTGCGCGTATCTTCTTTTCGAGATTCGTTGAGATAAGGCGTAGCTGCCTATCGTGCTGCAGCATCTCTCGCGAGATATTGAGCGAGAGATCCGGAGAATCCACAATGCCCTTTACGAAGTTGAAATACTCCGGTAGCAGCTCGCGGCACTTCTCCATGATGAGTACGCCCGAGCTGTATAGCTGCAGCCCGCCTGTGAACTCATCCGAGTAATATTTGTTCGGAATCATCTCCGGTATGAACATGAGCGCATCGTAGCTGACCACGCCCTCCACCGAGACGGTCAATGTCTCGAGCGGATCCAGATTATCCTGGAATGTCGTCTTATAGAACTCCGCATACTCCTCATCCGTGACCTCGGATTTCTTCCTCTGCCAGAGCGGCACCATGGAGTTGAAGACTTCATATTCGAAGATCTCCTCATACTCGGGATTCTCGGGATCTGAGCCTTCCTTGACCTTAGGATGAGGCATCAGCATCTTGATCGGAAAGCGAATGTAGTCGGAGTACTTCTTTACCAATTTATATATAGGATACTCCCTGAGATATTGGCTGAACTCATCGGCATCCTCTCCGTCCTCACGTATGTGCATGATGACGTCGGTGCCCTGCCCGTCCCTCTCGGCTTCCTCTATGATATATCCGCCCGTGCCTTCGGACATCCAGCGATGGGCCTTATCCTCGCCATAGCGGCGGCTTACAACTTCTACCCTATCCGACACCATAAAGGCGGAGTAAAAGCCTACTCCGAATTGCCCTATGATATCCACAGGCGCCTCATCAGACGCAGTATCCACGCCTTCTTTTTCGAGCTGCTCGCTGAACTTCTTGCTGCCCGAGAAGGCAATTGTCCCGAGGTTCTTTTCGAGCTCCGCCTCGCTCATGCCTATGCCGTTGTCGCTGACTGTGAGCGTGCGCGCTTCCTTATCTATGGTGATAATTATCTCGAAATCGCTCCTGGCAAGCCCTGTAGACTTGTCTGTCAGCGCCAGATAGCACATCTTGTCGATGGCATCCGATGCGTTTGAGATAATCTCGCGCAGGAAGATTTCCTTGTGCGTATATATTGAATTTATCATGAGCTCCAGCAGGCGCTGGGACTCTGCTTTGAACTTCTTCAATTAAAGTGCTCCTTCTAAAGTGCTCCTTCTTACCGGGAGTGTTGCTATGTCGAATCATCGACGTCCGGTGCTCATTGCTTTTTATATGTTGTAAAGTGGTATAAGAGGTAAGGTTAGCGACGTGTACATATGCGAGAGCTATCTACTAGTCGGGGACGCATGATCACCGAACGCCTCAAATTCGCATAGCACACTCATTAAATTCGTCGCACTACATATACTCCTCTTCTATTTGCATATATGGAACGCTGTGCGGGTCGCGGCGCTCCATATTATCGAAGTGCTTCTTCATAAACGGCTCAACGACGTAATATAGCAGCTTCCCGTCGAGATCATAATAGAACACGACGAAGAGCCCCGCATAAGCGAGGGCCGCCGCTGTCAGTGTTTTCTTTATAAATCTTCCAATCATTATCAATCTCCTTTATTAATCCACGTTTGAGGACCGTAGCTATACAAATTCGAGGCCTGAGGTGTGCATGCGTCCTCGACATGTCTTAATCATTTTACCAGCTATCGCTGTCGTCGAAATCAAGTAGTGTCGGGTCGAGCGGTTCCTCTCCCATTACCGTAAACATGTAGTCGTTGATGATTTGCCTGATCTCGGATCTAGGCACCGTCCTCTTATCCGGAAGTGCATGCGGCACCCAGAACGCATTGATACCGCGGGCTCTGAACTCGTCCTCGAAGAGTCCGACAACGCCCTGCATGCCCTTGCACTGCAGCTGGTCATACATTGCGACCATGTCGCAGTTGAATTTCTCCATATTCTCCCAGAGCATGAATATGTGGTGTAGTCCTCCAACGGCATTTCTTCTCATCGGTGCCAGCTCGTGGTACTTAGCCATATCCATGAGGGTGTTCTCGTAGGAGTCAGTTCTGATCTCCATGTCGAACATCAGAGAATCCATGTTGATGACTACGTTCAGGCCCCAGCAGTTGTAAGCCCAAGTGCACCAGTTCGAATAGTAGAGCGGCGCGCAGGACCAGGCGATTACTCTGTGACGCGTCTTAGGGAATGTCTCGATTCTCTCCTCTACGCACTTCTCCATAATCTTCCTGACCTTGGAATCCACCTCATGCCAGATCCAGCGTTCGCCGTACTGTGACTGGAAGATTCTGTAGAGGGCCTGGGCAACTCCGTTGATAGGATAATATGGCGTGTTGGCGTCAACATCCCATTTCTCCCACTCGAATCTCATGAGTTCATTCTGCGCCTCGAGATTCTTGACGAGCTCATCCCAGTGGAATTCAACGCCGAGTTTCTCTTCGATGAATCTCCATGCGCCTTCCATCTCCTTGGCACAATTCTCGAGAACTGTCTCGTCGTCGAATTGCATAGGCTGCGGCATAGCGTACAGTGGCTTTTGGGCAAGCCAGTCAGTGATGATTGATGTCGCTACGGAGCCGTCGCAGGCTTCGTTTGTCGTTATATATGCAGGATAGAAATCCGGCATGTCGTCCTCTACGTAGAGGCCTGACTCCGCCTGACACATCGGGCACGGATCCCCCGGAAGTCCGAGTGACTGTATCGAGTCGATGTAGTTGAGCACTGTATGATTGTTGCAGTGGCAAGTTACGAAGTATGGAATCATCTGGAGAGGGATATTCTCCATCTGGTCTTTATACGGATAGAATATGCCGCCCCATACCGTCTCATCGTGACCCATGGTCTTGGCTCTGAGCTCAGGATCTCCTCCGATATTGGTATCTCTCATGAACATGCCGACTATCTGAGATAGTGATGCGCTTACCAGGGCTCTGTAATGCCAAGCCGAGGCTTTGAGCGGCTCTCCGCGCAGTCCCTCGAGTCCTCTGTCGAACCAGTGGAGTACGGTCAGATAGGTCTGTCCCATCCATCTGTAGCGCAGTGTGCCCTTCAGGAATTGTATCAGGACTTTTGGATTGCCGCCTGAATAGCGGAAGAGGTCCGCCACGATATTCCCGTAGTTGTACAGCCATATATTATTGAAGTAATACACGGTGTCCTTGATACCTCTCCACTCTCTGTGTTTGTAAAGTCCGGTTCCCGGGATGTATAGATCGCCGAGTCTGCGTTCTTCGTGAGGCTTGCCATAGATGAAATCCCTGGCTGCCTTTTTGAAGTCGATATTCTTCAGTTTGCTGAGATCGGGTTTCTTCATCTATCTGCCCTCCTGTATCTTCTTGAGTTCTACACTCTCCACGAATGCCTGGAATCTGGTCCTAAGCTGTCCGGACGCCGTATTGATATACTCCTTCTCGATGGAGCAGACCGGGAATCCGTAGTCTCTCGGGAGCACAATTGAATCGATCATCCTCTCATAGCTCCAGTATTCGCAGAATTTATTGGATGCTACGATAATGCCGTCGGCCTTGTACTCTTTGGCGTAGTCAGCTATAACCTTCTTGCGGTTTCGCATTTCTCTCTGCTCCATGAACCTCGCGCACTGGCTGCTTAAGAGATAGTGCTTGGCAATCGCCCTAAGAGGCGAGTCTCCCGGCTCGACATTGATATGTCCTCTGGCCTCGAGCGATCCGTAGCAGTATCTGTCGGCAACCACGAGCGCTCCGCAGCTCTCGATAAGTTTGGTGAAATCCGGGTCGTCGTTCTCGGATCCTGCGAGCAAGACCTTGATCTTGTAATTAGGCTTATCGTCCGGTTCACGCGACCAGAGCTCTTCGAGCGTCTCACGGAGTTTGTCTACTATTAGATATTTAGGGCAGACCATGGAGACCAGCGTAATTACATGGAACTCGTAACCCGTAATAGTAGGATTGTCGAGCTTGCGGAAGTCTCCGATGGCTGACACGAGATCATTGACTTCGTTATTGATGCGAATTGCCTCTAAAATTGCCTCATCTGAAACATCCACGTTAAATTCCCTCGAAAGGAAATCCAAAACGTGGATCTTTAGCTGTTTCTCATAGTGGTCTATGCTGTTTTCATTTTTCTTAAATGGGACGTCGGTGAATTCGGTTTTGAATGTGGCGTTGTTGATGACACCGTCCATGTATCCGAGATGCTCCTGGAAGCGGCATGTGACGGTGCACGTCTCTGTAGCGAGCTGTGCATCGATAAAGTTGTATCCGCCCTCGAGGGCTCGCTCCAGCAGCGACCTGCCGTAATGGCAGGTACGCCCGGACATATAATACGAAGCCATGTCCGGAGACGTGCACTTAGGCGCACGCAGACGCGTAGCGAAGCAGCCCGGCAAATCAAGCAATGCTTCAGGCATAAAGTAGCAGGTGTAGCCAAGGCACAGACGTCCGTCTTCCTTAGCCTTGCGAACGAGTTCGTTATTGGCTTCCTGCAGAAGGTCTTCAAAGTAGATCAGATGCTTTAAGTCACGCATAATATGTTCCCTTCCCGCTCCCGTTAGAGCAACACATGTGTGATTACCTATTCAATTGTCCGCAAAAAAGCATCGCGGGGCGCAAGCCCCCATGCTTTGTTATCACTATAATTTTAAAGGTCTGAGAATAGTTGTGTCAACGGAAGAAGGACAGAAACCCGTTTATTCTTTTCAGTTTTTTGTATTTTTTTAGTACATAATAAACAATCCCCCATATAGGGTTATAAAATGCTTTTTCACCAACTATATCCACATGATGTATAATATAACTAAAGGAATCAGACAGGAGGACATTATGAGCGGCAATCACACACACGATCATAGCCACGCTACTGCATCGAGCCCGGAGGAGGCACTTGCCCTTCTCAAATACATGCTCGATCACAACCGCCATCACGCAGAGGAGCTGCACGAGCTGGCCCACAACTTCGACGAGGTATCGGCAGAGCTCCTGCACGACGCAGTAGATAAGCTCGGAGAGAGCAACGACCTCATCGAGCAAGCGCTGTCACTAATCACAAATGCTTAAATGAAAGAGGGACCGTTTGGTCCCTCTTTCGATCTCGTTACAGATCATTACAGATTAACGCAGGTTTACTGCTAATCTTGCTTAGTTAGTTCTGCGGCGCTTGATTGCTCCGAATGTTACTGCACATGCAGCGATAATCATTATTGCAATCCAGATATAAATGTCCGCATTGTCGCCTGTATCGACTTTCTTGTTAGCGCCTCTGACCTCAGGTGGAAGTTCGCTATCGCCTTCAGGCTTCTTAGGCTCATACTCTTTCTGAACCTCAGGAGCGTCCTTGAGGATGATGATGTTGCCTGCCAGGACCTCGATAACGCCGTCGTTATCTACCTCAGCAGTCAGGAGTGTTACAACACCTTCCTTGACCACGAATCTCATCTTAGTCGTTACGCACTGGTATCCTTCCGGTGCAACTACCTCAGTGAGTATATATTCGCCGTCAGCGAGCTTCAGGATGTGATCTTCCTTAGTGGATGTCCACTCGTCGATGACATTGCCCTCAGCGTCAGTCAGCTTCATCTTAGCGCCCTCGAGTTCCTCTCCCTCGAGATCTGTCTTGCTGAAGTATACCTCTGTCAGAGGAGCATCCTTGAGCACGATGTGATCTACGTCGAGCAGCTCGATCTTACCGCCATTATCTACTTCCGCTGTGAGGAGCCTTACGTTGCCTTCATGGTCAACTTCGAATTTAATTGTTGTAGTAACGATGTTGAATCCTTCCGGGGCAACAGTCTCTTTCATCTCATACTGTCCCGGAGCGAGTGTAACTTCGTGAGCCTCTGTAGTCGACTCCCAAGTGTCAATCAGATTGCCTTCGGAATCCTTAAGCTCAATTGTCGCACCTTCAACTTCCTCACCCTCGAGGTCAGTCTTGGAAATCTTGACTTTTGGGTTCGGTGTATCCTTGAGCACGAGGTGGTCCGGCTCGAGCATTTCGAATTTGCATCCGTTGTCTCCCTCAACGCCGTTGTACTCCTCTGTAGCTCCCAGAATCTTGACATTTCCGTCAGTGTCAACTGTGAACTTGATAGTAGTCGTAACTGTTGCAATATTGTATCCGTTCGGTGCAACCACCTCTACGAGTTCGTACTCACCAGGTGTGAGCGTAAGTTCATGTGGCTCATTGCCGGATGTCCAAGTCTCTTCGTATCCTGCAGGACCTGTCACCTTAATCTCAGCACCAGGAAGTTCCTTAGTGTCATCGCCGAGAGCCTGCTTCGAAATCTTAACAGGATACTCTTTAGGCTTAACAGTTACGGTATTAGACTCATCCTCATACTTAGGTGTTTCAGAGATGGCCGGCTTTACGAAGATCTTGTAGCTGGCTTTGTTAGGAATTCCCTCATGATCCTCGTTGGACACTACAGGAGCATTTCCTACATTCGGCTCGTCTCTATTCTCTTCTCTATCTGCCTTAAACTCTTCGTAATTAAGTTCTGCAAGAGTCTTGCCCTCAGCAATCTTAGCTTCGAATGTCACCTTGACCCAGTGGCTGCGATACTTTGTAGCATCAGCAATTGTCACTGTCAGAGTCTGCCCAACGATGCTAATCTCAGCATCTGCAATCTCCTCGCCGGCACTTGCTACTGTTGCATCGTCGTTAACCTGCTCAGCTTTGATGTTGTTAGTTACCTTGTGGTTGTCTTCAAGACCCATATCGGCAACCTTCACATCAGCATCAGTGCTTACAAACTGCAGATTGTCATTGAGCTCATCAGTGATAGCTACCTTATCCGCATCATTTGTTACGTAAGCGATGATGTCATATTTGAATATCTCTGTCAGATCGATGTCCTTATGAACCGCCTCATTGACATATTTCTCAATCTCAGGCTTCTCAGGAGCATCCTCGAGAACTACGTGGCTGCCGTTATGAACGCTGATCTCACCGCCGTTGTCAACCTCTGTTGTGTTAAGCGTGACTGTACCGTCCTCATTGACAGTGAACTCCATCTTAGTCTTAACCCTCTGGTATCCCTTAGGAGCAACCAGCTCTTCCAGAGTGTATTTGCCAGGCTCAAGCTTAAGCTTGTGAGACTTCTCGCCTTTCTCTCCGGATATCCACTCTTTGACTTTACCCCCAGAGTCAGTCAGTTTCATCTCAGCTCCGTCGATCTCTTTTCCGCCGAGTGCCTTCTTCGAAATCTCGATGTCTTTTCTGGTCTCGAAATCGTTAGAAAGCTCTACGGACGCAGGCATCTCGATGTCAAAGATAATCATGAAGTCATCCGTTCCCTTAATCTTTGTCTTTGTGCTGCTTACACTAAGCTTTCCTACCTTGATAGTGCCGGCCTCAAAGATGAACTTCGACTCTCCGTATTCCGTAGCATTACCGTCATTATCACGCTTAGTTACTACTTTTTCCGAGAAAGTGATCTCTGCATCTGATTCGAGAGAGATTCCTTCAGGATTGATTGTGTTGTTCGCCAATCCCTCTGCAAGCACGACCATTCTGGTGTTGTTGGTCGGATCGTATACGTTTCCTTTCTCATCCTTGATCTTGAAAACGGCTATTTTTTCTCCGTCTGCTTCTATTGTAATCGGAAGTTCAAATCCTCCGCTCCATTTATTACCGTCTGCGTCATTTTCATACGCCGACTCTTCAGAACTGAAATTAGCCTCTCCGTCAAGTTCTATCTCATCAATGCGATAAGATTTGTCGCCCTTCTGAAGATTTACTTCGATAAGAACAGGCTCCTGTTTTTTATTTTTAATAGCCCTTTCACTCCATGTCTTCCCAATTCCGAGATTGGTTTTGAGTCTGGCAATTTTGTCAAATGTTCCGAATACGAGCGTTCCGTCAGCACCGATTCCGCCACCTCTTCTGGATGCATTCTTGTAAATCTGAACTCCATTTGAGTTAGGACCCTCTTTGCTTTCATTAGTCAGATTTCTGATCTCAGGATCAGGTCCTACAGGTTTATAATCATCGCCTCCTTTATTTTCATCCTTCCATGTGGATTCTCCATCTTCCGGAAGGAATATGATGCTTCCGCTTCCTCCGTTATCAGCGTGAAGATCATTGCCACCTGCTGCTTTGTTCTTAGTCACAGCATCCTTGAGCCTCTTCTGACCCAGCTTTGAAGGATCGCCTGTAGCATTCTCTGCTGTGTTGTCATGTATTGTTACATTTCCCGGTGTCAGGTCCAGAATTGTTGTTCCGTAGGCGCAAGTCCATACTCCGCCGCCTGTACCATCATTTATTCTCAGGAAATCTTTAATATCGTCTGTTGTTGCTCCTATGTAATCTGACTTGCCCGTTGCAACGCCATCGAACAATCCGTCTTTTACTGCTTTGCATCCGAGTTCTGCAGCACTCTTCAGCTTCTGGGACATCGCTGTTTCAGTAACTGACGGCTCCGGAGTGCTCGCACTTACCGCCTCATTGCCACTGATATCTCCCTCGGCAATGTATAGCTTGTATGTGTAATCAGCATGGTCTCCCATTACATATGCTGCACCGCCGATGACACGTGAAGTGTTATCGTGAATTTTTCCTCCAAGGAGAGATACTCCGTCAGAATCGACCAGGAATCCTCCGCCTCTTGTGAATGCGTGGTTTCCGGAAATATCTCCGTCGATGAGAGTAAATACGCCATCTGTCCTTTCTGACTTATCCTGATTGCCCATCAGCCAGTCGATACCGTTCTCGGTGGCAAATACAGCACCGCCGCCAAACCATGCAACGTTATTATTGATTGTTCCGTTTTTCATCGTAACAGCGCCGCCGTTCTCGACAGTTACTCCGCCGCCGAACTGAGCACCAACGTTGTTGTTGATATCTGCGTCTCCTTCAAGCGTAACGTGGGATCCGCTGTCTGTTACCATTACAGCACCTGTATCTCCGCGGTTGAATCCGAGTGATCCGCCGGAGATTGTACCTTGTGCTTTACCCGCATAGATTACAGCACCGGCTGTACCTGTGATACCGCTACCTGCGTCACCGTCATCAATCCCTGCCATAGCGCCGCGTCTCTCGGAGCCTTTAGCTCTCTTTGCGTTCGGAGCAGCTCCCTTAACGTAAAGTTTGATTGCGTTAGCCTCGTCTTCGGACATGCTGTCGTTCAGGATGTATCCAACAATATTGTTCTGGATGTTTCCGTTCTCTACATTGAATGTAGCTCCCTCTCCGTTTGCTACTACAGGAGCGACATGCTTAGGTGTCTCTGTCTTCTCTGTGCTTGTATTGAAGTTCTCGAGAGTTGCACCTTTCAGTGTAGCTGAACCGGACTCTACCTGTACGAAGAATCCGTGTGGAGCATCTGTTGAACCGCTCTCGAAATTTTCTTTTGTATACTTAGCGCAGGTCTCATCACAGCCCTGACCTGGTGTTGTAATTGCTTCTAGCGCTTTTTTTGCTTCTGTCTCGTCAAAGTAGTTCTGTCCTGCAATAACCCAGCCCTGTTTTTTCTCAACCGTGGAGTTCTTATCATTGTACTCCTTCATTGCGGCTACGAGTGCAGGGTCTTCCTCTGAATCATACTTAGGATCTTCTGTTCCCGGCACAACCCAATAGGTCTCTCCGCTTTCACTTTCAGTATATGTGAACTGGATGGCGTTACTTGCATCAAACTTTGATCCGTTGCTTTGAGATACGATGTAATTACCATCCCATCCGAGCAGTCCGTCGAAGTTCGGATCGTAAATGTAATATGTCTCACCATTCTTTGGAACGCTTACTACGCTACGACCTCCCGTGACAGCATCAACATATACAACTTGAAGTGATTGCCCTGGAGAAAGAGAAGTGCGCAGCATATAATTGCCGTTACTTTCGCTATTCACAAAATACTCTGTTCCGGACACATTAGCTTTGAGGTATCCATTCTTAACTTCAAAATCATAAGCACTGTCCGTCTTAAGAACCGCCATTTTTGAGATGCCAAGATTTCCGTTGGCAAAAGTGAATTTGCCCTTGCCGGATGATTTGCTTATCTTCTCAGCCTTCGCATCACCCGGTACTGTAATCTCAATTTCCTGAGCATAAGGCTCCAAGGACGGCTCTGTGCATTTCGAGGTTTTACCCGAAAGTGTCAGTCCTTCGCCGAGTGTGAGAGTTCCGCCGGAGACCTTAAACATAGTCTCGTATTTGCTTCCATCTGTACGCTCTTTCTGGAAGATAGTCTTTCCTGTCGAGCTCATAATCTCTATCTCGCCGGATTTAATCTCTATTGTTTTCTCTGCGTAAAGATTAGCTGTGACATTAATCGGAGTTTTACCCTCGCTAATTGCAGTCCTGAGCGCTTCCCAGTTGCTTACATCTGCACTTGCACCGTAAACATAAAAAGCTCCGGAAAGTGGAGATACCACATTTCCGAAGACCATTAACAGTGTCAATGCTGCAACTAAAAGTTTGCTCTTTGCTCTCTTGTAACCTGCGTTCATTTTTCTTCCCCTTCACTTAGTTCGTTAAAGTGTAACCGTTCTGTAACCGTTTTGTTTAAAAAAATTTGGTTTGTTTGATAGTGTAACCGTTCTGTAACCGTTCTCTTTAAAAAAATAAACGCGATACAGCACTATCTGTGTAACCGTTTTGTAACTTTCACAGACATTATCTACCTCATGAAAGACGATGTCAACCCTTTTGGATAAATTTTTTAATCTTTTTTTAATATTGTCTTAATTTTAACTTAATTATCAGCAATGGAAAAGAGGGGCCGGTTATACCCCTCTTTTCCGATCTCGTTACAGATCGTTACAGATTAACGCAGGTTACGCTGCTAATCTTGCTTAGTGAGTTCTGCGACGCATGATCGCTCCCAGTATGGTTGCGCATGCCGCAAGGATCAGAATTGCGATCCAGATGTAGATGCTGTTGTTGTCACCAGTATCTACATTGTTGACGCTCTTGACCTCAGGTGGAGGAATAAGTCTATTCTCTTCTTCCTCTGGTATCTCAGGCTCATACTCTGCCTGAACCTTAGCCATATCCTTAAGGATGATAATGTTACCCGGTAAGAGTTCAAGTTGTCCTCCGGCGTCTACTGTCGTTGTCAGGAGAGTTACCTGTCCGTCCTTGACCTCGAATCTCATCTTGGTCGTTACGCAGTAGAATCCCTCCGGTGCGATTTCCTCAGTGAGGATGTATTCGCCGTCTGCGAGATTCATCTCGTGATCCTCAACTGTGGATGTCCACTCATCTATTACGTTGCCGTCAGCGTCGGTGAGCTTCATCTTAGCGCCCTCGAGTTCTTCGCCTTCGAGGTCGGTCTTGCTGAAGAATACCGGTGTTGATTCAGGCTGTACCGTAACAGTGTTGGATCTGTCGCTGTACTGGTACATGTTATCTACATATACGCCCGCTACGAGCTTGTTGATGTTGTAGTATGAATCGTTCACGATACCGTCGTGGCTTTCTTTCACAACTCCGCTGAAGAATTCATTTATGTCAGCGTCTTCGATCGGATCATTCTCTACGATCTCTGTCCATACATTCTCACCTGCGGCCTGGAGAGCCTCGACTGACTTGTACTCGGACTTAATCTTAGCATCGAACGTAATCTGGAGCCATTTGCCTGCTTCTGCAAGAACCTTGGCATCCTCAGCGTCACTACCCATGGTCAGGATGAGCTTGTTAGCCTTCCAAGCTTCCTCATCGATCACATAGTTATCTGTAGCTGTACCCTCTGCTGTCAGTGCAGGAGGATTCTTAGCTGTGCCGCTGCCATCCTTAACGAAGACTTTTACATTCTCCGGTGTCTCGTCAGCGAACTCCAGAACCTCTCTGAGTTCATCAATTACCTCTACATACTTGGCATCAGGTGTAATGAACGCCTGGATGTCGTAAGTGTAGATCTCATCGAATGCAGACAGGTCTGTGTGAACTGTACCGTCACGGCCTGATGTCTCATTGTTGAAGAGGTCCTCATCGTTAGCCTTCGGGTTAACATACTTCTCAATCTCTGGTGTGTAGGTCTTGTTGGTAATCTTGAAGATTCCACCACCGAGATCCTCTACCTGACCGAGTGTGTATGCTCCGCCGTTTACGACTGTGCCTTCCTCTACGCTGTATGTAACAGTGCTTACCTTCGGCAAGTTATCAAATACAGCTGTCTGGTTATCTGCGTCGAGTGTAGCTGTGAGTCCGTCAACTCCGGTCTTATCAGCGCCTTCGCCTGTAGCTCTGAGGATTACCTCTACGGTAGCTCCTGCCGGCCAGTCAGTTGCAACGTCATCAAGGAGCCATTCCTTGCTGACCTCGACTTTAGTTGTAGTTGGTTCAATCGTTACAGTGTTGGTGTCTTCGTTGAAGGTTCCACCATTCTCAGTCTTGAGTGTGTACTTAGCCTGGTTTGGTACTCCGTCGTGTTCCT
>CACWIO010000007.1 GCA_902760855.1 uncultured Eubacteriales bacterium
ATTTCTATTTGTAGACTTCTGGTCAATAGAAATAGCCGGCGACAGCCCCTCTATGAGCTGCACGTCCGGTTTCTTCATGAGACCAAGGAACTGCCTCGCATACGAAGAAAGAGACTCTACGTATTTCTTCTGTCCCTCGGCATAGATTGTGTCAAAGGCAAGCGAGGATTTGCCCGAGCCCGAAAGCCCGGTCAGCACCACCATCTTATCCCTTGGAATCGTTACGTCGATATTCTTTAAATTGTGCTCTCTGGCACCCTTGATTACTATGTTCTTGTCCATGATGAACATTCTACTATTTACATTTTTAAAGAGCAAACAATTCCTCGGCGATTTCCGTAGCAATGCGTATGCAGTCATCACATGAGGTAAAAGCCTTGCCTTCGTTTCCGGTCTTTATCTCTTTGCAGATAAGTCTCCCCGCTCTTTCGGTGAATTCATTTTGCATCTTTGCGACTATTTTCATCGAGGAAGCCTTGGTCTGCGCAGGGTGCTCAGTATCTCCGTCGGAGTTCACCAATCCTACGAGCATGGCAGCTCCGCTCATGGCTCCGCATACGCCGAGGGTGTTACCCATGCCGGCTCCGAATGCCTCCCCGAGTTTATACAGCGTGGATTCATCCATGCCTACTTCATCTGCAAATACGCAGGCCACAGCCTGGCAGCAATTGTATCCTCTTGCATGCAGCTTGACTGCTTCATCTGCTTTGCTCATCTTTCTTTCCTCCTTATATATCTACGCCCGCTTGCTGGCTCTTAATTCGAACAGTACGTCTCTCAGCTCCGCGGCTCTCTCGAAGTCAAGCTGCTTGGCAGCTTCCTTCATATTCTTTTCTATCTCGCGAATTGTATTCTGAAGCTCCTTGGCTGTCATAGCCTTAGGATCCTTGTAATCTCTCTCGCCCTGATACTCACTCGTAGCCCTTGCGATTTCGCGTATAGGCTTGACTATGGTCTTAGGCTCGATGCCGTGGGCCTTATTATATTCATCCTGAGCGGCGCGGCGTCTTGCGGTCTCATCTATACAAACTTTCATAGCCTTGCTGATGTGATCTGCATACATGATGACCCTACCCTCAGCATTACGTGCCGCACGGCCTACCGTCTGTATCAAGGACGTCTCAGTTCTGAGGAAGCCCTCCTTATCCGCATCTAATATGGCTATAAGGGATACCTCCGGAAGGTCGAGTCCTTCTCGCAGGAGATTGATTCCGACCAGGACGTCAAACTTACCCATCCTGAGATCTCGGATAATCTCCAGTCTTTCGAAATTGTCTATCTCGGAGTGCAAATATCTGACCTTGATGCCCTCTCCCTGTAGGAACTTGGTGAGATCCTCTGCCATTCTCTTGGTCAGAGTCGTAACCAGCACTCTCTCACCCTTCTCTGTCGTCTTATATATCTCTCCGATCAGGTCGTCTATCTGTCCCTCAACCGGTCTGACCTCTATCTCCGGATCGAGAAGTCCCGTAGGCCTTATGAGCTGCTCTGCACTGACTCCTCCTGATTTTTCGAGTTCGTAAGCGGCAGGAGTTGCTGACACATAAACAGTCTGCCCTGTCAGTTCGTTGAACTCATCGAATTTGAGCGGCCTGTTGTCGAAGGCGGACGGCAAACGAAAGCCGTATTCGACCAGTGATTCCTTCCTCGAGTGGTCTCCGTTGTACATAGCGCGCAGCTGCGGCAGCATGGCGTGAGACTCGTCTATTATCGTCAGGAAGTCTCCGTCAGGGAAATAGTCTATCAGCGTGTATGGTCTTTCTCCCGGCTTCAGGAAGTTGATATGCCTCGAATAATTCTCTATGCCCTTGCAGGTGCCGACTTCCATCATCATCTCAATATCATAATTCGTGCGCTGCTCGAGTCGCTCTGCCTCGAGAAGTTTGCCGTTCGCGCGGAACCAATCGAGCCTCTCAGTCAGCTCTTCTCTGATCGAAGCCACGGCAAGCTGCATGTCTTCTTTGCTTGTAATGTAGTGGCTTGCAGGGAATATCGAGATATGCGACCTGATGCCCGTGACCTCTCCTGTCATCGGGTCTATCTCCTTGATGCTCTCTATCTCATCCCCGAACATCTCAACTCTGACCGCGCTCTCCCCGCCCGCAGGATATATATCCACTATGTCTCCGCGGGCTCTGAACGAGCCGCGCGAAAAGTCCATATCGTTTCTGTTGTACTGTATCTCGGTGAGCTTTCTCATCAGGCTCATGCGATCCATCTCCATGCCCGGTCTCAGGCTCAGGAGTTGATTTCTATAAGAATTCGGACTACCGAGTCCGTATATGCACGAGACAGAGGCAACTATAATTACATCGCGCCTCTCGAGCTGAGCGGCTGTCGCAGAGTGCCTGAGTTTATCTATCTCATCATTTATGTCAGCGTCCTTTTCTATGTACATATCTGTTGACGGCACATAAGCCTCAGGCTGGTAGTAATCATAATAGGATACAAAATACTCAACGGCATTATCAGGGAAGAATTCTTTAAATTCTCCGTGGAGCTGCGCTGCCAAGGTCTTGTTGTGCGAGATAACCAAGGTGGGCTTTTGCACTGCCTCGATTATTTTAGCCATAGTAAAAGTCTTGCCGGAGCCGGTGACACCCATCAGTGTCTGCGCCTGCTGCCCGGCAAGTATCCCATCCGCAATTTTTTTAATGGCCTGCGGCTGGTCTCCGGTTGCCTGAAATTCACTTACTACTCTGAATTCTGCCATCTGTATTTTTATTCGGCTCCCTCATCCTCCGCTTGATTTCCGGTCCAAAACAAACTGCCCGCTACGGCGCTATAGTCATCTGCTTCTCCGTTCCAGCCATAATCAAGAGCATCGAAATGTTCAAACGTCGTCACCGCTACTGTGCTCACGCCGTCGTTAGTCCTACCCCATCGGGAATTTACCGTTTCTATAAAAAGCACATACTTGCTGTCTCCGGCATATACAAAAAACCTCTCGCTCATATCTATCCTGCCGTTTGCATCCGGAGCCGAGCTCAAACTTCCAGCACCCATACCTACGGCATTATCGAAATCCGCATTGCTCCAATCAGCGAACTCAAGGACCGCATCTACTCCGTCCTTAGTATCCGATGCGGTGATAAGCTTGCTGAGATTCTCAGAGCTGCCGGATTTGAGGGCCTTCATAATCGACTCTACATTTTGGTCGCTGTATTCCTGCATCGAATAATAGTCAATCTCCGTGAAAGTTTCATTCGCCTTGGCTTCGTTCAGAGTCTTCGATGCAGTAATTGCAGTGACGGCAACAAAAAGCACCGCGAGTGCGGCCACAAATATCAATAGTTTTCTCATAGTATTATTACCCTTCATAGCAAAACAATAGTACAGCATTTGTCCTCTCTTGTCTAATGATGTATATTTATCGCATGGATAATTACGACAAAAACATAGACAATGAGATCATCCGCAGAGAAATCATCAAAAGCAAGAGGAAACGCATGAGAAATCGAAGGCTGATTGCCGCATCTCTCGCTTTGATTCTGACTGTTTCGGGTTCGATTTCTTTGGGTAAGTTCATAGGCCGCAAAGCTTACGATGAATATAATAAAGAGCCGATCAATATCTTGTCCGATCAGCCAATAGTTCAAGCCGCGGAGAAAGGCCTGGGGAACAAAGGCGGAGAGCCCTACTGGTCATGGTACGGTTTTGGAGAGCGCGTCGAGTGGTGTGCATGCTTCGCCTCATGGGCCGCAAACGAAGTCGGCGCTATTGATGCCGGAAACGCCCCTAAATTCGCATATGTACCTGACGGAATTAATTGGTTTGCTTCCTGCGACCAATTCATTGAACCGGATCAAACTCCGTCATCGGGAGACTTCATATTCTTCGATTGGGATCAGGATGGCGGCCGAGACCACGTCGGCATAGTCGCCTCCGTAGTGGATAACAAGGTATTCACTATAGAGGGCAATTCCAGTGACCGTTGCCGGATTAAAGTTTACGATATCGCAGACCCCGTCATATACGGTTACGGGCACATTGAATCTTAGCTTATAAGAAAGCTGCAGCCTCTCTACAGGCTGCAGTTTTTTAAGTGCGTTTCTTTGTTTTTTATGAACTCTACTTTGGTTTTGAGCGATGCTCGCTCCAAGCTGTCATCGAAACTGTTGAGCGCTGATTCGTCAGCTTTTAGACCTGAAGTCTCAGCAGCCTGTTTGATAATCTCTATAGTCAGCCACGGATTGCAAATAAGCATCGGTCCGAGCGTGTTTGTGAAGATAGAGTTCTGCTTAATCGCCCCTTCGTCAAGGGCTTTGCCGGTATTTCCATAGCCGTAGCGAAGCTGACCGAAGGCCTTTTCACTTCCGAGTATCAAATCTCCCATCTGGATTTGATTCCCGATGATTTCCATCTCTTTACCTCTATATTTTGCGTTGAAGAATATATCGTCTCCGTATACCTTTTCATTTTCGATATATTCTGCATCGATAAAGCCAAGGCAATCCATTTTCTCTCCGCTGCTCCTGAGTATGCTCTTGCAAAACATACCCACGCTTGTGCCGCTTACTATCATCGGTCGGCCCGCATCGACATAAGCCTTCAACGCATCCTTATATCCATCCATAGTCTCCATGACAAGAGGAAAGGCCGAAATCTCTCCGGGTCCGAAGAATATGACCTGATAATCCTCCGGATTGAAGTCTTTGCTGTCAAGATCTATTTTATCCGTCAGAGGATCGAAGCCCGCCATGCGAGCGAAGCGCTCAAGCGCCAGCAGATTCCCTCTCTCTCCGTGCAGAAAGAGCGTGTCCGGGAACATCCATGCAATCTTGAAATTACTCAAATTCGGCACCCTCCTTCTTCAGATATTTCTCCATGTTCTCATACGTATGCAGCCAAGTAATCAAATATACATTATCAGTCTCAGCCTGCTCGATTTCCTTGAAAATCTGCTCCGGATCTTCGTTATCGGCTATGCTGATTATGTCCTTATCTACACCCTCGTAAATAAGCCTGTTTGCGGTATCGTAGCAAACCGCATCGGTAAAGCAAAAATACTTCTCTACGTCACCTTCGACCAATTTGCTGAAATCGCAATCGTAGGCATAGAAGCTCACCGCGTAGTGCGGCACGAAGTCCACGAGAGGAGCCAAGCCGAGCGCGACCATCTTCCTGCTTGGATCATTTGCCATCTCGTTTATGCTGCTTTGGAAGGTCTCGGGATTCTCTTGTTTTATACGCATGTATTTAATGGTCTTCCCTTTATAGCGCATCACTTGAATCCTGCCGCCGACATTCTTAAAGTTCCCGAATGACTTCGCGCAGTCCTCAATGGAGATTCCGCACATCTCATGAGCCACAGCCACGCATGCGGCGTAGTTATAAATCATGTACGGCGTGTTATACGGCATGCTGAACTTTACTCCCTGAACTGTAAAAGTTCCGCTTTCGAAGTCAATGTCTCTCACCGTATAATCCGCTTCCTTGCTGCTCTCATATCCGCAGTGCGCACACTTGAAGGACCCGATTCCGTCCGTGTTGTAATACTCAAAGTCAATCTTGTGCCTGCAAACAGGGCAAGGCATGGTCACATAGCTATCGCCCTTAGTGAAGGCCTGTGAGTGTTTCTCTGAACCGTAGCTCACGCTTCTCTCAGAATACTTGGCAAGCGATGCAGATCTCGGCTCATCGTTGTTAATAAACATCCTCGGCACTCCATCGCGGAAGGCCTTCTCCAGACGCCTGTAGATATAATCTGGATCTCCGTTTCTCTGCACCTGATCCTTTTGCAGATTTGTTATGAGGATATTGGCTGCAGGGAGCTGCTCTCGAATTATAGGAAGGAATCTCTCATCCGTCTCAAACAAATAAAGGTCAGCATCTACCCTTCCGGACAGATTGCTGGCTTTAATCATGCTGGTCGTAACTCCGGCCAGGAGGTTGGCGCCCTCCAGATTTGAAATCACCTTAAAACCGTTATCCTTCAATATGTGATTGAGGAGATTGTTTGTGGTGGATTTACCGTTAGTGCCGGTTATGAAGAGCACTTTGCTCGGATCGACGCCCTTGAAATGCGAGAGCATCTTAGAATCGAGCAAGAGGGCCTTCTCTCCGGAGAGATTAGAGCCCCTGCTTTTATCTATAATATTAACAAGCGTGTTTATGGATTTGCCCGCGGCAAGCGCAAGCCTGAACTTCGCTGACATTAATTCTCCCTTCAGCGTTATTTTGTTATCGTGCGTCTTTTAATCTTTTGGGTCGTGGTCTTTTCGAAAGGCTCGGTTCTGAGGTAGACCTGTTTGATGCGTTTATAGCTAGGCATCTCTTCGTTGACCTTTTCGATATCCGCGTCTGCGATGGCCTGAATTTCATCTACGCCTTTACCTTTAACGGCAGCGTCCTCAGGGTCATAGACGACGTGGGCTACAAGCCTGTAGTCGTCTCCCTCTTCCTCACCCATTACAACGTTCTCTACCACGTACGGAATCTTATCTATTAACTGCTCTATCTCCTCAGGATAGATGTTCTTACCGTTCTTCAGTACGATTACGTTCTTCTTGCGGCCCGTAAGGAATACGTAGCCCTCTTCATCTATACGGGCAAGGTCTCCGGTGTTGAACCATCCGTTCACGAAGACTTCCTTGTTGGCTTCCTCATCATCGAGATATCCGAGCATGATGTTCGGACCTCTGGCATAAAGCTCTCCGATTCCGTCCTCATCAGGATTGTTTATCTTAACCTCTACTCCCGGCATAGGATGTCCTACCGATCCGGGTTTCCTGTAGAAATAACTCTCAGAGGCAATCGTCGGAGCCGTCTCAGTAAGGCCGTAGCCCTGCACTGTCAGGATGCCGAAGTCCGTCGCATATTCGAGTATCTTCAGATCGAGCGCGGCTGCTCCGCTTATGAGGAATCTTAGTTTACCGCCAAGTCCGTCAATTACGTCTTTAAACAGCTTGCGTCTTACGTCTATGCCGAGTTTCAGCAGAGCCTTGGCTATCTTGCGTCCCGTCTCGAGTTTGGCAAGCTTCCCTTCCTTCTCTGCTGTCTTGAGCACTTTATTGATCATCGACTCAATGATGAGAGGCACGCAGAAGAATGCGCTGACGCCGTACTCGGCAAGCTCCTTCTGTACATATTTGAGTCCGCTGCAGAATACATTCGTACAGCCGTTGCTGATGAACATCAATACACCTTGATTGCCGAATGCGTGATGCAGTGGCAGCAGTATCATCTCCACATCGTCTTCAAAGATAGGCTCTACCTTTCTCATTGCGGCTATTGTAGATGCAATATTGCGCTGAGTCAGCTGCGCCGCCTTGGCTGTGGCTGATGTACCGGATGTAAAGAGTATGATGTCCGCCGCCTGATTATCTATTACCTTAAATTCCGGTCTGAATTTATCTACCGTTGCCGCAAGTTCAGGCATCTTCTCCTGAGTGAAATCGGACATAGGAATCAGCGTGTCGACAGTAATGCCTTCCTTTTTTATGAGTTCCTCGAAGTCCACTTCCAAACTCTCATCATAAATGATGGCATCCGCCTTGCACTTAATGAGGGAGTTTATGATTTCCTCCTCCGGAAGACCCTTGTCAAGAGGCACTACTACGCCTACGTTGATTACTACCGAATAATATGCTACCAGCCACGGATATGAGTTCGCTCCGATTACGACTATTCTCTTATCCTTAAGGCCTTTGCTGATGAGATATGCCCCGAGAGCATCGAGGTCTTCTCTGAACTTCTTATATGTAATCTCCGTCTTGGATGTTCTGTCCGCATTTTTATAGATGAAGCCTATATTATTCGCGTACTTGTCCGCGACGAAATCCATTATTTCCTTAAGGTCTTGGAATTCAATATCGTATTTGCATTTATACTTTCTCAATTTTCATTCCCCCTGTTAGTTAGCTAACTTTTTCTTACCCTCTTACTGTAAAAGCACTTTCATTCTACCAAATCAGCCGTTATTTCTCCATATAATTATACTCCGGGAAAATCTCGAGGCTCCTTTTCAATATCCCATGCACATGGGCAATCAAAGTTCCGTAATTTGTGATGGCAACTCCCTGCGCAGTCGCTTCCTTAACCCTGCGAGTGACCTCTCTCTCGTTGAGCATACATCCTCCGCAGTGTACGACCAGCGCGTAGTCTGTAAGGTCTTCCGGAAATCCCGTCCCGCTGGCTGTCTCAACCACAAGCTCGCTTCCCGTGAACTCTCTGAGCCAAGCAGGGATCTTCTCTGTGCCTATGTCACCGCACTGCCTGTGATGAGTGCAGCCCTCGGCTATCAGTATTTTATCTCCATCTTTTAGCTCCTTAATCGCAGCTATTCCTTTAACTGCTGCATCGAGCAGCCCCTTGTATCTGGCCATAAGAATCGAAAAAGATGTCAGCGCTATGTCTCCCGGAACGATTTTATTTACAACTCCGAACACCTGACTGTCAGTTATGACCAACTCAGGTTTTCTGCCCAGCCTCCCGAGAGCATCTTCGAGCTCGCTTTCTCTAAGCACCAAAGCTGTGGCCCCGCAGTCGAGTATATCTCTGATAACCTGCTGCTGCGGAAGTATTAGTCTGCCCTTAGGAGCTGCCTTGTCTATAGGTACGACGAGCACTACCAAATCTCCCGCCTTAAGCTTATCTGATATCAGCTTCCCTTCATCTCCCGTCGGTTTCAGAGAGGCTAATTTTTCTTTGAGCTCGTTTATACCTTCTCCGGTCAGAGCACTTACTTTTAAAACAGCTGAAGGGCCTGAGCCGCCAATAGCTCCGATTGCAGCAGCCTGCTCACTTTCTTTATCCAAGTCGATTTTATTGAGCACCAAAATGTAAGGAATCTTAGCATCCTCAAAGAGCCCTATCAGCTCCAGATCGCATCCCTGCAATCCCTCAGTTGAATCCACGACCAGCACAGCTATGTCTGTCTTTCCCAGTATCTGCCTGCTCTTTTTAACTCTGAGCTCACCAAGAGAACCCTCGTCATCAAAGCCCGGGGTGTCTATTACCACGACCGGTCCGAGGGGCAGTATCTCCATAGCTTTGCTGACCGGATCCGTGGTGGTGCCTCTCACATCGGACACGACCGCGAGATCCTGACCGGTCACTGCGTTTACCACGCTGGACTTGCCGGCATTACGCCTCCCGAAAAATCCTATATGTACACGTTCGCCCGTAGGCGTCTCATTCATTGAAGCCATATAATTACCTCCGCCTCTATTGTAGCACAATAAGAGCCCCGGGGAGCACCCGGGGCATCGTCAGTGTAAGGGAGATTACATCTGATTAGTAAAGCTTCTACGCCTTTTCAATTAAGTAACGATCTCGAGGAATGATGGGAAGAGCTCTCCTTCATAGTAGAAGAGGCCTCTGCCGATCTCATCGATATCCCACTCACGCTGCGGATTGTCAGGATAAGCTGCATATCCGCCTGCGTATGTCTCAATTCTGTTGCCTGATGGCTCGAAGAAGTAGATGGTCTGTCCGCGAGTGATCGCATGACGAGTAGGACCTACGTCTCTCTTTACTCTGTGCTTACCGATAAGGTCAGCAGCATTTCCTATAGCATTCCAGTCTTCGAGATAGAATGCGTGGTGATGGATTGTATTAGGTCTCTCATATTCAACAAATGCGATGTCGTGAGCCTTGTTACCACCTGTCAGCCAACGGGCAAATGGCTTTCCGTCCGGTGTGTCACAGATTTCCGGTGCGAACATTCCGAGAACTTCGATGAAGTATCTCTCAGCCTCTGCGATATTTGGTCCGTAGAGCAGGAGATGGTCGAATCTCTGAGCTCTCATTCCGCGTGGCATCTCTACCCATGGATCAGGGTTCTTGAGCATAGGAATCTTTTCTGCGAGTTCTACATCAGCATAGAGCTCGATTCTGTGGCCTGTGCAGAGCTTGAATCCGTATCTCTTGCCGAATCCAGGCTGCTCATCTGAAGCGATGTCTACAGGATAACCGAATGCTTCTGTTGCTGCTTTGAGTTCCTCGAGAGTATCAGCGTCAACTACCTTGAATGCTACATAGTCGAAGCCGGATTCCGGAGCCTGCTTAAGAACTACTGAATGATGATCGAACTCATCATAAGTCTTGAGCATTACACGACCGTCCGATGTCTGGCCTACGATGTCGAGACCGAGAACGTTCTGATAGAACTCTACGGATGCTTTGAGGTCTGTGACTCTCATCTGGATTAATCCCGGGCGGATTGTCTTGGTAATAGCCATACTTTTTCCTCCTTTTTATAAGTTGCTTGTAAATAGTAACCTTACTTATATTTCCTTCGTCAGCACTATGCTTTCGAGAGGTTTAACACAGCATGCAAGAACTATACCTTGTTCTTCTTCGTCTTCCGATACATGAGCTCTGCTCATGTTTTTGAACTTTACATAATCTCCCTCAAGTATCTTTACTTTGCAGATTCCGCATCCTCCGCCTTCGCAGCCGCCTTTGAATATACTGCGGCCGGATTTATGCATGGCTCTGAAGATGCTTTCATCGTCTCGGCAAATATACTCCGTCCCTGTAGTAGCGTCTTTGATCGTATACTTCATGGCGCCACTCCTGTTCTATTTCTTTTGCGAAAGCTGATATGCGACGTCGATTATCATATCTTCCTGTCCGCCTACCATGCCTCGTCTTCCGAGCTCTACGAGTATGTCTCTCGGATCGAGTTTGTACTTCTTGGCTGCGTCATAGACGTGAAGCAGGAAGCTCGAGTATACGCCTGCATAGCCCAGCATGAACGATCCGTTATCTATGACCTGAGGTCTCTGCATAATCGGATCTACTGCCTCTGCCGCAACATCCATCATTCCGTAGAAGTCGGCATCTCCGAGATCCACTCCGGCTCTCTTGAGTACGCCGGTAACCACTTCGAGCTGGGTATTGCCCGAGCCCGCGCCCAGACCTCTGAGCGTAGCATCCAGATATGTGGCTCCGGCCTCAACAGCGGCGAGCGAGTTGGCAACCGCCATGCCCATGTTGTTATGTGCGTGGAATCCCACAGGAATCTTGACAGCCTTTGATACTGCGTCGATTCTGGCAGCTACGTCCTCAGGCAGCAGATATCCCGAGGAATCCGCCATATTGATATAGTCTGCTCCGTAGCTCTCCATCTTGAGAGCCTCTTCGACTATCCTCTCAACCGGTGCCATGTGGACCATCATCAGGAAGCCCACAGCCATCATGTCCATATCCTTGGCGGCATATATATGCTCTGCGGATACATCGGCCTCAGTCACGTGAGTGGCAACTCTGACGGCCTTGGCACCCGCATCTTTAGCCTTCTTGAGATCGGCTATAGTGCCTATGCCGGGCAGTAGCAGAACTGCTAGCTTGGCATTTTTGATTTCCTTGGATGCGGCCTTGATGAGCTTGAGTTCATCCGTGCCCGAGAATCCGTAGTTGTAGCTTGAGCCGCCGAGTCCGTCTCCGTGCGAAATCTCAATGATATCTACGCCGCTTCTGTCAAGTCCGCCGGCAATCTTCGCTACTTGTTTCTCTGTGAAGCTATGTCTTACCGCATGGCTTCCGTCGCGGAGTGTGGTATCTACAAGTTTTACTCTTCTGTTCTTCATTACTTGTTACCTCCTTCCGCAAGCATTTTCTCAGCTATCTTCTCAGCTGCCGCTACAGCCGCCGAGTTGATGATGTCGAGGTTGCCCGAGTAGGCTGGCAGGAAGTCCGCCTGTCCCTCGACCTGGACTATTGTAGTTACTCTGTCTCCATCCATTGTAGGTGGCACTCTGAGCTGATAACCGGGCACATATGATTTGAGTTCCTCTACCATCTCGAGTATTGATTTTTCGATTTTCTTGAAAGGAACCTTCTTGTCTTTAACCCTTACGTGAATGGTGTTGGTCATCATAAGAGGCGGCTCTGCCGGGTTAAGCACTATGATGGCCTTGCCCTTATCTGCTCCTCCGACCACTTCGATGGCCTTGCTGGTGGTCTCCGTGAATTCGTCCATGTTGGCTCTTGTGCCGGGGCCCGCACTCTTACTGGATATGCAGGCTATAATCTCCGCATATTCCGCGCCCGCTACTCTCGATACCGCATATACGATAGGGATAGTTGCCTGTCCGCCGCATGTTACCATGTTGATATCCTGCTCATCGGCAAGCTTATCAAGGTTAACAAGCGGTACGCAGTACGGTCCTATGGCAGCCGGTGTCAGATCTATCGCAACAATGCCGTTTTCTTTGAGCTTCGGTCCGTTGAACTTGAGATGAGCTGCAGCGCTTGTGGCATCGAAGACGATTTTGATATCTTCACCGTCTTTGATAAGGCCGTCCACTCCCTCTATAGTCGTCGGAACTCCGAAACCCTTGGCTCTCTTGATACCCTCTGACTCGACGATTCCCGCCATCATGGCCATTTCCAGATTTTTGCTACGGAAGATCTTATACATAAGATCCGATCCGATATTGCCGGGGCCGATTACGCCCACTTTGATCTTATCTGCCATGTTCTACTCCTTAGTGTTACATTAGAAATACAGTTTTAATCTTTATACGAAGCAGGCTTCTACCTTTCCGAAATCTCCGAAGTCTGCCATAAATACATCACCCTTCTCTGCCGTGACTGTCGCCGAAAGCGCGCCTGATAGTATGACCTCTCCCTTGAAGAACTCAACGCCGTAGCCCCAGAGCTTATTGGCAAGCCAGGCAACCGCCTCTGCCGGATCTCCGAGCACAGCTGAGCCTTTACCTTCGTTGACGAGCTCTCCGTTCTTGTAGAGCTTCATCTCCACGCTCGGAAGGTCTACCTCATCAATCTTCCATTTGCTGTCTGAGAGCACGTATCTTCCTGACGATGCATTATCCGAAACCGTGTCTATCAGTTTGATGCGCCAGTCGACTACTCGGCTGTCTACGATTTCAAATGCAGGAGATACATAGTCTGTGGCTCTTCTGACATCATCTGCAGTTACGTTGCCGCCCGAGAGTCCTTCCTTGAGCACGAAGGCAATCTCTCCTTCTATCCTTGCGCTTATCAGCTCATCGATATTGCAGCTGCCGTCCTTGCAGTACATTGACTCGAAGAGATGGCCGTAGTCAGGCTCGTTTACTCCGAGCTGCTTCTGTATGCCCTCTGAAGTCAGTCCGATCTTCTTACCGGATATAACCTGTCCTTCCTTAACGACTCTGTCGATATTAGCCAGCTGAATTGCGTAGGCATCATCGATGGTCAGGCTGCTATCCATGTCAGTCAGCGGCTCGATGGCCACTCTCGTACGCTCCGCTTCATAGAGCATGTCCGCGAATTTTTGAATGTTTTCGTTTGCCATTTTTAAGCCTTTCTTCTTTTTTGTTGTACACAAAACCGTAGTACTGAGTTTTAGCGCGCTTCGTAAGCGTTTAGTCTCGGCCTGCGGTTTTAGTGTTTGGGTTACCGGGGTGCTGCATCACACCCCGGTCGAGTAGTAGTTTTGGATATTAGTTATCTCTCAAAGAAGATTTTGAGCTGATTTGCGAAGTCCTGGGTATGCTCAATCTGAGTCCAGTGTCCGCATTTACCGAATACGTGAAGTTCAGCATTCGGGATGAGCTGGATGAGCTCGTAGGAATTGGACAGAGGAATTACGCGGTCCTCGCGTCCGTGTATAATAAGTGTCTCGTGCTGGATATCTCTGATATAGTGCTGGTCGCCAGCCATATCCTCGACTCCGTTCTGACGAGGTACCGGGAACATTGAGGAGAAGCTCTCCTGGAATCCCGGCTGAATGCTTCCCTGATATCTCGACTCAGCGAGCTCAGGTGTTGCATTGCTGTGATCATATGTGAAGATCTCGAGCAGCTTAGCCATATTCTCAGGTGATGGCTCATATCCCCATACCTGATCAAGTCCGTATGTGATCGGGAAGGAAACTCCCATGGCCCCCATGAGGACGAGCTTGTTAACTCTCTCAGGGTAGTTGATGGCAAACGACATAGCGAGGGCGCCGCCGAATGAATTACCAACGAGGTTGGCCTTCTCGATGCCGAGTGCATCAAAGAGCTCCTTGGTCTGCTGAACCCATACTCTCATGCTGTATGTCTGACCTTCAACTCTCTCTGTGTATCCGAATCCTACGAGATCCGGTGCGATGATTCTGTAATCATCCTTCAGAATCGGGAACAGTTTGTGCCAGTTAGCAAAAGCCGTAACTCCCGGGCCGGAGCCGTGCAGGAATACTACAGGGAAACCTTCACCGAGGTCATGATAGTTGGTCTTAAACTTGCCTGTCTGAATACTGTTGGCAATTTCAGGTCTCTTCTCAGCCATTTGAAACTCCTTTCACTTGTAACCAATGTTTTAGTAATGATTGTGCTTTGTAGTATGATTAGTTTTCTTTTATTATCTTCGCCCTGCTTTTTCGAGTGCGTATGATATCTCTTTTGCGGCACGTTTGGTCTCGATGATGAGTCTCTCGAGCCTCTTGCCGTATATGTCCTTGACCTGTCCCGACACGCTGATGGCATATCTCACAAGTCCGTCTGTGTCAAATATCGGAGCCCCGACACATCTCAGACCTTCCATGATCTCTCCGTCGTCGATGGCAAATCCTTGCTCTTTTACTTTTTCGAGTTCAGCCAGAAACGCGTCTTTGTTCGTAATCGTGCGCCCCGTGAGAGGTATTAATCCTTTATTGGAAATATATCTGTTAATCTCTGAGTCGCTCTTATGAGCCAGCAGTGCTTTACCTATACCGCTGCAGTGCATCGGAAGTCTCGCTCCTATGTCTGAAACTATAGTGATAAGTGAGTCCGCTGCAATCTTATCGAGGTAGAGAACTTCTCCGTTGTCCTCGCAGCCAAGATGCACTGTCTCTCCGAACTCCTTGCTCAGCCATCTCATCGCCGGCTTAGCTGCGTCTCTTATGTCCCAAGATCTGGCAGCTTTAGTACCCATTTCGAAGAGCTTCATTCCCATCAGGTATCTGCCGTCTTCGTCTGACTGCTTGATATACCTGTGGTCTCTGAGTGTTGAAACCAGGCCATGCACCGTGCTCTTAGGAAGCTCTATCATCTGAGCTATTTGAGCGAGAGTCAGGCCGTCCTCTGCATCTGAGATTATCTCGAGTATCCTGAGCGCCCTGTCTACGGATTGTATCTTTCCTGTTTTGGAAGAATTATTCTTATCTGCCATGTCATCCTCCGCGAATGGAAACAAGCCATCCTTTCCTTGAGGTAAGAAAAGAATAGCACCTGTAAAAAGTGTTGACAATATAATAATTCGACAATACCGAACAGTCAATCGGCATTGTCGAATATTTTTTGTCTTTTTTTGTTCTTTTTATTTCCTGTTTTGAATCGCCCTTATCTCATCAATTCCTATCTGGCCGGGAGCCGAAGCTTTAGATAAAGAGGCATATGTCATCGAGCTTCCCAGGCTCTTGCAATCCGTCCTCGTAATCATGCCGAGCTCTCCCATCGATATAGCAATTATCGGGCACTCTGAAGTTTCTCGCACTTGCCTTGCGGCCTCGATTAGAGTTGCCACATCTTCAGCGCTCCTTGGCATGACGGCTATCTTAGCTACATCCGCACCGAGTTCCTGCATGAGGCTCATTCTGTGTATTATGGTCTTCTCGTCCGGCGTGCCCTCGAAATCATGATTGGACACGATCACTTTTACACCCTCATCATGGGCTATTTTAATTAATTCGCGTACTGCCGCATCTCCCCTCAGCAGCTCTATATCCGACATATCTATGAGACCGCTTCGGATCGCTTTGATGTTTATCTCTATGTACTCTTCATTGCTGAGCTTTGCCTCTCCACCCTCTTCATAGCTGCGAAGGGTGAAGAGTATAGGAATGTCTTTGAGTATATGCCTAAGGCCTGCCAAAACAGACTTCGTGTTCTCGAAGTCCTTTACCCCCTCGTAGAAGTCCGCTCTGAATTCGACCAGGTCAGGATGAGCATCCACAATCAGCTCTGCCTCCCTGAGTATCTCTTCCTTCTCTGCGGCTACGATGGGTACACATATTTTGGGACTGCCTTCTCCTATTATGATGTCTCTTACTTTGACACTCTTCATCACATCTTCCGTCTATTTAGCTATATGCATTCCTCGGCTGACTTGTAGTTGCCGAAGACCTCGAGCTCCGAGCAATCATATTCCAAACGTCTCAGCGCCTCTCTGACATTAGGATCCTGCATGTTCCCTGCGAAATCCAAATAGAAGCAATATTCAAACACCCTTCCGAATATAGGGCGGCTTTCTAGCTTTAATACATTTATACCAAGCGATGCGAATACTCCAAGTGCATTGAAAAGCGCTCCCGGGGTATGTGCCGTTACCATTCTGATGCTTACTTTATCCGCATCCTCAGGGATTTCGTCTTTCGCTGTAACGCAGAGGAACCTCGTCATGTTCACATTGCTGTCTTGAACATCCGGAAGTAAGACCTCCATCCCGTAGGTCTCCGCCGCGAGCTCACTCGCAAGAGCCGCCTTGCCCTTATCTCCGCTTTCTTTTATGAATTTAACACTAAGCGCCGTATCCTCATATGCGCAGGACGTCATCTGCGGATATTTCACGAACAAGCCCTGGCATTGATTGAGGGCCTCCGGATGACTGTATACCTCTCTGATATCTTCCAGCTTCGTGCCCGGATTGACTATAAGGCACTCACGTATAGGCAGCGCTATCTCTCCAATTATGTGCACTTTGTAATGCTGGAAATGGTCGTAAGTCCTGGCAATTATACCTGTAGTCGTGTTTTCGACCGGCAGCATAGCGTAGTCGAGCACGCCGCTTTCAGTATCGCAAAAGAGAGATATGAAGTCGCTGTATCCTATGGCTTCGAATTCCTCACCTTTGAAATACTTCTTAACGGCACTTTCGCTGAACGCTCCGCTTACTCCCTGATACCCTACTTTCATCTTTTATCTCCAATCTGCCATTTCATAAATCATGCGCTCTGTCTTCTCCCAACCGAGGCATGCGTCTGTAATGCTCTTTCCGTATACTCCGCCGTCTACCGGCTGATTGCCGTCTTCGATATAGCTCTCGACCATGAATCCTTTTACCAAAGATTTCAATCTCGGATTGTTCCTGCAAGAGAGCAACACGTCCTTCATGATTCTGGGTTGCTCGAAAGGATCTTTGGCGCTGTTTGCGTGATTGCAGTCGATTACGACGCCCGGATTCTTGAGCTCACTTTTATCATACAGCTCAGCCAAGTAGAGCAAAGTCTCATAATGGTAATTCGGATGCGTCACACCCTGTCTGTTTACATATCCTCTGAGTATGGCATGTGCGTAATCATTTCCGAAGGAGTGCCCCTCCCAGCCTCTATATATGAAGTCGTGCTCGTGCTGGGCAGCCATTATGGCATTCATCATGACGCTCAGATCTCCACTGGTCGGATTCTTCATTCCAACAGGGCAATCTATAGCGCTTGCCGTCAGCCTATGCTGCTGGTCCTCGACGCTTCTAGCACCTATCGCTACATATCCGAGCAAATCGTCCAGGTATTTATATGTCTCCGGATACAGAAGTTCATCCGCACAGCTGAAGCCGGTCTCGCTGACAGCTCTGATGTGAAGCTCTCTGGTGGATATTATTCCCATGAACAGATCGGATTCGGCATTGGGATCCGGCTGGTGCACCAGTCCCTTATATCCGTCGCCCGTCGTACGCGGTTTGTTGGTGTATATCCTCGGGATAATCAGCAGTACGTCCGCAACCTCCTCCTGCACTTTAACGAGCCTCGTAATGTAATCCATTACGCTTTCTTCATTATCTGCTGAGCAAGGTCCTATTATTAATGCAATCTTGTCGCTCTCCCCTGCAAAGATCTTGCGTATTTCTTCTCTTCTCAGCTTAACTGCCTCCTCCACGCTTTGAGTGAGAGGAAACATCTGCTTTACCTCTGATGGGAAAGGCAATTTGCGCTTGAACTCCATATTCATACGTATCAATGCTCCTTTTTAATAATTGCTCCAATCTCGGAGATTTTATCGAAATAGTCGGGGAAGCTCTTCGCTACCGCTTCAGCTCCCTCTATAGCCCCGCCTGTCTTTGTGCATAGTGCCGCAAGGGCCATCACTATGCGGTGATCATTATGTCCATATAGCGCTTCGCTCGGCTCAGTGAGTCCGCATCCTACTTTGATGCTGTTCTCAAAGATCTCGACATCTACTCCAAACTTGGAGAGCTCTTCTTTCATCGCAGAGCCTCTGTCCGATTCTTTGATTCTGAGTCTTGCGGTGCCGGTCAATTTGCAGCCATGATTCATCGCGGCATATGCCATCAAAGCCGGCCCGAGATCCGGGCAATCACTTATATCAAGTTCTGCACATCCTTTATCTAGAGTCCTGAAAAGCTCCGTGCATACTTTATCACCTTGCAGGCTCTTCTCATCGAGCCCGTCTACATCAGCTCCGAGAGCCATTAGGTATGCAGCATTTGACCAATCTCCTTCAACTCTCATGTCCGAGGCTTTATATGATTGGCTTCCAGGCACTATGATAGTATGATCATCGCTCCAGCCGCTCTTCACGCCGTAGCATTCGAGCGCCTGCATCGTCATATCTATATATGGCTTGCTCTCGACTTTTCCGTCCAGTCTTATAACGCTGTCTGTTTCACAAAGGGGAAGCGCAAAGAGAAGACCGCTGATAAACTGACTGCTTATGTTCGCAGGGACTACGAACTCACCGCTGCGAAGTCTTCCTTTTACTCTTAGCTCCGTATCATTCTTATCGAGCATGAGCCCCTGTTTTTTGAAAATATCCTCGTATACTGAGAGAGGCCTTCCCATAAGAGTCCGACTTCCGCTCATTTTCATCTCGTTCTCGGATAGAGCCGCAATAGGAATCAGGAACCTGAGGGTGCTTCCGCTCTCGTTGCAGTCGAGGCTCGCTCCTCTGCTTTTGGCAGGATCTGTGCCTCTTACTCTCAGAGTTTTATAGTCCCAATCTCCGCTTTCGATTTCGTTTATTTCCGCGCCCAGCGACTTCAGGCAAGATATAGTCGCCAATATATCTTGTGATTCGGCTACATTACTTATGACGCTGATTCCTTCCGACAGAGCCGCGGATATCAAGAGCCTGTGCGCCATGCTCTTGGATGGAGGCGCCGTTATACGGCCATTTATATCGCTCGGTCTTATGATTACTTTCATCGCAACGCCTCCTGCACCATTTCCGCCGCAAGATCTTCGAAGCCTTCCGGTGCAACCGTAATGTCCGCGGAGCTCCTGTAAACAGGCATCCTCTCCTCATACAGTCTTCTCATCTTATCGGCATCGTCTGCAAGCGGCCTGTCTGAAGTAGGCATAAGCTCATCGAGAGTTCTATCCAGCAGAACTATGATTCCGTTGAGTCGCAGCATATCCACGTTCTCTGTTCTGAGCACTGCTCCTCCTCCCGTGGCGATGACTCTGCCGTTATGTAGAGCCACTCTTCGTATTATCTCGCTCTCGAGATCTCTGAAATGCTTCTCTCCGTATTCGCCGAAGATCTCGCTTATCTCGCAGCCTGCCTCTTTTACTATCTCATCATCAGTGTCTATGAATTCTTTTCCCAATCTGTCCGCCAGCAATCTGCCTATGCTGGTCTTGCCGCTTCCCGGCATGCCTATGAGAACTATATTTCTCTTCTCTTCCAATATCTCATCGAAGATCTCATCTGTCTTTTCGCTGCCTATCTCTTCTCCGCAAAAATGCCCCGCGGCCAAGGCTGCCTGCGCAACCAGCATGTAAAGGCCTCCCTGTGCAACTATGCCTCTTTCCTTTGCATTTCTTATCAGCTCAGGCTCGAGAGGATTATATACCGCATCGATGACCGCCTTTACATTTTCGAATCTAGCAAGGTTAAATGCACTGCCGTCCACATTCGGGAACATCCCCACAGGTGTGGTGTTTATCAGCACATCCGCACTCTTGTAATCTGCATAAGCCTCTTCATAGCTTATGCAGCCGTCCTTAGCGCTTCGGCTCACTCTAAGCACATTATCTGCGCCCATCTCTCTTGCGAGCTGCAGAGCGGTCTTACTCGTGCCACCCGAACCTGCTATAAGCACTGTCTTCTCGCGCATGTTAACGCCCATTCTCTCGGCGAGCATCCTCATGCCACCCGCGTCTGTGTTATAGCCGTAGAGCCTGCCGCCCCTGTTTATTATCGTATTGACCGCACCGATCTTCTCGGCGAGTTCGCTTACCTCATCGAGATACGGAATAACTCTCTCCTTATACGGAATAGTCACATTAATACCCTCAAAGTCCCGGGACCTGATGAATGCTTCAAGTTCATCCGCCGGAATTTCTTTGAGCTCATATTCGTATTTGCCCAGCCTCTCGTGGATTTCCTTTGAGAAACTATGGCCGAGTTTTTCTCCTATTACTCCGTATTTCATATATACCTAGGGCTTCTTCTATTTGCTCTCGGCAATCCAATCCGTGCCGTATCTCTGTGCCAGCATATCGCAGATTGCGAGTGCAGTTACCGCGTCTGCCACCGCTCTGACTCTGTGTATTATAGCGGGATCGTGACGCCCCTTTATCTCAAGTACTGTATCTTTTCCTTCGATGATATCCACCGTCTCCTGAGCTTTATAAATGGAAGGCGTGGGCTTGACCGCAGTTTTGATAATAATCGGCATGCCGTTTGATATTCCGCCGTTTATTCCGCCGTTGTTGTTCGTTCTGGTCCTTACGCCATCACCGTCCATATAGAAAGCATCGTTATACTCGCTCCCTCTGGCATCAAGCATGTCGAAGCCGCCTCCGAATTCTACACCTTTGATGCCCGGGATGGAGAATAAGGCATGTGCCAAGACTCCTTCGAGAGTATCGAACCAAGGCTCCCCGACTCCGCAAGGAATACCGACCACTGCTGTCTCAAGCACGCCGCCTATGCTGTCTCCATCTGAGGCGGCAGCCTCTATAGCGCCCTGCAATTTTGATGCTGCATCGTCATCCAGCACGGGGAATTGTTTCTTCGAAAGTATCTCTATCTTCTCCTCTACGTCCTCATTGTCTGTACCGAACTCAGTGTCGGAGATGCCGCCCAGTTTTGCTATATGCGTTCCGATATGGATTCCCTTTTGCTCGAGGGCAGACATGGCAATTGCCCCTGCCGCCACCAAAGCCGCAGTAATCCTGCCGGAGAAATGGCCTCCGCCTCTGAAGTCCTCAAATCCGTGATACTTCTGATATGCAGTGTAGTCCGCATGCCCCGGCCTTGCAGCTCCGCGGGATTCTGTATAGTCGCTGCTATGCTGCTCCGCATTCGGGATAATGATGCAGATAGGAGTTCCTGTGCTTACGCCGTTGTAAACACCGCTTATTATGCGATAGTCGTCCGCCTCATGTCTCGCAGTTGATATTCTCCCATGGGGTTTTCTGAGTTCGAGTTTCTCGGCTATGTAGTCTGTGTCTATGCGTATTCCGGGTGCAAGTCCGTCGATCACAGCTCCTATTGCAGGGCCATGGCTCTCACCGAAAAGCGTCACTATTACACTTGTACCAAATGAATTCTTCATAGCATTTCAATCCTTTTCTTTAACTCCTCGGGCAGAAGCTCCACTATTTCGCATGTGCCGGGCTCATCAACCCAAACTGCATCTATTTTTCCGTCCTTCATCTTCTTATCCCTGAGCATCGCCTCATACACTTCATTCTTATCGCAATCGACCTCGGTAGGAAGGCCGGCAATCTCAAGCGCTGTCAGCAGCCTCGCGCGAGCTTCATCTGAGCACATAACTGTCATCCCAAGCGCCACGGCATGTCCGTGCAGCATCCCGGTCACCGACTCAATTCCATGCCCGATGGTGTGGCCGAAATTCAAAATCTTCCTCAGTCCGCCTTCTCTTTCGTCCGACTCGACAACCCTCTTCTTTACCAAAAGGGATCTCGTAAGCATTTCGTCTATCGAAGCACTGCCCGGATTCTCCGTCATGCCGAAGAGTTCAGCATCAGCTATCATGCCAGCCTTGATAATCTCAGCCATCCCGCTTGCAATCTGCTCTTTGGGAAGCGTTTTTATTGTTTCCGTATCTATGAGCACAGCCTTGGGCTGCCAAAAAGCTCCCGCTATATTCTTGGTGCCTCCGAGATTGACCGCTGTCTTACCTCCTATCGAGCTGTCCGCCTGAGACAGCAATGTAGTTGGAACATTGTAGAAATCAATTCCTCTCATATATGTGGCAGCCGCGAAGCCCGCTATGTCACCGACCATCCCGCCTCCTACGGCTACGACGCAGTCAGAGCGCGTAAAGCCCTCCTGCAGCATCTTGCAAAGGAGATTCTCCAAATGGGCCATGTTCTTGCTGCCCTCTCCCTGAGGGAGCACTGCGATATGCGCTTCCTTCGATCCTTTAGATATAAGATCCGCATATTCTTTCGGCACGCCCTCGTCCGTCACTATCAGGACTTTTCTTTCGAGATTAAGGAGAGAGGGCGCCTTCTCAATGCACCCTCTTTCGATGATAACGTCATAGCTTCTCTCTCCGAGCTCAATTCTCATCGTCATTTAACTGTTCTCCCTGTCAGAACTTCTCCGTCCTCGTTGAAATGGCCGGCAATCTTTATCTCCGGGCAAGTTGCACTGAGGCCTCTCGTGATTCTCTCAACGCCGTCTGCGCTTTTCTTACCCTCCAGTTCAGCATAGAAATAATAATGCCACGGCAGATCCTGCATAGGTCTGGACCTCAGCACTCGCATATTGTATCCGTATGCGCTGATGACATTAATAGCCTTGGCCAGTCCTCCGACCTCATCTTTTACGGTGAACATAATCATAAACGACTCAGTGTCCCCTTGCATATCCATGTCATTCTCAGATCTTGAGAGTACTGCATATCTTGTCACACTGTCATCTTTTTCTACGGCCTTGATGCTGTTTACATGGAGGCTTCCGGTGAAGATAAGGTCATATACTTTACCGACCTCTCCTCTGTCGCTGTTCTCAAGAGGGAGCACCGCAACATCGCAGTCTCCGTTTGCCACGGCAGTATAAGCATCTTCGAACTTCTCATACGAAGTTATATTTCCATCTCGGAATATGAGCTCTGAGGCGAATTTGCCGTCGGAAACTCCTTCCTCTGCACAAGCAACTTTGATTCCGTTCAAGAGTCTGCGCTGCCAGTTCTTGCTTATGTCCATGGTGCTCTGGAGGAAGTTTACGTAAAACGGTCTAATAAGTCCGTCTTTTATCTTTGTGCTCATGCTGTTTATGAGGTCGAGTTCTCTTTCTCTGTCCTCAACAGGAAGACCTCTCGCGCTCTTATATTCCGCCACTTCCTTGACGGCCTTCATTCTCTCCTCGAAGAGCTCTGCCATCTTTTCATCTATTGCACTAATTATTTCTCTTGCTTCTTTCAGTTCCATAGTATCTTTTTATCTCCCTGTCAGCCCAGTTTTTCCTTCCTTTCGGAGCCCTCTGCGAGCAAGCGCGTCAGCTCCGGTAAATCCTCTTCATTTATCGCCTCTCTGTACTTGCTCAAATTATCGATCAGAGAGTCGAGTTCCGCATTCAGGCAATCCTTATTGCTTATAAAAATCTCTGCCCACATAGGTGCATTCAGATATGCCACCCTCGTCATGTCCCTGTAAGTACCTCCGGAGAAACCTCCTTGCCGCTCCGCCGCCGGGCTCTTAATATATGAGCTGGCTACGAGATGCGACAGCTGCGAGGTAAAGGCAATCATCTGGTCGTGATCCTCTGCAGTGGTTATCGAGAATCTGCCTATATTCAAAGGTGCGAGAAGTTGCTTTACTTTTGAGTATAGTTCAATATCGTCGAATCTCGGCGGTACTATCACCATTGGAACTCCGTTAAACATATCCGCTTTTGAATACTTATAACCGGAGTCTTTGGTTCCTCCCATAGGATGTCCTCCTACGAAAGTAAAGCCGTATTCATCCGCCAATTCGAAACAAGACTCACAGATGTCCCTCTTGGTGCCGCAGGCGTCCATCACAAGCGGTTTGGAGCCGAAGTGAGGAGCCATATTGCGCACCCATTCTATAGATGCCTGCGGATACAGGCAGACTATTATCAAATCACATTCGGACACATTATTCTCATTGAGCTCGGCATCGACCTCTCCGCTTATCAGTGCGAAGTCCAGTGTTTTTTTACTTCTGTTCCATGCGTAAACAGTATGTCCCTGTGCGTGGTACGCTTTAACAACGGAACCTCCGATAAGGCCGAGCCCTACTACGCCAACTGTCATTTGCGAAGCACCTCTCTAATCTTCTCTACATCTTCTGCAAGAGATTCGAAGAACTCGGTCGACAGAGCCTGGCCTCCGTTCTTCTCGGCACTTGTAGGATCATTGTGTACGTCTATAATCAAACCATCTGCTCCCGCAGCGCAGGCAGCGAGCGAAACCGGATATACCAAACGACTCAGCCCGGTGCTTCTGCTTGCATCGGCTATGACAGGGAGATGTGTCTTCTCTTTCAATAGCGGAATTGCCGAAACATCAAATGTGTTCTTTGTATAATCAGCAAAAGTTCTTATTCCCCTCTCGCAGAGGATAATATTTTTATTGCCTCCTGCCATTATGTATTCGGCGGAGAGCAAGAGCTCATCTATTGTAGCAGATATGGATCTTTTGAGTATGACCGGCTTATCCATGCATCCGAGAGCTGCAAGCAGCGGATAGTTGTGCATGTTTCTTTCACCGATGATCATTACATCCACGTTGTCATATTTCGGAATATCCTCTACGGATATAATCTCCTTGGCCAGCGGCATGCCTGTCTCGCGCTTGGCAGCTTCCAGAAATGCCATTTCTTTATAGTTCTGATCCTGGATAGTATGCGTCCTGATCTTTGAGTTGATAGCGCCACCTGTAAGCACGCTAGCTCCGGCTTGCTTAAGAGACTTTGCTATCTGCACGACTTGGTCTTCGCTTTCGGCCGAAGAAGGTCCCGCAATAATCGCGAAATTGCCGCCGCCTATGGCGACATCGGAAATCTTGACTACGGTGTCCTCGGGCTGGAACTTGCGATTGCAGCGTTTGTACGGCTCGGTAACTCTCCTCGTAGCTTGGACTATATCCAAACTCTCTATCATATCCGTGTCCAGATTCAGTACATCTCCTATCAAACCGAGTATGGTTTGGTATTCACCTTCAGACACGTCGACTCCTAGTCCCTGGGAGTTGAACCATTTAATCAGTTGATCTCGCTTATCTTCTGTAACGTCGTGCTTCAGAATTACTATCATTTCTTTTCCTCTTCAATAATACTTACGTATAATATACAGAGATTATTATACCATTCTCACGCTCATAAAAACACAAAAAAACAAGCTGAAATTGTACAAAAATACAAATTGCTTGTTTCTTGTTTAGAGTTTATTTCTCCAGTGAGTACTTGCCTTTATAGTAGGTGAAGTAGCTCTTGAACTGTTCGTTCTGTCTGTACTCGAGGCTCTTGTGATACTCGTGGGATCTGAATTCTTCTCTCTCAGATTCGAGCAAGTCCAGTGCAACGTTGGTGCAGTGGTCGGCAATTCTCTCATAGTCTGTCAGGATGTCGTTATAAACGAAGCCGTTCTCGAGCGTGCATTCGCCACGCGCCATTCTATCGACATGTCCCGCCTTAAGTTCATCGCAAAGATCGTCTATTACTTCTTCAAGAGGGTCTACCAGCAGCGCCTTTTCGGTATCATTGTTCGTAAATGCCTCTATAGTCACATAGCATATATCCATGAGGGCGTCCTCAAGAACTCTGAGTCCGCTTTCACCCGCATTGGTGAACTTAATCTTCTTGTCTGTTATCTCCTCTATGGCCTCACCGACATTTCTCGCATGATCGGATATCCTCTCAAAGTCTGAGAGCACGCGGAGATATTTGTTAATTTCATTTGCCTGCTCCGCATTTGGCTGGCTCTTGCTGAGATTAAAGAGATAGTCGCCAAGCTTGTCTTCGTATCTGTCGATTACTCTCTCGAGATCGAGAACCTTTTTAATCTCGTCCTCACTAAACTCACGCCTAGCGGCTATGGCTTTGTTAACACTCTTAAGCGTCTTGGATGCCATCGAGTCAATGACTGTCTTGGTCTGAGCAAGTGCAAGTGCAGGGTGCTCAAGGAACCTCGACTCGAGTCTATCCATATCCGCCTTCTCTTCGAGCTCTTCTTCGCTGTCAGGAAACATCGAGCATACAATCTTTTCGAGAAGTCCTATGGCCGGTGTCAGAACGATTACTACCGCAAGTCTGTACAGAGTGTTGACAAGTGCTACCAGCACCATAGTCATAGGTAAACTCATGAATTCAAATCCGACTGCGGCATTGAATATATAGAAAATAGTACCGACAACTACAGCGCCGAGTATATCGATGATGAGATAGACAAAAGCCGTCCTCTTTCCGTTGGTGCTGGCCCCAAGGGCGCTCAGCATTACAGGGACGGAAGCTCCGATTCCTATACCCATTATGATAGGAAATGCCATGTCGAATTCTATCGCTCCGGTCATAGCCAGGGCCTGGAGTATACCGACGGCAGCACTCGCGCTCTGAAGCACTGCGGTTATGATAAGACCTGCCAGCACGCCGAGTATAGGATTGCTAAAGCTCGTCAGGAAGCTTATGAATCTCTCATCCTCTCTCAGAGGAGATATCGATCCTGACATCATGCTCATGCCGTACATCAAAACGGCAAACCCAAGCATGATTCCTCCTACATTCTTATGCGAAGGTTTTTTGGCAAACATCCAAAGGATGATTCCCGCAAGAGCGACCACGCCGGAGAGTATCTCCGTGCTGAAGTAAGATGCGACGCTGGCTCCCGAGCCTCCGAGGCTACCGAGGGCGAGTATCCATCCTGTTATACTGGTTCCGAGTATGGCTCCAAGCACCACGCCTATGGCCTGGCGCACCTTCATCATGCCCGAGTTAACGAAACCGACCACCATTACCGATGTAGCGGACGACGACTGTATAACTGCGGTTACTCCCGTTCCAAGGAGTATTCCCTTAATCGTGTTTCCGGAAAGTTTATAGAGTATCATCTCCATTTTACTTCCGGCGACTTTTTTAAGTGAGTCACCCATGACGGACATTCCGAAGAGGAATAATGCCACTCCTCCGAAAAGTCCTACTATATTACTTGCATCCATTTCTTTCCCTTTTCCTTATCTACCTATCTATAAAAAAAGACTTTTACCAAAATGCGGGTAAAAGTCTCGCTTCTTACAACACATTCCGGGGCCAGAGCCCGTACTGACGAAATATGCTACGCTCTGGCTTTCAAGCGCAAGCTACTCCCTTTGTTAAACCACGATAAATATACCACAATTGAAAGGCAAACTGTGAACTTTTCTTAATTCTTTTTTGATGGATTTTCTAACCCTCTAAGACATCTTTCCTGGCCTTGCGTCGCTCCGTATCTTTCATTTCATGCAGGGCTTCAATCGCCATCGTAAGCCTCGAGTAATGTCTCCTGTCACCCTCTATGGCGAACTGGTAATACTCCCCGTCGTAATAAATCTGGTTCGCTCTTTCCGGGTTAATGGCAGAGCTAGGCACACGTGAGATATCGAATTCAAGCTCTACTTTCTCTTCGTTCTTCGTGCCTGTATATCTCAGACGCTCTCTGTCGAGCTCCAGGCGTCCTTCACCTACTGTAATATAGCGGCCTTTTTTTAAATCTTCCAAGTTCAAAGTTCTGTAAATCACTTCTTCTCGGAGCACAAAGTCCTCACGACTGACTTCCTCAGTGATTACTTCCCTCTGCCAGCGGTTCCATTGATCTATCCTTTCAAATGGAAAGTCTCTGCCATTCGGTATCAAATTGTATCGATCGTCGATAGTCACCTTGCTTCCGCATTCGCAAAGCAGGCTGTCTCCATCCACATGCATAGAATACTGCTTCTTGCAGCGAGGGCAGATAAACAGGAGATTATCTAAGCCGTGAGCGTTCGGGACTTTGCCCTTATAACTGAACTGTTTTTTGCTGTTCCACTCAAATTCGTTATATCTGAACTTCTCCAAGATGAGAGAATATATCTCATCTTCTGTCATGTTCTCGATTTCTTCCTTTCGTAGCAGAATCTCGAAATAGTAATCAAGCCTTCCCTTTCGCTTGTTTGTATCAAATCTGGGCTGACAGAGATAAGCTCCGTGATTTGTGCAAAGCACGGTGTCCATTGCGAGTTTCTTTACAAGTCCGGCCGTGGCAGGATGCAGTGGCTGTGTCGTCCCGTCTGCAGACTCCACGCCTTCAGGAAAGAGCAGGAATGACGCGTTCTTTTTTCGAAGGCGCATGAGCTGTTTCACCGCTCCTATATCCGGCTCGAAGAGAGACTTTAGAATGACGCCATCCTTAAGCAGCAGTCTGAACATAATCGGGATCAGCGCATTATGCATGCTCATTATCGCATTGGGATTAATATACGGATATCCAACATTCACATAATACGGGTCATCCCTCGATGTGTGCTGAGCAAGTATAAGAACTTGCCTGCCCCTCATCTCTCGCTTATCAAAATCATAATGAAACCTAACCGGGCACTTCGAAGTGAGCAGGCGCATAATCGTCCTGGTTACTTTAGCCGCGTTGCCCTCCGGGATATCAGGAGTATATGAAGCAAGAATCTCCCCGGGAGTTCTCTCCTTTTTCTTATTAATAATGTCTTTCTGTTCCCTATTAATACTCATGCTATGAGTTTAAGCTGCTCTTAAGCAGTTCAATTCCTGCTCTTGCCCACTCATCTTCTTTGCGCAATGTTTCAGCCAGCGTATCGCAAGGCTCCATCCATGATTCCAATATAATATTGAAATTATGCTCGGACTCCTCCCGGCATTTTTCAATGCACTTCTGTAGATCCAGCCTTCCCGTTCCGAGGCAAGCTCCGCTTATCTTAAGCCCTCCGCCTCCGTTATATCTCTTAATCTCATAGTCTTTTATGTGCAGGCAAGCGCAGTAAGGCGCTGCATTTTCGAGCACCTCATCGATAGACTCTTCTATACTCATTGAGTTCAGCGTATCTACCGTCATTCCTATAAGCGGATGTCCGAGGCTCTCCACCATCCTCGCATACTCACGCGTCTTGAACCTGTCGTGATTCTCTATGCCTATAGTCACTCCTGCTTCCTCCAGCAGCGGAACTGCTTCTGCGAAAACCTTCATGCACTCATCACAAGTCGGCTTGTAATCTGCTCCGTCTGTAATCACTCTAAGAAAACTCCCGCCTATCTTTTCGGTGATTCGAACATGCTCTGCTATCCTCTCGAGCGTGGCCTTTCTCATGCCAAGTTCAAGCTCAAGTCCCAGCTCCTCCGCATATGACCTGATTCTGTCCAGCTCTTCATCCCCATACACTTCCAGGGGCAGATTGTCTCCGAACTGCACGACCTCTGCGCCCAAAGAAGCCGCCTTATCCATCATGTCAAAAGGCGTCATTAAGTGCTTCGGCTTTTCGTGCGGCCTCGACCCAATTGCAAAGGAGTATGCAAAAGTACTGATTCCTATTTTGTTTTTTAAACCGCTTCTGTTCTCAAATTTCATTTTTTACAGAATTGAGTATTGCATCAACATCAGCGCCGTCAATATCAAGTCCTGTGGCTTTAATTAGCCTGAAGTCCGGGATACCGTAATAATTCTGTGCCAATGCTTTGGCATATCCCACTCCGTACTCATCAGGAGCGAAGTCTCCGCCGACAGTTGTTATATAAGTCAGGCTTTTAGCCTTGCATAAACCAAATGGTATTCCCTCCGGCGTATATGAGAACGTGATCCCCAGGACATTAATATGCTCAAAGTACTGCTTTAATGCAGCAGGAAATGACAGGTCCCAAAAAGGCGCAGCGATTATGATCTCATCCGCTTCTGCGAATTGTTTAGCCAGATCAAACATGGGATCGCTGAAGTCCCGCTCAGCGATAAACCGGTCTCGCTTGGTGAGGAAGTCTTCATCGACGATCGGAAAGTCGATTGAATTCAGATATACTTCCTCATATGGTTTATTCATTTTTAGCAGCAGATCGTCTGCCAGTTCCTTTGTCCTGGATTCTTTCCTGACACAGGCATTGATAAAGAGTACCATCAAGTCCTCCTCTACTTAACTGTAATTAGCTCGTATTCGGAGTTGCCGAGACCTATCTTCTTCGCATGTGCGAGGCAAGTCTTATACTCCGCATTCGGATTTGTGTTATCGAAATGATCGTGATAATCGTGGAAGCCTTCCTTCTCCATCTCATCTGTCAGTTGGGATCCAGGAAGCGGCTCTTGTGCCAAGCAAGCATCTACCTCACATCTGAAATCTGCAAACCATACTTTTGATTTTTCATTACTCATTATAAGTCTCCTTTTTTTGAAAAAGATGGCATCAGCAGGTTAGTTCTGCTCGTGAATCTGCTCGTTTGTAATCAGAGGATATCGCATCAAAGTACACCCTTCGAGATTCTCTTATGGTTTTCAATTGCATCCGCAGCACCGGCAGCGCCCGGACAATTCTTTAAGCTATCTCCCAATTCCCGTGCCCTTTCACGGTACCGTGAATCGAGAAGCACATCCTCTACGCATTTTTTGATAGACGATGAGGTAATATCCGTCAGTCTCTCTCCTGCGCCAAGTTCCTCGATTCTGTTAGCCACACCACCCTGCTCGGGAGTCTGTGGAAATAGAACAAGAGGTACTCCAAAATACAAACTTTCACTGGCACTGTTCATGCCGCAGTGAGTGAGGAAAACATCCGCTTCTTTTAGTACCGCCACCTGATCCACAAAGGCATATATCTCAACATTCTCAGGCATATCATTGAATGAAGATAAATCAGTTTCTTTTCCCACAGTCATGATCACTTGATAATCAGTTCCGCGGAAGGCTTCAATGCAATTCTTATAAAAGTCCGGATGCTTATTGTCCACCGTACCCAGAGCGATATATACCAGTTTATCTTTGGTTTTGTTAAAACTCTCCCGCGCGTCTTTCGGAATAGCACCTACAAATGTATATCGATCGGAGAAACTG
>CACWIO010000008.1 GCA_902760855.1 uncultured Eubacteriales bacterium
ACTGAGATAATTCGCCGATTAAGTATGTAGTGCTTATGGAGAGCTTTGTGGAATCGTACAGCCAGTCTTTATCCGTATACCGTCAGGAGGGCGAAACACTTGTACCTTTGTATGTCTTTATAGTTGAACAAGCCCGTCGAAAATTGGATCTTATGAAAGGAATGAAGAAGACGATGAAAAGAAAGATGAGCGTTGCATGCTGTGTGCTACTGTTGATCGCATCTGCCATGAACATGCTGGGTGTAATGGCACTAGCCGCGCCGTCGTTCCAGCGGCCTATTGATGTGGACGGCGGTTCCTGGGTAGATGCCTACCGGTATTACATGGATAATATGAGTCCTTATAAGGGCTATGCCGTGCTGGCGGATTTTGACCTGGACGGTAAGCCGGAGTTGCTGGCGCTCGAAGGCGAATGGTCACATGCGGGAGCTGCGGGCTGTTTTGTGAAATACACCGGGAGCCAATATATCGTGTACAAAGATTCTTCACTCTTTGTATGGGATGACCAGCTGCACCTCGTGCTGGACAATGGCAGCTATGTCTGGTATAAGTCCAGCTCATATGCCAGCACGGGCTACTATGGTTCCTATGTCAGCAGACTGAGCTTCAGCGGTAACATGAAGCTGTCTGAGAGCAAATGGTTTGAAATGCATGGAGATATGGACGAAGGCACGGAGGCATACCAAATCGGTTCCCGCGGCGTCTCTTGGAATGAGTACAATCAGGAAGAAGCAAAATGGAATCGAATGAACAAGCTGCTCACGCTGGATCCCGCCAGCTTTGCCAGCCAGGCCAAGATAGTTCATATAGACATAGACAGATCTGAAATAAATAAAAATGTGCAGACGGATCATCATATAGTCGGAGACGCCAAGCAGGTGCTGATGATGCTGAATGAGAGATTAACTCAGCAGGATCACAGCGAATGGAAGAAATTCGTATTCCAATATCCGACTGAGACCGAGTATGAGGATGGAGGAGATACGCTTAATCCTAAACAGCTCTGCAACACAATCGCAAAGCTGATGCCGAATGAAACAATTCTGGCTACAGATGTAGGTCAGCATCAAATGTGGTCGATTCAGCACTTCCACTTCGAATATCCCGGGCAGCTTCTGACATCGGGAGGTTTCGGCACAATGGGATTCGGTCTCGGAGCTGCGATCGGTGCTCAGGTAGGCAATCCTGACAAGATGGTGATTCATGTCACCGGTGACGGGAGCTTCCGCATGAACTGCAATGAGCTTGCCACTGTTGAGCACTATGGATTGCCGATTATCACATTTGTGTTTAACAACCAGACGCTCGGAATGGTAAGGCAATGGCAGAATCTCATTTACAAGGGCAATATTTCAGAGACAACGATGGACAGAGGCCCTGACTTCGTAAAACTGGCCGAGGCATACGGACTAAAGGGCAGGAGAGTGTCCAACCAGAAAGACCTCGCGGAGGCTATAGAGGATGCTATGGCATCAAAGTGCGGCTATGTAATTGACTGCATGCTGGATATAGATGAGATGGTAAGGCCGATGGTGGGAGGCGGATCTCGCATCACGGATTTCATGAGAACATAGGAGGACGGCAAATGGAAAAGATGGAAGGTGCAAAAAGACAAACTCTCGCGCTTCTCGTAGACAACGAGCCGGGAGTACTGTCGCAGATTGCGAGGCTGTTCTCGAGGAAGGGATACAATATTGAGGCGTTTGCTGCAGGTCCGACGGAGAATCCCGGAGTTACCCGTATCACCATAGACGTGCTGGCGGATGAGCCTCACATGGAGCTACTTTGCAATCAGCTCAGAAAGCTCTATCCGGTGTATTCTCTTAAATGGCTGAACAGCGAGAACTCTCTATACAGGGAGCTGATGCTGGTCAAAGTAAAACTCAGCGGAAGCGAGCAGAGGAACGACCTGATACAGCTGGCCAATATATTCAGGGCACAGATTATAGATGTATCACCTGAGACTTTGACAATAGGTCTGGCCGGAGACAGCGAAAAGCTATCGGCTTTAAAGAATATACTAAGTGAATTTGAAACACTTGAAATAGCGCGCACGGGCGTTGTAGCCATCGAGCGCGGAGCAGCGACAATCAATGATGAATCCAAGGAAAGGGGAGAATTCAATTATGGCAAGAATGTATTATGAGAAGGATTGTAACCTGGATGTACTTAAGGGTAAGAAAATCGCAGTAGTAGGATACGGCTCGCAGGGACATGCGCATGCGCTTAATCTCAGAGATTCCGGCTGCGATGTAATCGTAGGACTCAAAAAAGGCGGCAAGTCTTGGGCAGTAGCTGAGAAGGACGGATTTGAGGTGTGCACCGTAGCAGATGCTACCAAGAAAGCAGACATCATTATCATGCTCATCAACGATGAGATTCAGGCACAGGTATATAAGAACGATATCGAGCCAAATCTTGATGCCGGTAACGCGCTGGCGTTTGCCCATGGATTCAATATCCGCTACGGACAGATAGTTCCGCCTGCTGATGTAGATGTGTTCATGGCAGCTCCTAAGGGACCGGGACATACGGTAAGAAGCCAGTATGTAGGCGGAAAAGGCGTGCCTTGCCTCGTTGCTATCGAACAAGATGCGAGCGGAAAGGCTCTGGACGTAGCTCTTGCGTATATCGCAGGAATAGGCGGAGCAAGAGCAGGAATACTTGAGACTACATTCAGAGAAGAGACCGAGACAGACCTCTTCGGCGAGCAGACAGTTCTCTGCGGCGGCGTGGTAGACCTGATGCAGTGCGGCTTCGAGGTTCTCGTTGAGGCAGGATACGATCCGCAGAATGCATACTTTGAATGCATACACGAGCTCAAGCTCATCATCGACCTAGTTAACAAGGCAGGAATCTCCGGAATGAACTACTCCATCTCGGATACAGCTGAGTATGGCGAGTATGTATCCGGCCCACGCGTATTCCCGCATGATGAGCTCAAGGCCAATATGAGAAAAGTTCTCTCGGATATCCAGGACGGTACATTTGCAGGCAAATGGATTGCCGAGAACAAGAACGGACGCACATTCTTCAATTCAAAGAGAAATCAGCTCGCTCAGCACGAGATGGAAGTAGTCGGAAAGAGACTTAGGGATGAGATGCTCTGGAAGAATGACTCAGACCTCGATACAGCATCTAACTAAAGAAGAGGGTAGAGATGAAATCAGATAATGCAAAAAAGGGCATAGACCGCGCACCGAACAGATCGCTTATGTATGCGGCAGGTCTTACGGAAGATGAGATCAACAAGCCGCTTATAGGAGTGGTCAGCTCATACAACGAAATAGTGCCGGGTCATGCTCATCTGGATAAGATAGCAGAGGCCGTAAAAGCCGGAATCAGAGCAGCGGGAGGCACACCTCTAATGTTTCCTGCTATAGCCGTATGTGACGGCATAGCTATGGGACATATAGGCATGAAGTACTCTTTGGTAACAAGAGAGCTTATCGCTGACTCTACAGAGGCTATGGCCATAGCTCATCAGCTCGACGGACTTGTAATGGTCCCGAATTGTGATAAGAACGTACCGGGACTTCTGATGGCTGCAGCCAGGATCAACGTGCCGACTATATTCTGCGCCGGCGGGCCAATGCTGGCCGGCCGTCTGCCGGACGGCAGACGGAGCTGCCTCTCAGATATCTTCGAGGCAGTCGGCGCATACCACGCAGGCACGCTGGATGAGGAAGGCATGAAGGACTACGAAGAGCATGTTTGCCCATCCTGTGGCTCCTGCTCGGGCATGTACACAGCGAACTCCATGAACTGCCTGACAGAGGCTATAGGAATGTCGCTTCCAGGTAACGGAACTATACCTGCTCCGCTTTCTGCAAGGATAAGGCTTGCCAAGAAAACAGGAATGCAGATAATGAAGCTCGTTGAGAAGGACATAAAGCCTCGTGACATAATGACTGATGCAGCGTTCCACAATGCCGAGACAGTAGATATGGCTCTCGGATGCTCAACCAATACAATGCTTCATCTTCCTGCTATAGCTCATGAGGCAGGAGTAGAACTAGACTTTGCTAAGGCTAACGAGATAAGTGCAGTTACGCCTAATCTCTGCCACCTCGCACCTGCAGGTCCGACATTTATGGAAGATCTAGACGCTGCGGGCGGAGTGTACGCAGTTATGAAGGAGCTTGCGGACAACGGCCTTCTGGATACATCGCTTATCACAGCTACGGGATGCACCGTAGCCGAAAACATTAAGTCGGCGGATAATCTAAATGAAGAAGTAATCAGACCATTTGATAATCCGTTCATGAAGACTGGCGGTATAGCGGTTCTCAAGGGCAATCTCGCTCCGGACGGCTGCGTAGTAAAGCAGTCGGCTGTTAAAGAAGAGATGCTGACTCACGAAGGCCCGGCCAGAGTATTCGACTCCGAGGAAGATGCAATCAAAGTAATATACGAGGGTGGCATCAAGGCAGGAGATGTTGTAGTAATCCGCTACGAAGGACCTAAGGGAGGTCCGGGCATGAGAGAGATGCTAAATCCTACATCGGCGATTGCCGGAATGGGACTTGATGACTCGGTCGCTCTCATAACGGACGGCAGATTCTCCGGTGCTACTAGAGGAGCTTCTATAGGACACGTAAGCCCTGAGGCGGCATCAGGCGGAAATATAGGATTGGTGCAGGACGGAGACATCATCGCTATAGATATACCGGGCAGAAGCATAGATCTTAAAGTACCTGATGAAGAGCTTGCCAAGAGAAGAAGCGAATGGGAATGCCCTGAGCCTAAGGTAAAGACCGGATATCTCAAGAGATATGCAAAACTCGTCAGCTCAGCAGATAGAGGAGCAGTTTTAGAATAGTAAGGTTAATAAATGGAACAAGTAAGAATTTTTGATACTACGCTGCGCGATGGTGAGCAGTCACCGGGCTGCAGCATGAACTTAAGAGAAAAGATAGAAGTCGCAAAGTGCCTCGAGAAGATGCACGTAGACATAATTGAGGCCGGGTTTGCCATCGCATCCCCGGGTGATTTCGAGTCCGTTAAGACTATAGCTGAGACCATCAAGGGCTGCACTATAGCCTCTCTCGCGCGTTCTACACCTAAAGATATAGATACGGCATGGGAAGCGGTTAAAAACGCGGCAGACCCGAGAATTCACGTGTTTATAGCTACTTCACCGCTTCATATGGAGTATAAACTTAAGAAAACTCCGGAGGAAGTGCTCGAGCAGGCGGGAGAAATGGTAGCATATGCCGCTAAGTATTGCTCGAATATCGAATTCTCAGCAGAGGATGCCACGAGGTCTGAGCCTGAGTTCCTCAAAAAGGTAGTTGAGCGCGCTATCGCAAACGGAGCTACCACAATCAATATTCCGGACACAGTCGGATATACGACACCGGAGGAGATGCATCAGCTTATAGCGGATATCAGAGGAAACGTAAAGGGCGCAGAGAAGGTCGTATTCTCGGTTCACTGCCATAACGATCTCGGAATGGCTACGGCAAACGCCCTCGCGGGAGTGCTCGGCGGTGCACGCCAGGTAGAATGCACCATCAACGGACTGGGTGAGCGTGCAGGCAACACATCTCTCGAAGAGATAGTAATGGCCATAAGAACCAGACAGGATCTGACGGATCTTTGCACAGGCATTGACACGACTCAGATACACAGAGCGAGCAAGACCGTATACAACATCATCGGACAGACAGCTCCGCTGAATAAGCCTATTGTAGGTAAGAATGCGTTTGCCCACGAATCAGGCATACATCAGCACGGAGTGCTCGCTAACAAAAAGACGTACGAGATTATGACACCTGAGTCGGTAGGCGTTAAGACCAACAATATGGTGCTAGGGAAGCACTCAGGACGCCACGCCGTAGGACAGAGACTTGAGGAGCTCGGATTCACCCTTGATAAGGAAGAGCTGGCTCGATGCTTCGAGGAATTCAAAGTCGTATGTGACAAGAAAAAGAACATTACAGATGCCGATCTCGAGGCCATAGTAACTCATAATACTAATATAGTATTTGAGGAAGAAGAATCCGGATATAAGCTCGATTGGTTCCAGATGTCCACATCTAATTTCACTACTGCGACATGCACAGTCAGCCTTGAAATCGATGGCGAGAAGAAGGAAGGAGTTGCTCTCGGAGACGGGCCTATAGACGCGGCATACAATGCGATCGATGAGATTATCAAGCCGTCAGAGCACAGCTTCGATATCTTCAATATTCACTCCATTTCAGAAGGAAAGGACACACTCGGAGATGTAACGGTTAAAGTAAATGCCTATGACAGGACGTTTACAGGCCGAGGCCTATCTACTGACATAATGGAAGCGAGCATCAACGCTTATCTGAAGGCATTAAACAGAATGATAAGCTATGAGAAGAAAATGGAGAATACTCCGGAAGATAAAAAGAACAATAAAAGAATCAAAGTTACAGAGTCAGCCGGTAATTAAGAAAAGGAATACTATATGGGAATGACAATGACACAAAAGATACTCGCCGCTCACGCTGGGCTTCCTGAAGTCAAGGCGGGTGACCTGATAGAAGCCAAGCTCGATGTGGTGCTCGGTAACGATGTCACCACACCTGTAGCTATAGAAGTCTTCGAAAAAGCGGGTTTCAATAAAGTTTACGATAAGGAATCTATCGTAATAGCGCTTGATCACTACACTCCTTGCAAGGATATTAAGTCCGCAGAGCTATGCGTGACTGCAAGAGAGTTTGCCAAAAAGCAAGGCATTAAACATCTCTACGATGTAGGAGAAGTCGGGATTGAGCATGCACTCCTGCCTGAAAAGGGACTTGTAGGGCCGGGAGACTGCATTATAGGTGCAGACTCACATACCTGTACTTATGGTGCTCTTGGCGCTTTTTCAACAGGCGTAGGATCAACAGATATGGCTGCAGGCATGGCGTCAGGACTTAATTGGTTCAAAGTGCCTCCTGCAATCAAGGTTAATCTCACAGGCAAATTCCGTCCCAATGTATCCGGTAAGGACGTAATACTGCATCTAATCGGAATGATTGGTGTCGATGGCGCTCTGTATAAATCCCTCGAGTTTACGGGCGAGGGCGTCGCAGAGCTATCCATGGATGACAGATTTACAATTGCCAATATGGCCATAGAAGCCGGCGGCAAGAACGGCATTTTCCCTGTAGATGAGAAGACATTAGAGTATATAAAAGGCAGATTAAACAGAGAGCCTAAGATATACGAGGCTGACCCTGATGCTGAATATGAGAGCGTAGTTGAGATAAATCTCAGCGAGCTTAAGCCAACAGTTGCAATGCCGCACCTTCCGTCCAACACAAAGACGGCAGATGAGGTAGCGGGACTTCCTATTCAGCAAGTAGTTATAGGATCATGCACAAACGGACGCATGCAGGATATGAGAATTGCCGCGGACATACTCAGAGGAAATAAAGTAGCTGACGGCGTTCGCTGCATAGTAATTCCGGCGACCCAGCAGATATATCTGGATTGCTTGGAAGAGGGCATCATCAAGGATTTCATAGAATCCGGATGCGCTGTATCTGCTCCGACTTGCGGGCCTTGCCTCGGCGGACATATGGGAGTTATGGCTGACGGAGAGCGCGCAGTATCGACTACTAACAGGAATTTCATAGGGCGTATGGGACATACAGGCTCTGAAGTCATACTTGCGAGCCCGGCTGTCGCTGCGGCATCGGCCATAGCCGGATGCATTGCTGTTCCTAAGTAAACGGAGGAAATGATGAGAGGAAAAGTCTGGAAATACGGAAATAATATAGATACGGATGTAATTATCCCTGCAAGATACTTAAACGATCCTGATCCAAAAGCTCTTGCATCACACTGCATGTGCGATATAGATGAGGGCTTTGCGGGAGCTGTAGAGGCTGGAGACATAATGGTTGGCGGCTGGAACTTCGGCTGCGGATCTTCTCGTGAGCACGCTCCTGTTGCTATACAGGCAAGCGGCGTATCATGCGTAATCGCAGCGAGCTTCGCAAGGATATTTTACAGAAATGCTATAAATATAGGTTTTCCTATACTTGAGTGTCCGGAGGCCGCAGAGGCTATTAAAGCAGGAGATATCGTTTCGGTAGATACAAACACGGGAGTAATTACCGATGAGACGACAGGAGAGAGCTTCCAAGCCAAGCCTTTCCCGGAATTCATACAAAATATAATCGCAAAAGGCGGCCTGCTTTCGTATCTAAAGGAGAAATAGAGAATGAAATATAATATAGCGCTGGTGCCCGGGGACGGCATAGGACCGGAAATAATAGCGGATGCGAAGGAAGTGCTCGAAAAGGTAGGAGAGAAGTTCGGGCACGAATTTGTGTTTACGGAATACGATGCGGGAGGATGCGCAATCGATAAATACGGCATACCTCTGCCGCAGGAGACTATAGACGGATGCCTCGCATCGGATTCGGTGATGCTTGGAGCTGTAGGCGGACCTAAGTGGGATGATATGCCTAATCACTTAAGACCGGAAAAAGCTCTCCTGGCTCTCAGAAAAGAGATGGGCTTATATACAAACCTCAGACCTGCCAAGATACAGCCTGCTCTGAAGGACGCATGTGTGCTCAGACAGGACATTGCAGAGCGCGGATTCGACCTTATGATAGTGCGCGAACTGACAGGTGGCATATATTTCGGAGAGCGCGGCAGAAACGAAGAAGGGGATGCCGCATATGACACCGAAAGCTACAGCGTTATGGAGATTGAGAGAAATGCCAGAAACGCCTTTGAGATAGCAAGAAAGAGAAATTGCCATGTCACCAGCGTAGAGAAATCCAATGTACTTGAGACATCGAGGCTCTGGAAGGAGACGGTCCACAGACTCCACGATGAGGAGTATCCGGATGTAAAGCTCGATGATATGTATGTCGACAATGCTGCGATGCAGATAGTAAGAGATCCGTCATTTTTCGATGTAATAGTCACTTCGAATATGTTCGGTGACATACTATCGGATGAAGCATCCCAGGTAACAGGCTCGATAGGACTGCTCGCATCCGCATCGCTTGGAGACAGCAAGCGCGGAATGTATGAGCCTATACACGGCTCCGCACCGGATATAGCAGGCACAGGACTTGCTAATCCGATTGCCACTATACTCTCCGCAGCTATGATGCTTAGATATTCCTTCTCACTATCTGATGAGGCTGAGTGCATAGAGAATGCAGTCGCTAAAGTGCTGGAAGAGGGTTGGAGGACGAAAGATATAGCGGCTCCGGACGATGAGAACTGGCTCACAGGCAGCCAAATGAAGGATAAGATCTTAGAAGCAATATAGCTTATAAGAGAAAAGAGGATATGATGACAGAATCGGATTTCGTTTTTTACGCAGATTCAGAACAAGCGGAATTTGAAGTATATTCCGACTGGGAGATGACTATGGGCTGCGATGAAGATGATGAGTGCGGTAGATTTGCATCGAGGCTGGTTTCGTTTGCCACTAAGTTTGGACTTTCCGGTAATCTCTGGCAGCAATGGATAGCATATTTACTAATATCCGATGAGAATCCGCTGAGCCTCGCTTGCGAGCGCAAGAAGGTCAATGAAAATGCAACCATGCTTAAACTCGCAAGGTCGGATTTTGAAAAAGCTTTCGAACTATTTAACGAAGGTCCTGAGTCGGATGATGAAGCAGGGCTTTCGGAAATATTTGAAATATTCAGCGACTACAGAGCGCCGTATGAAACGGATAAAAAGAATTCCGCAGGAGCGCAGATAAAGAAGCTGGCCGTTGAGTTATCTGCAGCAAGAAATCCGGCAGAATTCGGAACTGCAGTAACGAAGTATTATGAAGATAACGGATGCGGAATATTCGGACTATACAGAGCCTTTAGGATAGAGGGCGAGGAGCTCTGCATGGAGATAAAGCCTATTGCCGACGCTGAGGATGTAATGCTGTCCGAGCTCGTAGGATACGATGACCAAAAGGAAGCCTTAGTCAGCAATACAGAGGCGTTTATTAAAGGCCTGCCCGCCAACAACGTGCTTCTCTACGGTGACAGCGGTACAGGTAAATCAACGAGCGTGCACGCACTCATAAGAGAATATTATTCCAGCGGTCTTAGGATGATAGATCTTAGCAAGTCGGACAGGAACAGACTTCCTGAGCTCCTATCTGAGGTTAAAAAGCGCAATTACAAATTCGTTATCTTTATGGATGACCTGTCCTTCGAAGAGGATGAGAGCGACTATAAGGAGCTCAAAGCAATGCTGGAGGGAGCGCTTGAATCGAGAGAGGAAAATGTGCTCATATATGCGACTTCCAACAGGAGACATCTCATCAAGGAGACTTGGAAGGACAGAAATGACATGGAGTTCAACGAAGATGTACACCGCTCTGACACCATGGAAGAAAAGCTCTCGCTTGCCGGCAGGTTCGGAGTTACTATCTACTATGGCAAACCGGACTATAAAGAATACATGAACATAGTCGAAGAACTCGCTAAACGTGAAAATCTCAGCATAAGCTATGACGAGCTTTCGGATGAGGCCCGCAAATGGTCACTGAGGCACGGCAGCACATCGGGAAGAACGGCAAGCCAGCTGATCAAATGGATAAAAGGAAGGGATAATTAAATGGCTAATGCTAATAAACTGTCGCTCGATAGGGTTTATCAGGCGGCATTCACATTAAAGGAAGTTGCGAGAATGACAGATCTGATTTATTCACCGCACTTCAGCGGCAAGAATCAGGTATATCTCAAGACAGAGAACTTACAGGTCACAGGAAGTTTTAAGCTCAGAGGAGCATACTTCAAGATAAGCAAACTAAACGAAGAAGAGAAGAAGGCCGGTATAGTCGCATGCAGCGCAGGCAATCACGCCCAGGGTGTGTCGCTTGCCGCAGAGCGAATGGGAATCAAAGCTACCATATGCATGCCGGACGGAGCTCCAATCAGCAAGGTTCAGGCTACGAAATCATACGGAGCAGAAGTCGAGCTTGTAAAAGGCACATACGATGACGCATATGCCTATGCCGCCCAAAAGTGCGAAAAGGAGAATGCCACATTCATACATCCTTTCGACGATCCGGATGTAATTGCCGGACAGGGCACAATAGGACTTGAAATACTTGAGCAGCTCGAGGATGTAGACGCAATTGTTGTACCTATAGGCGGAGGCGGACTCGTATCCGGAATCGGATTTGCCGCTAAGAAGCTCAAGCCCGGAATAAAGATATACGGCGTGCAGGCTAAAGAAGCCGCAAGCATGGCAGACAGCCTAAAATATGATGAGCAGATTACATTATCCACTGTAAATACGTTTGCTGACGGAATTGCCGTAAAACACCCGGGAGATCTGACATTTGAACTAATCAAGAAATATGTAGATGAGGTCGTGACAGTGACTGAGGATGAGATCGCTGCGGCCATACTCTCGCTAATAGAAAAGCAAAAGCTGATAGCGGAGGGAGCCGGTGCCGTCGCAGTAGCAGCAGTCATGTTCGATAAGATACCGCTTGAGGGCAAGAACGTAGTCTGCCTGGTATCCGGCGGTAATATAGACGTTAATATACTGTCCAGGGTAATCACCAGAGGACTTGTAACAAGCGGCAGAAATGCATCGCTTCAGATAGCTCTTGAGGATAAGCCGGGGCAGCTCGTAGAAGTAGCGAGCATAATTGCAGGTTGCGGGGCTAATGTAATAGGAGTGCATTATGGTCATTCCGACGCTAATACAGCCGTTACAAGCTGCGTGCTCACACTGGAGATAGAGACCAGAGACTTCGCCCAAATAGAAGAAATAAAGAAAACACTGGGCGAGCGCGGATTGAAAATAGTATAAGGAGACAGACAGATGGATTACAAATTTCCGATAATTAAAACAGAAACACCGAAGGCTAAGCCTGATGAGACCAAGCTCGGATTCGGTAAGTATTATACAGATCACATGTTTTTCATGGAATATGACGAGGGGAAGGGATGGCATGACGGCAGAGTAATGCCTTACGGAAATCTCGTTCTCGATCCGGCAGCAGCAACTCTTCATTATGCCCAGATGTCATTTGAAGGGCTCAAGGCATACAGAAAGCCGGACGGTAATATCAATCTCTTCAGACCGGATATGAACGCCAAGAGAATGATTAATTCAAACATTAGGCTCAGCATTCCTACTATTGACGAGGAGCTCTTCGTAGCCGCAGTTAAAGCGCTAGTCGATGTGGATAAAGACTGGGTACCGAGTGAACCGGGCACATCTCTTTATATAAGACCTTTCATAATCTCTCCAGAGGTAAGCATGGCAGTGCATCCTGCAAGCAAGTATTGGTTTATCATAATCCTGAGCCCTGTAGCAGCATACTACGAGGCTAATAATGCAGGACTTACGGCAAGCCATATCTGGGTAGAGGAAGAGTATATAAGAGCGGCAATAGGCGGCACAGGATTCGCCAAGTGCGGAGGCAACTACGCAGGCGCAATGATCGCTTCAAGCGCGGCTCAAAAGCAAGGCTGCGATGAAGTTCTTTGGCTCGATGCCAAGGAGCACAAATTTGTTGAGGAAGTCGGAACTTCAAATGCATTCTTCCTGATTGGAGATACCGTTGTGACTTCATCTCTCACAGGCTCCATACTGCCAGGCGTAACAAGAGACAGCTGTATACAGCTTCTTAAGAAATGGGGATACAAGGTCGATGAAAGAAGGCTGCCTCTTGAAGAAGTTCTCGAAGCTGCAAAGACAGGAGAACTCAAAGAAGCCTGGGCCACGGGAACAGCATGCGTAGTTTCTCCTATAGGTCTTTTAAAATACAGAGGAGAAGAGCATACTATAAACGGAGATAAGGTAGGAGAGCTCAGCCAAAAACTCTATGACGCTATTTACGGTATGCAGACCGGAATCATAGAGCCTGAGATGGAAGGCTGGGTTGTTGAGATTTAGTGAGGATCTCATATATGGACAGGGAAGACATCCAGCTTGTGAATATGAGCGATGACGAAGTGCGCCCTCTTCTGGCTCCGAGACCGAAGGATTGCCATAAAGGTAGCTTCGGCTACGTGGCATTGATAGGAGGATCCATTGAATACAGCGGTGCTATCAGGCTCGCAGCCATGGCAAATGCCGCTATGAGATCGGGGGCGGGAGTTGCCTCTATTGCAGCACCGAGAAGCATTTGCCCTGTGATTGCTTCAAACATACTTGAACCGACTCTCTTGCCGCTTTCTGACAAAGACGGAGAGCTGGTATTCAAGGAAGATGAGCTTTCCAAAATATGCGAACGCTACGATACCATAGCTTTTGGCATGGGAATCGGTATTTCTGATGAAGTTGTAAAAGCCGTTGACTATTTACTTACAAATTACAATAAAACTCTTATTGTAGATGCAGACGGTTTAAATGCAATGTCTAAACTTAATAAGGATAGAATCAGAGAATCCGAGGCGTCACTTGTATTGACGCCTCATTTTAAGGAGTTCTCGAGACTTTCCGGACTAAGCGTAGATGAGATTAAGGACAATCCGGAATCTGCAATAACTAATCTTGCAGATGAGCTTAATGCAGTTATTCTACTCAAAGGAAGCACTACATATATAAGTGAGCCTGCAGAGTATGCAAAGTCACTTGGGCTCAAAAAACGTAGGATTTTTACATCCGATACAGGATGCGCGGGTATGGCTACTGCGGGAAGCGGCGACGTGCTGTCCGGCATACTCTCTGCACTATGTGTAAATGCAAAAGATCTCACTTTATCTGTAGCTGCCGGAGCTTATATAAACGGCAGGGCAGGCGAGCTCGCTCAGGAGATGACATCTGACATCTCCATGACCGCATCAGATACTGTTCTTTCAATTCCGGATGTTATTACAGCAATTAGATAAAATAGTTAATTCTTACAAATGCGAGTGCTATAATCATATTAAGCTCATAGTAGGGGTGTAGCTATATGCATGACGGTTTAAACAAATATATTGAACTAAGCACAATGATAAGGGAGCTCTCGTCTCCCAAGATAAGCGACACCGCAAATGCCGAAGAGTATAGGCTTGATTTAATCAAGTCGTTTAACCGTATAGGTGAATTGGCTAAGATCAATCAAAGCATACTCGACGAGCATTTCTTTTCTGTTGTTTCATCTGATGACAAAGTATCCGAACAGAGCAGGCAGTCCTTGATGGCATTCAAGGATGCTCTCATAGACCCGGTGAATATGGAGAACATAGACCTTCCTATACTCTATGTTCAGACGGAAAGGCTACTTGAGGATGCAATAAGAGACGGAGATTCCAGAACTATTATCATATGTCTTGATACGATGGTAATCGTCTGTTATGCAATATTGACATCACTTCTTCGCATATATCCATGCTATGATCTGGGATTCAAATACAGAGATAAGGGTATAGATGCTGCTCGTCAGTTAATAGAATATTTAGAACCTGAGAAATTCAAAGAACTGGACGAAGATTGCAAGGAAATAGTCCTGATTAACTCCAGGTATATTTCGGCCTTGTTTGAGTGGGGAACTATCGAAAATCATGATAAACAAGCTGCCGAGGACATAGCTTTGCTGGAGAGATCATTATCTCTGGCGAGCGATCCTTTCTATCTCTCTGAGGCACCGAATTATGACTGGGATTATCATCTTGTGAGAACTCTTCAGTATATAAGCTGCTACACGGAATTCAGACATGAAAAGGTCTTCCGGGATGATCTTGTCAACAAGATATGCGATTATACTGAGCTCTTTAAAAAAGAGATTCATGAAAGATGCCCATATCTTGAAAAAGAATGCACTCCGGATACACAGGAGCTGTATCTGATCAGAAACAGATATCTGGCTCACAGGATCAGCAAGGAGGAATATAAAAAGAGGCTGCTTGAGCTATATGGTATCGGCAGCGAAAGGGGAACGAAGATTTCCGATGTATTCAAAGAATTCACCATTTCTTATGAATACATATTACTACTTGATAAAGATAATTTATCAGAAGAGGATAAGGAGTTCCTGCGCACATTCTATAACGGACTTGCGAAATACATATATAATCTGCCCAAGTCTGCAATTCTGTCACCATTGATGACTTTCATAAGTTGCATATTTGATACATATATAGAAGTTGAAGGTGCGCCTAATATACAAGAGATGACTCTTAGGATGATGGCTGCGCTTCATCCGCCTACATATGTGCACTCAAAGACCGTAGCTGAGATGACGATTTGCCTGGCTTCCCATTTGATTGACAAGGAGCCCGAAAGATTCATAGGAGTGCTCGATTTAAAAACTCCTGAGGAAGTTAAATCCAAAAAAGATGAGCTACTCGACTTCATCGAGGAAGCGACTTTAATGCATGATGTCGGCAAGATCTATATCATCGAGACTGTAATGACATACGGCAGGAGACTCTTCGATTTGGAATTTGATTTCATCAAGACGCATCCTGAGGTGGGAGCTGTCATACTTGAGTCTCATGAGAGAACAAAAGAATATGCAGATATGGCTCGCGGGCATCACAAGTGGTACAACGACTCTGCAGGTTACCCGGATGAGTTCAAACTGCAAAACAGCAAATACAAGACCATAATCGCACTGCTCAGCGTTGCGGATTGCCTCGATGCTGCCACTGACAGCGTAGGCAGGAACTATAAGACCAGCAAGACCTTTGACGATTATATCAATGAGATTATTCACGACAGGGATACTCGCTATGCGGGATTTGCAGTCGACCTTTTGAAGGACCCTGTAATATATGCTGAAATGGAGAGCATACTCACCAACTCAAGAGACGAGAACTACAGACAGACTTATAACCTTTTAAAGGAACTGTCAGCAGAGTAGTGTGATTTAATCACATTATGCAGCGGTTGATAAGAGTAGACTAACTCTGCAAAATAACCGTTAATAGAAAGGGGTATTTATTATGAGTAGTGTATATGATTATACTGTAAAGGACAGAATGGATAATGAGGTAAGCCTTTCAGAGTACGCAGGAAAGGTGCTGCTGATTGTAAACACGGCTACGGGCTGCGGATTCACTCCGCATTACGATCCGCTCGAAGCCATGTACAAGGAATTCAAAGATCAGGGACTTGAGATTCTCGACTTCCCATGCAATCAGTTTGCAAATCAGGCGCCCGGAGATGCTGACGAGATTCATGAGTTCTGCACGATGAAGTTCGGAACGGAGTTCCCGCAGTTCGCTAAAATTGATGTAAATGGTGACAACGCAGATCCGCTCTTTGCTTATCTCGGCACTGAGAAACCTTTCGTAGGATTCGGTAAAGGTCTTAAGAATGCTGCACTTAAGAAGTTCGCAGATGCAAACAATAAGGCTTACGGAGATAAGACATACATCGGATGGAATTTCACTAAGTTCCTGATTGACAGAGAGGGGCATGTAGTAGCGAGATTTGAACCTACGGTAGATATGGAGGAAGTAAAGACAGCTGTTGCAGCTGAACTTTCAAAATAATTCTGACTCCGCTCTCGTATGGCGGAGCTTAAAAAAAGGAGGATAATGAATTGGTTATTACACTTAAAGACGGAAGCAAGAAAGAATATGCTGAGCCTATGTCAGCATATGATATCGCAAGGGATCTTTCAGACGGACTTGCAAGGGTAGCTTGTATTGCTGAAGTAGACGGCAATACCTGCGATCTTCGCACCATTATTGATCATGACTGTGATCTCAATATTCTGACTTTTGATTCAGACGCGGGAAAGCACGCATACAGACATACATGCTCTCACGTAATGGCTGAGGCCGTGCAGAATCTCTTCCCTGAGGCTAAACTTGCTATAGGACCTTCTATAGATACGGGGTTTTACTATGACTTCGACATGCCGCCTCTGACAAGAGAAGATCTTGACAAGATTGAGGCAGAGATGAAGAAGATCATCAAAAAGGGAGACATGCTTGAGTATTTCGAGCTTCCGAGAGAAGAAGCCATACAGCTCATGAAGGACAGAAATGAACCATATAAAGTGGAACTCATTGAAGACCTTCCGGAAGGTGAGACTATATCATTTTATCAGCAGGGCGATTTCATTGAGCTTTGCGCAGGACCTCATCTGATGAGCACAAGACCAATTAAAGCGTTTGCCCTTACTTCAAGTTCAGGGGCTTACTGGAGGGGAGACGAGCACAATAAGATGCTAACTCGAATCTATGGTACAGCTTTTACAAAGAAGGAAGATCTTAATGAATATCTTGAGTATCTCGCTGAGATGAAGAACAGAGACCACAACAAGCTTGGTCGAGAGATGGATCTGTTCACAACTGTAGATGTAATAGGACAGGGTCTTCCGCTCTTCATGCCTAAAGGCACCAAGATTATTCAAAAGATGCAGAGATGGATTGAGGACCTGGAAGAGTATGATTGGGGCTATGTCAGAACAAGAACTCCGCTGATGGCCAAGTCCACTCTCTATAAGATTTCGGACCATTGGTACCACTATAAAGATGGTATGTTCCTGCTCGGATATGACAACATGGAAGATATCATGAACGCAGAGGATCGCTCGCATGAAGTAAGCGGCGTGCAGGATCTCGGACTCATCGAAAATGACGCTGATGCTGATGTAATGGCTCTGCGTCCTATGACTTGCCCGTTCCAATACTACGTGTACAAGGCTCGCCAGAAGAGCTACAGGGATCTTCCTTACAGAATGGGTGAGACATCGACACTCTTCCGTAACGAGCAGGCCGGAGAGATGCACGGACTCACAAGAGTGCGCCAGTTTACCATATCCGAAGGACATCTGGTCTGTACACCTGAGCAGATTAGGGATGAGTTCAAGGGCTGCGTAGAGCTTGCCAAATACTGCCTGACTACTCTCGGTCTCGAAGAGGACGTAACATATCGTCTTTCAAAATGGGATCCTGAGCACGCAGAGGATTACCTCGGAACTGCAGAGGAATGGGAGTACAACGAAGGCTTTATCAGAGACGTCCTCAACGAGGTAGGAATCGAGTTCACAGAGGAGGTAGGCGAGGCTGCTTTCTACGGTCCTAAGCTCGATATTCAAGCTAAGAACGTTTACGGTAAAGAAGATACAATGATCACGATTCAGCTCGACACCGTGCTTGCTGAGCGCTATGACATGTATTTCATCGATAAAGACGGACAGAAGAAGCGCCCTTACATCATCCACAGGACATCTATCGGATGCTATGAGCGTACTCTCGCATGGATGATTGAAAAATATGCCGGCAATCTCCCTACATGGCTCTGCCCTGAGCAGGTCAGAATCCTGCCGATTTCCGACAGTGTCATTGATTATGCGGAAGAAGTTCTCAAGGAGCTCAGAAAGAACGGAGTTGAGGTTACTGTTGATGGAAGCGGTGAGAGAATCGGATATAAAGTTCGTAAAGCTCAGATGGAGAAAGTTCCATACATGCTCGTAATCGGCGTAAAGGAAGCCGAAGAGGGTAAAGTGTCTGTAAGATCCAGATATCAAGGAGACGAAGGCGTAAAAACTCTCGACGATTTTACGAATTCAATCTGCGAGGAGATTCGCACCAAAGAAATTCGAAAAATAGAGAAACAACATGAATCCAAATAGCTTATCGGTATAGAGATAAGCACGCAAAAATGTTACAATTATCCGCGGATGCATGTTCTGTTAAATGCAAGAAGTTTATCAGAGCAAATCTGCGGATAGTTACTATGAGGTAGTATTTACATGGGTATTAAGTATAAAAGAGTTCTTATCAAGGTCAGCGGCGAGGCGCTGGCAGGCGAGGATAAGTTCGGTGTAAATGACGCGGAGCTCGAGAAGGTCGCCAGACAGATAAAGGAAATCAGAGAAGCCGGAGTTGAGGTCGGTGTGGTCGTCGGAGGAGGTAATTTCTTCCGCGGCAGGACAGGCGGTAATATAGACCAGCCTACAGCCGACTACATGGGCATGCTCGCGACGGTTATGAACGGACTCGCGCTTCAGGACGCACTCCTTTCCGTCGGTTGCCCTGCCAAGCTAATGACTTCAATTGAAATCAGGGATATGGCTGAGGGATATGCAAGACGCAAAGCTCTCGACTACCTGAACGAAGGAAAAGTAGTAGTATTCGGAGGCGGCACGGGAAGCCCGTTCTTTACAACTGATACCACTGCAGCTCTCAGAGCAGCTGAGATAGGGGCTGACGTACTGCTTCTGGCTAAGAACATCGATGCGGTATATTCTGCAGATCCTAAGAAAGATCCAAATGCTGAGAGATTCTCGGAACTCACATACATGGATATCATAGACCGCGACCTCAAGGTCATGGACCTCACGGCCGCGACTCTGTGCAAAGATACAGGAACGAGGATTTATGTATTTGCCCTCGCAGAAGAGGGTAACCTCATGAAAGTTATCAACGGAGAAAACGTAGGAACACTCATACACTAGGAGGTTGTTATGGCTGAGAAGAAATCACTTGAAGAAAGAATCGAAAGCACTAAGAGACATCTTAAAGAAAATCTCAACACCGTAAGAGCGGGCCGCGCAAATCCTGCGCTCCTGGACAAGGTAATGGTGGATTATTACGGAACGCCGACATCGCTTAAGGCTCTGGCCAACGTATCCGTGCCGGATCCTCGCTCGCTGATGATCGCACCGTTCGACCCTAAGTCGATTGCCGACATCGAAAGAGCCATCAATGAGGCTAATATCGGTATCACGCCTGCTAACGACGGAAAGGTTATAAGGCTTGCCATACCGCAGCTGACCGAGGAGAGACGTAAGGAGCTGACCAAGGTCGTAAAGGGCTACGGTGAGGATGCTAAGGTCGCTGTCAGGAATATGAGACGTGATATCAACGAAGAGCTCAAGAAATCGCAGAAGGCCGGAGAGATTACTGAGGACGATCTCAAGGAAGATCTAGACGAGACTCAGAAGACCTGCGACAAGGCTATGAAAGAAATCGACGAGATGATAGCCGACAAGGAAAAGGAGCTGATGGAGGTTTAATCCTCAGCAAATATGGTAAATGCAGCGTGGCCGTAATAAGCCACGCTTGTCACGTGTATCGATAATATGAGTGAAGAAAGAAGAACAGTCCCGACTCATGTGGGAATAATAATGGACGGAAACGGCAGATGGGCCAAGGCTCACGGAGTGCCTCGCGTAATGGGGCACAATGCCGGAATGCAGGCGATGAAGAAGATAGTCATCGCCTCGTCTAATATGGGGATTAAGTACTTGACCGTGTATGCTTTTTCGACTGAGAACTGGAAGAGGAGCACGGAAGAGGTAAGTGGCATTTTTAATCTTATCGTCAAGTATGTTAATTCTGAGCTTGAAGAGCTCGATGAGAACAATGTGCATATCAATATCTTCGGAGAATACGACATGCTGCCCAAAGCCTCTGTCGATGCCATTGATAAAATGGTGGGAAGGCTCGCAGATAACGACGGACTGGTGTTTAATATCGCTTTAAATTACGGCGGCAGAGACGAGATTCTTAAAAGCGTTAAGGCCCTTGCTTCTGAGTGCAAGGACGGCTTGATTGACCCCGCTGATTTAACGGAAGATGACATCTCACGCTACCTTTATTCCGGCAGCGAGCGCTTCGATGTACCCGATCCCGATTTGATTATCAGGACAAGCGGCGAGGAGAGGATGTCAAACTTCCTAACATGGCAGGCAGCTTACGCAGAGCTGATGTTTACTGATACTCTCTGGCCTGATTTTACGGAAGAAGAGTATGCTGAGATGATAGAGGCCTACGCTTGCAGAGACAGGCGTTTCGGAGGCCGAAAGGAAACTAAATGAAAACAAGAATACTTTCAGGTTTAATGATGGTGCCTTTGGCTCTCGTCCTATATTACGGCGGAGTCTGGCTTTGGGCTTTGTCATTGCTTGTCTCTTTAATAGCCGTGCATGAGTTTTGTAAGGGATGGAACAGTTTGGAGGTTCAGCCTTCAAAGACTATTTGTTATGTGCTCACTATTGTGCTTTTCCTGAATTACATACCTGCAGAGTCATCAGCAGTTCCTCGTTTTTATTCAAATATGATGATGATTTGCATATGGCTTTTCCTCGTTGTAGCTGTAGGACTTGTTTATGGCTGGAAGATTAACGAGAGAGGACCGTATGATGCGATTGCCACTGTCACGACATTGGTGTATATACCGTTTTTTACCTATCATATGGTGATGATAGATATGACTCCTTACAGACTGTTCATCTGGGTTGTCATAATCGCAGCTTTCGGGCAGGATGTATGCGCATATTTTACGGGCTATTTTCTCGGAAAGCATAAGATGGCACCAAATCTAAGCCCTAAGAAAACCATCGAAGGTGCAGTCGGAGGCCTACTGGGAAGCTCTCTCATGTCAATGCTGTTCGGAACCTTGTTCATGAAAGATTCAGGACTCGGCAATCCGGCTCTGATTTGTTTCGTGCTCGGCCTTGTCGGAGGAGCAGCGGGGATGGCAGGAGATCTGACAGCATCGATGTTCAAGCGCAAGATGGGAATCAAGGATTACGGAAATATTATTCCGGGACACGGCGGTATACTGGATAGATTCGACAGCGTAATATTCGTAGCTCCGGTTGTGTATTACGCAATCTGCGGACTTGCAGGGATATTGAATATATGAAAAACGTACTAATACTTGGAAGCACAGGGTCAATAGGAACTCAGGCTCTCGAGATAATCAGGAATAATAAGGACAAATTTAAAGTAGTCGGACTTACATGCAGGAGCAGGTTTGATGATTTGATTGGTCAAATCAGAGAATTTGAGCCCGAAGCTGTATCTGTCGGAAGTGAAGATGATGCGAGGAGAGTAAGGGAGGAGTTCCCGGGACTCGATGTGTATTTCGGTGAGGATGGCCTGGTCGAGATCGCACGTATGGACTGCGATATAGTCCTCAATGCTCTTATGGGCATAAGCGGGCTTGCCCCGACATATGAGGCTATATCACTTGGCAGAGACATCGCGCTTGCCAACAAAGAGACACTTGTTGCGGGCGGTGAGATAGTCACGAATCTTTGTCGTGAGAAAGGTGTAAAATTGCTGCCGGTGGACAGCGAGCACAGCGCCATATTCCAGTGCCTTGAGGGCAATGGCGGTAGCGCCTGCGGCAGAGCCTATGCAGAGCCTGAGAACAGCGGTGTAAATAGGGATATCAGGCGTATACTTCTCACCGCATCAGGCGGACCATTCAGAGGCAGGAGCTATGATGAGATGAAGGATGTCAGCGTTGAGCAGGCTCTGAATCATCCGAATTGGTCCATGGGATCTAAAATCACTATAGACTCCGCGACCATGATGAATAAAGGACTTGAGGTGATCGAAGCCAGGTGGCTCTTCGATATACCTGCAGATAAGATAGATGTACACGTCCATCCCGAGAGCATAGTCCATTCCATGGTTGAATTTATGGATGGCTCAGTGATAGCGCAGATGGGACTTCCGGATATGAAGATTCCTATAGGACTTGCGCTGAATTATCCTGACAGGCTGAGACTGATTCCGGATTTCAGCGGACGCGATGAGGACAGGGAGACTGACGGGAGCCTGGACTTTTTCACAAAGGGAGCCAATCTCACTTTTGAGAAGGCGGACAGGAAGACTTTTAAATGTCTGGACATCGCGTATGCCGCCATTAATGAGGGCGGCAGTGCGCCGATCGTGATGAACGGCGCCAACGAGGAACTCGTCGCGATGTTCCTTGCAGGCAAGATAGGATTTACGGATATTCCGGACACCATAGAAAGAGTTATGGGAAGTGCGACTTTCGGACGCCCGAAGACAGTTTCGGATATCCTGGCGATAGATAAGGAATCAAGGCGTTTGGCAAGAGAGCTTGTCTGATGCGAAAGAGACTAACAGTTTAGAGAGGAAATAATAAATACAGTGTTAACTGCAATTCTATTTTTGGTAATGCTGCTGGTGCTCGTCATTCCTCACGAATGGGGACACATGATAGTAGCGAAGCTATGTGGCGTAAAAGTAAATGAATTCTCGGTGGGCATGGGCCCACTTCTCTTCCAGAGACAGAAAGGTGAGACCATGTATTCGGTCAGAGCTCTGCCGCTTGGTGGTTTCTGTGCGATGGAAGGAGAGGAAGAGGCTGTAGACAGCCCGACTTCTTACAGCAGCAAAAGCAATTTGCAAAAGGTAGCAATACTTCTGGCCGGCGTCACGATGAATATTTTGATTGCCGTGCTGGTATCTATTGTCGTGGTTGGAATAACGGGATTTCCGAGCAATACCCTTGAAGAAATAACACCGGGCTCTCCTGCGGAGAAGGCCGGGATTATGGCAGGAGATAAGATAGTCGAGATTGATGGCGTAGCTGTTAAAGACTGGACAGAAGTTACGACTGCGATCGACAACAACAAAGACGGAAGCAGTATGCATTTCGTGATTGAAAGGGGCGGCGAGACTTTTGAGAAGGACATCGCGCCAGAATATATCGAAGATGAACAAAGATACATAGTCGGTATAGTCAGCATGTATAAAAAGAATATCCTGAGAAGTGTGCCCGAGGGCGTTAAGCTCTCCGCAGAGCTCGGGACAGCTTTTGTACAGGCAATTGCCTCTATGTTCCGTGACGGTATAAATCCCGATGATGTGGCGGGACCGGTTGGACTGGTGCGCGCTGTTGATCAGACCAGTTCTTACGGAGTAGCAAGCTATATGATGCTGCTAATAATAGTCAGCTTAAACCTTGCGTTCTTCAATCTACTTCCGATACCGGGACTTGACGGAGGTAAGATTTTCTTCATACTGCTTAAAATCATAAGCAGAGGTAAGATCACTGATGAGATGGAGTACAAGGCTACTCTGGCCGGAATGGCTCTGCTTATTACATTGGTTATATTGATTACAGCTAACGATATTATGAATTTGTTCAAATAGAGGTAGGAGATGTCTATACAGGTACATTGCGGTGACATAGCAATAGGAGGCGGAGCGCCGGTATCCATACAGTCCATGACAAATGTGGATACGAGAGATACGGATGCTTTGGTCAAGCAGATATCGGAGCTTGCGGATGCGGGCTGCGATATTGTGCGTGCGGCCGTGCCGGATATGGAAGCAGCCCGCTCTCTTGGCAGAGCCAAGAGACTTGTCCGCGTGCCGCTTGTGGCAGACATACACTTCGATTATAAACTCGCTATAGCTGCCATCGAGGAAGGCGCGGACAAGATCCGCATCAACCCGGGTAATATTGGCAGTATTGATAATGTAAAAGCAGTAGTCGAGAAGGCTAAAGAGAGAAATATTCCTATCAGAGTGGGCGTTAATTCAGGCTCACTTCAAAAGGACATAATTCAAAAGTACGGAGGCGTCACTGCAGAGGGCCTAGCTGAGAGCGGAGCTCGTATGCTTGGCATAATCGAGGACCTCGGATATGACCAGCTTGTTGTATCCATAAAATCCTCCAATGTAAAGATGAATTACGATGCCCATCTTAGACTCAAGGAACTTACGGATAAGCCTATACATATAGGAATTACAGAATCGGGAACTCCGAAAAACGGAGAATTAAAGTCTGCCGTCGGCATAGGTGCACTTCTCCTTGCAGGTATAGGAGATACTATGAGGGTGTCGCTAACTGCAGATCCGGTGCAGGAGGTTCTCTTCGCAAGACGCATACTCGAGACCGTAGGCATGAGAGAAAAGGCTATAGAGGTCGTTTCCTGCCCGACTTGCGGGAGGACTGAGATAGACCTCATAGGGCTTGCCAATAAAGCTGAGGAGATGCTAGAGCCGATAGCCACAAAGAGAATTGAGCTCGGACTCAGACCGCTGAAAGTTGCGGTAATGGGCTGCGCTGTTAACGGCCCCGGCGAGAGCAAGGAAGCTGATTATGGCATAGCAGGCGGACGCGGAGAAGGCCTTGTGTTTGCCAAAGGCGAGATTATTGAAAAGGTGAGCGAAGATAAGCTTATAGACAGACTGGTAGAGCTTGTAGAGAAAGATAAGAATTGATTAAAATCCCTTCAGAAATACTGAATACGGAGGAGCTGATCGAAGCGAGCGGCAAACCCGAGAAGGACATCGATATCGAGATTACCAATATTTCAATCGAAGAGTCCGATAGCGAAGAGGGCCTGGTGATTACAATAGACACCAAGCTCAACTTTGTGATGTCCAAAAGATTCGAGTCGCTGCTCAAAGAGCGCGTCATCTCACGCATAGGTAATACCAGGAAAGTAAAGGTTAATTACACATATACAGGAATTCAAATCCCTGACAGAACTGAAAACAGCGGCACTACATCCAGGAACACCTACGGATACGGAAACGGCTTCTTTAAGAAAAAGAACGGAGATAAGCCGGCATTTTCAAATGCAAAGGGAGAACTCGTGCTGCTCGGCGCAGATTTCAACGGAGCCGTGAGTGATTACGATGTGCTTGCAGACTTTGTGGGCAGCAAGGACAAGGCTGTTATCGAAGGCGAAGTATTTAAAACAGAATCGATTCCTATTAAGAACGGAAGAGTTCTGATTACGATACTTATTGCATCGAAGGCCAGGACTTTCGGAATTAAGGCCTTTATTTCCAATGAAAAACTTGAAGAAATAAATGACAACCTCAGTAGCGGAGATATGATACGTGCCAGAGGCTCAATAGAATACGACACTTATGAGCACGAGAATCTCATGATGGCAAATTCTATAAAGAAGATTGATAAGACCATCAGAGAAGATACGTATCCGGGCGCAAAGAGAGTAGAACTTCACTGCCATACCAAGATGAGTGATAACGACGGCTTTAATGACGCAGTAGATATAGTAAGAAAGGCGGCATTTTGGGGACAGCCGGCTGTGGCCATCACTGATCACGGAGTTGTGCAGGCATTCCCTGATGCTATGGCAGAGGCTGCCAGGCAGGCTAAGAACGGGAAGGAAATCAAGGTAATATACGGCCTTGAGGGATATCTCTATCCGGACGAGAACTGTATAGCCGAAGACGGCAGCATAGATATCAAGAAAAACAGAACTTACCACATAATCATACTGGCCAAGAATCAGACCGGCCTTAAGAATATTTATAAGCTGGTGAGCCTGTCTCATATTGACTATTTCTATAAAAGACCGAGGATTCCTCGCTCAGTGCTTGAAGAGTATAGAGATGGTTTGATAATAGGATCGGCATGCGAAGCCGGAGAGCTCTATCAGGCTATCATCGATGGTAAGAGCGATGATGAACTCCTTAATATCGCTAAGTACTACGATTATCTTGAGATACAGCCTATAGGCAACAACCGCTTCCTAATAGAGGATGGCAAAGCAGCAGACGATAATCAGATTATTGACTTTAATATGAAGATCGTTGAAATCGGAGATAAGCTTGGTAAACTCGTGGTAGCTACCACAGATTCTCACTATCCTACTCAGGACGCAGCCATCTATAGGAATATCATAATGCAGGGCATGGGATTCA